>NZ_JBHXFL010000025.1:0-101761 GCF_042724095.1 Streptomyces sp. NPDC127100
GGGGCACCGTCGCCACCAGCGGCTGGAGCAGCGTCGGCGTCGCCGGGATCCGGATCAGGTGGTCGGCGTACGGGACGACCGCGTGGTCGCCCTCCTCCGCGATCACGATCGTCCGGGGGCGCCGCCGTTGCCGTGGGTGGGTCAGCCGCGGTGGTGCGGGCCGTCCGGGCCGGCGTCGTCCCGGCGCGGCGCCGGGGAGCCGGTGCTGCCCGGGGTGCCCGCCACCTCGCCGGGGGCGACCGGCGGCATCGGCGGGTACGGCACGCCGAGTCCGTTCGGCGGTGCGGTGGGGGCGTGTCCGGCCGCGCCGTGCCCGGAGCCGGCGCCCGGCCCCGGGGTGTGCGGCCGGGCCGCTCCGCGCAGCAGGTAGGCCGCGACGCCCAGGAGAGCGGCGGTGATCAGCGCGGCGGCCCAGCCGGGCAGGCCGATGGCGAGAGCCAGGCCCACGGCGAGCGCGAGGGCCGCGCCCGCGTACAGCGCGGCGGCACCGGAGGCGGCGTAGAGCGTGGCCTTGCGGCGCTGCTTCCGCGTCTGCTCGCGCAGCTCGTCGCGCACGGTCTCGCGTGCCACCTGCGCCAGTTCGTCGACCAGTTGCCTGTCCAGGTGTTCCAAGTGATCCATGCGGTCCATGCCGTACGGGTACCCGCGACCCGACGGTCCATGGGGCCCGCGTCCCGCGACCGCCAACTAGGCTCGCCCGTATGAAGATTCTGGGAGCCACACTGCGTATCTGTGTCGACGACCTGGACCGGGCGATCCCCTTCTACGAAGGCCTGGCCGGCGCCCCGGCGCTGCGGTTCGAGCGCGGGGGCGTCGAGGTCGCCGCCGTCGGCTGCTTCCTGCTGATGAGCGGCCCCGAGTCCCAGCTCGAGGTGCTGCGCAAGGTGGCGGCGACGATCGCGGTGACGGACGTCGAGGAGACCCACCGGGTCCTGACCGGGCTGGGCGCGGACGTCATCGCGGGCCCGGTGCCCACCCCCGCGGGCCGCAACCTGATCGCCCGTCACCCCGACGGGAGCGTCTACGAGTACGTGGACCGGCAGGCCCAGTGACCGTGCGGCCGGGCGGCGGGGCGTCGGGGCTCACCCCCCGTCCGGCCGCATCCGGAAGTCGTGGCGGGCCGGGAGCGGCTCGTCGGTGAGCCGGGCCCACAGCCGGCCGATGCTCTCGTCGCCCTCCCGCAGGTCGGCGACCTCGAAGCCCTCGTCGTAGACGGCCCGGGCCTCGGCGCCCCGGCCCTCGGCGTGCAGCAGCCCGGCCTCGGCCAGCCGGAACCGGCCGCGGGTGCGCACCACTTCGGGCAGCCGCTCCCACACGGCACGGGCGTCCGCCGTGCGTCCGGCCGCGAGCAGCGCCTCGATCGCCTCGCGTCCCAGCGCGGCCGTCACCGCCTGCCACGGCCCGTCGTCGTCCCCGCCGTCCCCCTCGTCCCACCGGCCGTCCTCGCCGCGACGCCGCGCGCACAGGTCGTCGTAGGCCTCGGCGTACCGGTCGGCGGCCCGCTCGGGGTGGCCGCCCTCCCGGTCGGCCAGTGCGAGGCAGCGCAGCAACGGCCAGCGGGCGGCGGCGTCCTTCAGGCCGCGTTCCCAACTGCGCTCCGCCTGCGCCAGGTCGCCGGCGTGCCACTGGGCGATGCCGAGGTGGTATTCGGTGTCCGGCGTGGCGGGAGCCGTCTCCAGCATGTCCCGCCAGGGCCGGGCCACCAGCGTCCCGCCGGGCGGCCGGTGCCGGTCCGGCTCCGGGAGGTAGCCCGCGCGCAGCAGGTGCAGCCACGGTTCCTGCTCGTCCGCGAGGGTGCTCTCCTCGAAGGGGGTGCCGGGCAGCTTCCAGCCGGTGCGCAGCACCTCGAGCGCGCCCCAGCCCGATCCGGTGGCGAGGCGCTCCCCGGGCTCGGCGTCGGCGTACGGCTGCCAGGCCGCGTACGCGGCGTCCACCTCGGCGCGCGGCAGGGCGGTCTCCAGCCGCTCCTCCGCCCCGCGCAGCACGGTGTGCCACGCGCCCCCGGGCTCCGCGTCGAGCGGCCCGTACGCCTCCAGCCAGGACACCTCGCTCTCGGCCTCCAGTTCCACGTGCTCCAGCTGGGTGCGGGCGAGTCCGGCCTGGATCTCGCAGTAGCCGCCCGTGCCGGGCTCGGTGAGCCACTCCTGCCAGCGCCGGCCGCCGGGGCCCGTGCCCCACACGAAGAGCTTGCGGCCGCGCAGGGTGTCGGTCGAGGTCTGCGCCAGCCCGTGCCCGTCCTCGTCGAGCGCGGCGATCCAGCGGCGCCGGCCGTCGGGTACCTCGTAGAACCAGTCGGCGGCGTAGGTGCTGTTGAGCGGGTACGTCCGGTCCACGCCGTCGTACGAGGGGACCGGGACGCGGCGCAGCCGGCGCTCGTAGCCGAAGTGCCAGGCCTCGTCGGCGGGGGCAAGGACGCGGCGGTCCTCGGGGACGGCGATGTTGGACCACCAGTAGGTCGGTACCGGCCGCTCGTGCGGGTTGCGGATCCGGACGCCGACGCGCAGGAAGTCCGAGCCCTCGGGCAGCCACAGGTCGACCTGGAAGGGCAGGTCGCGCAGCCGCTCCCACTCCCACAGGCGCAGCATCTCCCCGCCGTCGGGCGCGGGCACCCGGGCGGCGTGCACGGGCGAACAGGACAGGGCGGTGTGGCCGGTGGCGCCGATGTTCCATTCGATGCCGCCGGAGAACCAGGCGCCGTTGAGGGCGAAGTCGGCGGGCTGGAACACCGGGTTGACGTAGAGGAGTTCGCGTTCGGTGGGTTTGTGGAAGAGGGAGGCGATCCGGCCGCCGAGGCCGGGCAGGACGGTGGCCCTCAGCCGGTCGTTCTCGATGACGAGGGCGTCCAGGCCGCGCGGCGCGCGGCTCCGGCCGTATCCGTCCCTGACCGGTACGGGCAGCAGGCTGCGCAGGGGTTCGTAGCCGACCTGCCGGGCCATGTCGCGCGGCAGGCCTGCCCGGTCCCGGTCGTCGATGCGGTGGGCCTCGTCCAGCGGGCGCAGCGGCGGCAGCGGGTTGTCCGGTCCCAGCGGCGCGGCGGGCAGCGTCAGTACCTCACGTCGGATCGTCGTCACGGTTCCCCATGGAAGCCGCTCACCGGCGCGGTGAACAGGGGCGCTGTCGGCCGCGTCCACGCGATGTGGCTCACGTTTAATTCGCTGGGTGCCGGGACCGCGTCGGCCTACAGTCGGGCGGTCGGCGTACGTACGAAGGAGCGGCACGTGAGTGAGCAGCACACCTACCGGGTGATCGTCCGGGGCACCTGGGCGGCGCTGACCGAGGACGCGCGTGCCCGGCTGCTCGCCGAGGCCGGCGAGCACGGGATGGCGAGCATGCGGTTCACCGAGGAGGGCTCGCTGTCGTACGAGCCGTCGCCGCTGAAGCACTTCTCGATGCGGTTCGTCGTGCTGTCGGACGCGGCGGACGGTGAGGAGATGGCCGCCGCGATCGCCGAGGACCGGGCGGAGACGGTGCTGCGCGGACTCGGCTACGGATTCGGCGACCTCAGGTCGTCGGTCACCGACCTGGACACCATGAAGATCAACCGGAAGTCGCGGTCTCGGCGGTGATCGCCCAGCGCTGGTGGTCGCGCCAGGCCCCGTCGATGTAGAGCATGCGCGGCGAGAAGCCCTCCAGGTGGAAGCCGCAGGCGCGGGCCAGGGCGATCGAGGCGGCGTTGCCCGGCTGCACGTTGATCTCCAGGCGGTGCAGCCGCAGCGGCCCGAAGGCGTACCGCACGACCAGGCCCAGTCCCTCGCGCATCAGGCCGCGGCCCGCGGCGTGCGCGAAGGCGCCGTAGCCGAGGGCCCCGCTGAGGAAGCCGCCCCCGACGATGTTGTTGATGTTGACGAATCCGGCGATGCCGCCGCCGTCCTTCTCGCACACCAGGAACCCGGCCTTGGTCGGGTCCTCGATCAGCCGGGACGCGTAGGCGGCGTAGGCCTGGGCGCTGTCCGGCGGGAAGAGCCACGGGTGGTGCAGGTCCTTGCTCTCGCGCACCCGGGCGGTGAACTCGGCGCCGTCCTCGTAGGTGAAGTGGCGTATGCCCACGCGGGGGCCCTCGGCGAGGTGGCGGGTCGCGATGTGCGGCATCCCGCCACTCTACGACGCGCCCGGGAGGGATGCCCGGTCAGCCCAGCGCCGGCTCGTCCAGCGTCAAGGTGCCCGCGTCCGCGTCGAGTTCCGCCGCCACCCCGAAGGGCACGGTCAGCGCTCCCGCGCAGTGGCCGAAGCCGAAGCCCTCGGCGACCGGCACGCCGAGCCCCGCCAGCCGGTCGGCCAGCATCGGGCGCAGCCGCTCGGCGGGCTCGCACTGCTCCCACGACCCGAGCAGGATGCCCGCGACGCCGTCGAGCCAGCCGGCCCGCAGCAGCTGGGTGAGGTAGCGGTCCAGGCGGTACGGCTCCTCCCCCACGTCCTCCAGGCACAGCAGCCCGCCGCGGGCGCCGGGGCGGGCGTGCGGGGTGCCCAGCTCGGCGGCGAGCAGGGCGAGGCAGCCGCCGAGGGTGACGCCCCGCGCGCGGCCCGGCACCATCGGCGTACCGGTGCCGGAGGCGATGACGCGGACCGTCTCCGGCGCGAACAGGGTGGCCTTCAGGTGTTCCTGCGCCCGTGCGTTCTTCAGGAAGTCGATGCCCGCGGCCATCGGGCCGTGCAGCGTGACCAGGCCCAGCCGGCGGGCGAACGCCTCGTGCAGCGCGGTGATGTCGCTGAAGCCGACGAACACCTTCGGCCCGGCCGCACGCATCGCCTCCCAGTCGAGCAGGTCGGCCATGCGCTGAACGCCGTACCCGCCGCGGGCGCACAGCACGGCGTCCACGGCCGGGTCGCACCAGGCCGACTGGAGGTCGGCGGCGCGGTCGGCGTCGGTGCCGGCGAGGTAGTCGAAGGC
Source organism: Streptomyces sp. NPDC127100 (assembly GCF_042724095.1). NCBI lineage: Bacteria > Bacillati > Actinomycetota > Actinomycetes > Kitasatosporales > Streptomycetaceae > Streptomyces > Streptomyces sp. NPDC127100. The sequence continues at coordinate 4,889 of NZ_JBHXFL010000025.1, forward strand.
GGCGTGCCGGTCCAGGACGTGCGGCGCGACGACGGGGTCGAGATCCCAGCCGCGCAGCACGTCGAGGCCCGCCTGCAGCCGCTCCTCGGGCACCGGTCCGCTGGGCGCGACGACGGCGACGCGGGCGCCCGGTGCGAGCCGGGACGGGCGGGACAGGGGCTTCACCCGGTCATCTCCAGGGTCGGGACGTCGGCACGGTCGAGCTTGAAGACCTGGGCGTACAGCGAGAGTTCGGCTTCCAGGGCACGCACCATGGTGTCCGCCCGGCGGAAGCCGTGGCCCTCCCCCTCGAAGGCGATGTAGGCGTGCGGCACTCCGCGGCCCGCCATGCGGGCGAGGAACCGCTCGCACTGGACGGGCGGGCAGATCACGTCGTCCAGGCCCTGCAGCAGCAGGAACGGCGCGGTGACGCGGTCGGCGTGCTCGACGGGCGACCGTTCGGCGTACCGGTCCGGCACCTCGGCCAGGGGGCCGATCAGGCTCTCCAGGTACTGCGACTCGAAGTCGTGGGTCTCCCCCGTGCCCCAGCCGGTCAGGTCGAGGATCGGGTAGATGATCGTGCCGCACGCGTAGACGTCGGTGGCGGTGAGCGAGGCGGCCGCCGTCCAGCCGCCCGCACTGCCGCCGCGCACGGCGAGCCGTGCCGGGTCCGCGGTGCCCTCCTCGGCCAGGGCCAGGGCGACGGCCGCGCAGTCCTCGACGTCGACGACGCCCCACTGCCCGCGCAGCCGGTTGCGGTACTCCCGGCCGTGTCCCGTCGAACCGCCGTAGTTGACCTCCGCGACGCCGATGCCGCGCGAGGTGAAGTAGGCGATCTCCAGGTCCAGCACCAGGGGCGACCTGCTGGTGGGGCCGCCGTGCGCCCAGATCACGTACGGCGGCAGTTCGCCGTCGGGGGCGACGCAGCCGGGGTGCCGCGGCGGGTGGACGTACGCGTGGATGTCGCGTCCGCCGGGCCCGGTGAAGGTGCGGATCAGCGGTTCGGGGCAGTACGCGGGGTCCACGGCGTCCTCGTGCGGGGCGCCGACCACGCGGGTCCGGCCGGTGCGCGTGTCGAGTTCCACCACCTCGTAGGCGCTGCGCGGACCGGCGCCGACGGACACCACCCGCTCGCCGTGGGCGGCGAGGGTGGCCGCGAACTCGGTCCAGGGGCCGGCCGCGTCGACGACCTCGCCGGTCTCCGGGTCGAGTACGCCGAGGGCGGTGGCGCCGCGGCCGTGCAGGACGGCGATCAGGCCGTTGCCGAGCGGCGCGAACCAGCGCTGCCCGAGCTTCCACAGCGGCCCGCCGAACTCCTCCTCGCGGGTGCACAGCGCTCGCCCGTCGCGGTACAGGTTCCACCAGCCGGTGCGGTCCGAGGCGTACAGCAGGGCGCCGTCGGGGGCCCAGTCGACCTGGGCGATCGACTCCTCGGTGCCGCCGGCGACGGTCCGGGCGTCCCGGAACGTGCCCTCGGGGCCGATGTCGGCGACGATCAGCTCGGTGCCGTCCCAGGGCATGCGCGGATGGTCCCAGGCGAGCCAGGCGGCGCGCCGCCCGTCGGGCGAGACCCGCGGCCCGGTGACGAACCGGTGCCGGTCGTCGGTGAGCTCGCGCACCGCGCCCCGGTCGCCGGCCGCCGATCCGTCCAGCGGCACCGCCGCCAGGACCCGGCGCACGTCGCCCGGTCCCTCGCCGGTGAACTCCTCCAGCACGCACCACACCTCGCCCCGCTCGGGGCGCGGCTGCGGCTCCGCCCAGCGCAGCCCGCCGCCCACCGGGGACACGGGGGTCAGCGGGCGCGGCTCGGCGCCGCCCGGCTCGTAGGCGTACAGCCGCTGGTCGGCGAAGTTCACGAAGACGACCAGCGGTCCGGCGGGGGTCGTGAGCGCGGTCCAGGGGCGGCCGCCGTACTCGATGACGCGGCTGCGCACGTTCCACGGCGCGGGCAGCACCGGTTCCTCGGTGCCGTCCGGGTGCCGGCGGACCAGGGTGCGCCGGCCGCCCTCGGTCGGCCTGGGCGCGGTCCACCACACCTCGTCGCCGACGAAGCCCACGTCGTCGGGCCGTCCGTCGTGCGCGGCGGCGAGCGCCGCGTCGACCGGCGAGGGCCATGATCCGTACGCCAGAGTCTGCACTGACTCCCCCAACTTCTTCTCCAGAGCCTTGTCGAGCGGGCGCTAGGCCGTGCGCAGGAACCGGTCGAGGACACGGACACCAAAGTGCAGGGCGTCGACCGGGACGCGTTCGTCGACGCCGTGGAAGAGCGCCTGGTAGTCGAAGCCCTCCGGCAGCCTCAGCGGCGCGAAGCCGTAGCCGGTGATGCCGAGCCGCGAGAACTGCTTGGCGTCCGTGCCGCCGGACATGCAGTACGGCACGACGTGCCCCTCGGGGGCGAACTCCTCCACGGCGGCGCGCATGCCCGCGAACGTCGGCGAGTCCACGGGCGCCTGGAGGGCGACCTCGTGGTGGGCGAACTCCCAGTCCACGTCCGGTCCGGTGAGCCGGTCGAGGGTGGCGCGGAACTCGTCCTCGCAGCCGGCGAGGAACCGTCCGTCGACATGGGCGACGGCCTGGCCCGGGATGACGTTGACCTTGTACCCGGCGTCCAGCATGGTCGGATTGCTGCTGTTGCGGACGGTGGCCTCGACCAGCTTGGCGGCCGGTCCAAGCTTGTCCAGCAGACCGTCCACGTCGCTCAGGTCGGCGTCGATGCCGTACAGGGCGGCGAGTTCGGTGAGGGCGGCGCTCACGGTCGGGGTCAGCCGCAGCGGCCACTCGTGCTCGCCGATGCGGGTGATCGCCGCCGCGAGCCGGGTGACCGCGTTCTCCCGGTTCACCTTGGAGCCGTGGCCGGCCCGGCCGCGCGCGGTGAGCTTCAGCCAGCCGGTGCCGCGCTCGCCGGCGGCGATCGGGTAGATCTGCCGGCCGCCGCCGTCGTGGAAGGTGAACGCCCCGGACTCGCTGACGCCCTCGGTGCAGCCCTCGAACAGGCCGGCGTGCCGGTCGGCGAGGAACCCGGAGCCGTCCTCGGCGCTCGCCTCCTCGTCCGCGGTGAACGCGATCACCACGTCCCGCCGGGGCCGGACGCCCTGCCGGGCCCAGGTGCGCGCGACGGCGAGGATCATCGCGTCCATGTTCTTCATGTCCACCGCGCCGCGTCCCCAGACGACGCCGTCGCGGATCTCCCCGGAGAAGGGGTGCACGCTCCAGTCGGCGGCCTCCGCGGGCACCACGTCGAGGTGACCGTGCACGAGCAGCGCGTCGGCGGAGGGGTCGGTGCCCTCGATCCGGGCGACGACGTTGGTCCGTCCCTCGGTGCGCTCCAGCAGCGTGGGCTCGATGCCGGCCTCGGCGAGCCGCTCGGCGGCGTACTCGGCGGCCGGGCGTTCCCGGCAGTCGCCGCCGCCGCGGTTGGTGGTGTCCATCCGGATGAGGTCGGACGTGAACCGGACGACCTCGTCCAGCGCCTGCGCGTCCGTGCCCCCGGACGGGCCCGCGGTCCTGCCTTCGGTGTGCTCAGCCATACTGCTCCTCCACCGCGGCCGAGACGATCGTGGTGACCGCCTTGAAGGTGCGGATGGTCTCGAACATGGTGTCGTGGGTGTACGCGACCTTGCGCTCGCCGACGCGGGCCACGCCCGGCACGACGGTCGAGGCGGCCGCCAGGTGCTCGGCGTCGAACTCCACCTCGACGGTGAACGGGCCGCCGCTCACCGGCTCGTACCGCACCGCGAGCGACGCGGCGTCCTTGGCCGCGGCCCGGATGTCGGCGGCGGTCCTGGCCGGGGTGCGGCACACGGCGGCGTACCGCGAGACGTGGTCCTTGACCGCGACCTTCATGGCCTCGGGCGCGTAACCGAGCGCGTCCTCGCAGGCCAGGTCGTCCCCGGTGACCAGCACCACCGGCACGCCGTACTCGGCGACGACGTGCGCGTTGAGCAGGCCCTCGCTGGCGCGTACGCCGTTCAGCCACACACCGGTGATCTGGTTGGCGAGGTAGGTGTGCGCGAGGACGCCCTCCATGCCGGCGCCGGTGTGGTAGCCGATGAAGGCGATGCCGTCCACGTCCCCGTGCTGGACGCCCTCCACCATGGACAGCGCCTTGTGCCGCCCGGTGAGCATCTCGGTCCGCTCGTCGAGCCGCTCCAGGAGCAGGTTGCGCATGCTCCAGTGGGCCTCGTTGACGAGCACCTCGTCCGCGCCGCCGTCGAAGAAGCCCTGCACGGCGGCGTTCACGTCCGAGGTGAACATCGATCGGCACCGCTCCCACTGCGGGGTCCCCGGCAACACGTCGCCGGGCCAGGTGACGCCGGTGGCGCCCTCCATGTCGGCGCTGATGAGGATTTTCACGAGTCGCGGTCCATTCGCAGGTCAGAGGCGTGCAGTCGGGTCGGGGGGATCTTCGTCTCTTGGGAACCGTACGCGCTGCCCCGCCTCCTCGGCCAGGGCTGTGGACAACTGTCGCCGGTCCGGACCACTGGCTGCGGGACCGGCGGGCGGACCCTCACCGGCGGACGCGGCGGCACCCCGACCGCGAGGCCCGGGAACCCCGGTGTTCCGGCCCTCTGGGCCCCGTGTGTCATACTCGGCGCCGCTCGTAGCAAAATCGGACCGGGGGGCCGCGTGCACGCCGTATCTCTGCAGGCTCCCTATCTGGACACGGCCGCGGACCAGCTCTGCTTCTCGCTGGACCTGGCCGAGCGGCCGGCGCTCGCCGAGCGCGAGGTGCTCCTGGGCGGGCTCACGGTACGACTGAGGCTGCTCGGTGCCTCGCACCAGGTCTTCGCCGGACCCGTGCGGGAGACGGTGGCGTGTCTGCCGCGGGCCGTCCGCGGGCTGCCGGCCCGTCACCGGCGTCAACTCGTCGGCTGGACCTACGAGTTCGCTGCCACCACGGAGCGCCTGGACCCCGCCGGGTTCGACACGCGGGTGGCGGGGATCCTGGACCGGGCGGGCGCCGCCGAGCACAGCCTGTGCGGGGTCTTCCCCGGTTCACCGCAGGCAGTGACCGCGGTGGTCGCCGAGGAGTCCGGCACCCCGTCGCGTGCCCGGCTGGCCTGGCACACCTGGCACACCTACCCGCAGGACGGGCAGATCGTATCGACGCACACCCGGCTGGAGGCCCGATGAACAGCGCCAGACTCGCGCGGGGAGCGACGGCGGCAGCGCTGGTCGCGGTCCTGCTCTCCGCCTGCTCCAGCGGCGGGGGCGGTGACAAGGGCGTGCCGCGCTCCTGGATCAGCGACACCTACACCACCAGCGGATACCGGTGGCTGGACAGCAACAGCCCCCCGACCCGGGTCGCCGACGCCATCCATCACCACCGCAAGGCACTCGACCGGTCCTCCGGCGACGGCATGCAGTTCCTGCGCTACGGCGACGACATGGTGACCGTCTCGCCGTACCGCGGCGGCAGCCTGATCGAGATCGAGGACTACCGCAACGGCTACCGGCGCCACCAGCAGCACCTCATCAACTGGCCCAACCCGAACAGCCAGAGCTACCGCGGCGGCGGACCCGGCGAAGGCAAATGACACCGGCGGCCGCCGGCCGCCGCCTCCCCTCTCCAGACGCCCCGCAGAAAGGCAACCAGTGTCCGAGATCCTCGAGTCGGCCGGCCAGGCCCTCCTCTACGGAGTCATAGGCCTCGCCGTGATGGCCGTCGGCTTCGTCGCCCTCGACCTCGTCACGCCCGGAAAGCTCTTCCACGTCGTGTGGCGGGACCGCAACCGCGGGGCTGCGGTGCTGCTGGGCAGCCAGTCCGTCGCGGTGGGCCTGGTGATCATGGAGGCCATCCGCGCGAGCGAGTCGGAGAACGGGCTGGGCCAGGGCCTGTTCAGCACGCTCCTCTACGGCCTGGCCGGCGTGCTGGTGATGACGCTGGTCGGCATCGTGATCGGCGTGCTCACCCCGGGCCGCATGGGTGCGGTCGCCCTGGAGGACAGCGACGACCGCCCGCACCCCGCCGCCTGGGTCCAGGCCGGCATGTACCTGGGCACCGCCTTCATGGTCGGCGCGGCCCTCTCCTAGGACCGCACCGACATGAGTCCCACCACCCTGGACGACCGCGACACCGCGGCTCCGCCACGCCCCCCGGCCGACCGTCCCGGCCGCGGGGCGCGTTTCCTCCTGCTGCTCGCCGTCTTCCTCTGCGCGGCCTGCGGCCTCGTCTACGAACTGGCCCTGACCGCGCTGGGCAGTTACCTCATCGGCAACTCGGTGCTCCAGACCTCCGTGGTCATCTCCGTGATGGTCTTCGCCATGGGCGTGGGCTCGCTGGCCGCCAAACCGCTGCGCAGCCGGGCCGTCGTCGCGTTCGCGGTGCTGGAGGGCGTACTGGCCCTGGTAGGCGGCCTGTCCGTCCTGGTGCTGTACGTGGCCTTCGCCTGGCTCCAGCTCTACATGCCGGCGATGATCGTGGTGTCCCTGGTGGTCGGCCTGCTGATCGGTGCCGAGATCCCGCTGCTGATGACCCTTTTGCAGCGGATCCGCCGTCAGGAGGCGAGCAGCGCGGTCGCCGACATGTTCGCCGTCGACTACATCGGTGCCCTGGTCGGTGGCCTGTGCTTCCCGCTGTTCCTGCTGCCGACCTTCGGCCAGTTGAGGGGCGCCCTGGTGGTCGGGGCGGTCAACGCGGTCGCCGGCGTCGTCGTCGTGGTGTTCATCTTCCGCCGCGAGACCCGCCGCATGGTGCTGGCCGGCCTGCTGGCCGGCGTCACCGCGGTGCTCGCCGTGCTGGGCACGACGTACGCGCTGGCGGACGACCTCGAGGTCACCGCGCGGCAGCACATGTACGCGGACCCGATCGTGCACGCCGAGACCACGCAGTACCAGGACATCGTGATCACCCGCGCCACCGCCTTCACCGGGGATCCCGACCTCCGGCTGTTCCTCAACGGCGACCTGCAGTTCAGCTCGGTCGACGAGTACCGCTACCACGAGTCGCTCGTCCACCCCGCGCTGTCGGGCCGCCGCTCCAACGTGCTGATCATGGGCGGCGGCGACGGGCTCGCGCTGCGCGAGGTCCTGCGCTACGACGACGTCCGGCACGTCACCCTGGTCGAACTGGACCCGGCCATGACCCGGCTGGCGCGGACCTACGAACCGCTGCGCTCCCTCAACCACGGCTCGCTGGACGACCCGCGGGCCGAGGTGGTGAACGCCGACGCCTTCACCTGGCTGCGCGACGCCCGGCAGCGGTACGACGCGGTGATCATCGACTTCCCGGATCCGGATTCGGCGTCGCTGGCCAAGCTGTACTCGGTGGAGTTCTACCATCTGCTCGGCCAGGTCCTGGCGCCGCAGGGCAGGGTGATGGTGCAGAGCGGGTCGCCGTTCTTCGCGCCGAAGACGTACTGGTCGATCGCGAAGACGATCGAGACCGCGGGCTACGCGACGACGGAGTTCCAGGTCGACGTGCCGAGCTTCGGCAACTGGGGGTTCGTACTCGCCGCCCGCGGTACCGGGGCCCCGCCGCTGCGGCTCGCGGCGGACGTCCCGAAGCTGCGCTACCTGGACGACGCGGTGCTCAGGTCGGCGACCGTGTTCCCCGTGGACCGCCGCCGCACCGACGTGCGGGCGAGCACGCTGATGGACCCCGCGGTGCTCGAGTACGTCCTGGACGAGTGGCGCAACTACTGAGCACCACCCACTTGTCGACCGCCCCGGACACCCGGCCCCGCTCCGCTCGCGCCGCCACCGCGGGATAGGTTGTCGCCATGACTACCGGGACGGCCTCGCGCCACACACGGATCGGTGACCCGGTGCTCCGCTGAGCGCCGTACGGGCCGGTGCGGGCCCGCTGTGCGATCCGGGAACCCGCGCCGCCGCGCGGGCCCCGCCTCCGTCGCGTCGATCACTGGCTCGGCACATCGACGACGACAGGAGATCTCATGCCCACCAAGACATTACGGATACCCACGACGGACGGCCCGGCCGACGCGTTCGCCGCCTTCCCCGACGACGGGAAGCGGCACCCGGGGGTGCTGATGTACTCGGACGCCTTCGGCAGGCGGCCGGTACTGGAGCGGATGGCCACGGAACTGGCCGGGCACGGCTACTACGTGCTCCTTCCCAACCTCTACCACCGGCACGGCCCGGCACCGGTGACGGAACTCCCCGAGTACATCGGTGAAGAGGTCCGGCCCGCGGTCCTCGCCCGGCTGATGCCGGTACTCGAGGCGCACACCGCCGACCGGGTCCTCAGCGACGCCGACGCCTACCTCGGATTCCTCACCGCCCAGCCCGAGGTCTGCGCCGGACCGGTCGCCGTGACGGGCTACTGCATCGGCACCCTGTACGCGCTGAACACCGCGGCGGCCCGTCCCGACGCGGTGGCGGCCGTCGCCGGGTTCCATCCCGGCTTCGTGGTCACCGACGCGCCCGACAGCCCGCACCGCCTCATCCCCGGGCTCGCCGCCGAGGTCCATCTCGGCATCGCCGAGGGCGACATGACGCCCGAAATCATCGGCGAACTCACCCGGGCCCTGGACGCCGTGGGCCTCGGTCATACCTGTGAGGTCTACCCCGGCACCGTCCACGGTTTCACCATGGCCGACACCGACGCCTTCAGCGCTGCGGGGCTGAAGATCCACTGGGACCGTCTGCTCTCCCTCCTGGACCGCGCCCTGGCCCGCGACTGAGGTCCCGGACCGGCGGGCCGCGGGCCTCACCTCTCCGGGCGGGTCAGCGGGGACCCGCCCGGAGCGGCTCCACCGCCAGGTCCGGGTGGCCGGCCAGGACCGGTGCCGCGGGGCCGGACGCCCGGGTCAGGAAGCCGACGGGCCGAGCCGACCGGGCCGAGGGGCGCGGGGGTCAGTCCTCGTGGCCGAGTTGGAGGTCGCGTTCGGTGCGTCCGCCGCCGGCCACCTGGAGCACGGTGGCGACGGGCGGGTAGCCGGCGGCGATGACGGTGTACTCGCCGGACGACAGGTCGATGAAGCGGAAGGTGCCGTCGGGTCCGGTGGTCAGGGTGTCCACGACGTTCCCGGCCGCGTCGAGGAGCGTCACGCGCGCGTCCTCCACGGCCCGGCCGCCGCTGGCCCGCACCGTGCCGCGCAGGACGGCTCCGCCGGCCAGTTCGACGTCCTGCCGGGTCTCTCGGGCGGCCTGGACGCTGACCGGCAGGGCGGCCGGGCGGAAGGCGGGCGCGCTGGCGGCGAGGGTGTACTCGCCGGCCACCAGCTCGGTGATGACGTAGCCGCCCTCGCGGGCGCTGCGGGTGGTGGCCACGACCTCGCCGTGGACGTTGGTGAGGGTGACGATCGCGTCCCGGACGGGGGTGCCGTCGGCGGTGACGACGCTGCCGGCCAGGCGTCCGGCGCCGCCGAGGACCACGTCCAGCTCGACCGGACGCTCGCCCACGGTCACGGAGACCGCCTGCGGCTGGTGGCCGCCGGCGGCGGCGATCAGGACGTACGCCCCGGACCCGGGCGTGGACAGCGCGTACCGCCCGTCGTCGCCGCTGGCGCCCCGGCCGATCTGCTGTCCGCCGACGTCGATGAGGGTGAGCGCGGCACGGGGCACCACGGTACCGTCGGGGTGCTGCACCGTGCCGCAGACGGGGATGCCGGCCGCCTGGGGCGAACGGGCCTGGGGGACCTGCGCGGAGTGCCGTGCGGTCTCGGGCTCGGTGACGGGGGCGTTGTGGGACACCAGTGGTTTCTCCTTGAGGAAGAGGGCGATCAGCAGGCCGAGCACGAGCACCGGCACCAGGTACAGGAAGATGCGCGGCATCGCGTCGGCGTACGCCCGGATGTAGGCGTCGCGCAGCGCCGGGGGCAGGGTGTGGACGAGCTGCGGGGTGATGGACTCGGCTTCGGGCAGCCCGGCGCCGGCGGGGACGCGGTCGGCCAGGGCGTCGGTGAGCCGGCCCGCGAAGAGGGTGCCGAAGACGGCGGCGCCGACGCTGCCGCCGATCTGCCGGAAGTAGTTGTTGGCGCTGGTGGCGGTGCCGAGGTCGGCGGGGCGCACGGAGTTCTGCACGGCGAGGACCAGGACCGGCATCACCATGCCGATGCCGGCGCCGAGGACGGCCATCCAGATGCTGTAGTGCAGCCGGGGTGTGTCGACGTCGAGGCGGGAGAGCAGCCACATGCCGACGACGGACAGCGCCCCGCCGAGCACGGGGTGGATCCGGTAGCGCCCGGTGCGGCTGATGAGCTGCCCGGAGATGATCGAGGCGCCGACGATGCCGCCCATCATGGGGAGCATCAGCAGGCCGGACTCGGTCGCGGTGGCGCCGTCGACCATCTGCAGGTAGGTCGGCAGATAGCTGGCGGCGCCGAACAGGGCGACGCCGATGACGAGGCCGACGAGCGCGGTGACGTTGAAGACGGAGTCCCGGAACAGGCGCAGCGGGATCAGCGGTTCGGGCGCGAAGTGCTCGGCGATCAGGAAGAGGGCGGAGGCCGCGACCGCGCCGGCGGCGAGGCCGAGGATGACCGTGGAGTCCCACGCGTACTCGGTGCCGCCCCAGCTGGTGAGCAGCACCAGGCAGGTGGAGGCGGCGGCGAGCAGCAGGGCGCCGAGGTAGTCCAGGCGGGGCTTCACGCGCGGCCTGGGCAGTTCCAGGACGACGGCGACGACGGCCATGGTGACGAGGCCGAAGGGCACGTTGATGTAGAAGCACCAGCGCCAGGAGAGATGGTCGGTGAAGTAGCCGCCCAGCAGGGGCCCGGCGACCGAGGCGAGTCCGAAGGCCGCGCCGATCAGGCCCATGAAGCGGCCGCGTTCCCTGGGCGGCACGATGTCGGCGATGATCGCCTGCACGCCGATCATGAGGCCGCCGGCTCCGACACCCTGCACGGCGCGGAAGGCGATCAGCTGGTCCATGGTCTGGGCGCGCCCGGCGAGCGCCGAGCCGACGACGAAGACCAGGATGGCGAACTGGAAGACGCCCTTGCGGCCGAAGAGGTCGCCGAGCTTGCCGTAGATCGGCAGCCCCACGGTGGAGGTCAGCAGATACGCGGTGATGGCCCAGGACATCTTGTCCAGGCCGTGCAGCTCGCCGACGATCTTCGGCAGCGCCGTCGCGACGATCATCTGCTCCAGCGCGGCGAGCAGCAGCGCCAGCATCAGTCCGACGAAGACCAGCCGGACCCGGCGCGGGCTGAGCCCGGCGGGCCGCTCCGGCTCGGGAGCGGGGGCCTCGAACAACTCCGGGGGTGGCGCCGTGACCGGTTCGTCCTGCACCAGAGTGATCCCGCCCACGTACCGCTCCCCTCGTCGCACCTGCTCACTTTTGCCGCCAGAGGCGACAACTACGAGCAAGTGCGACAAGTTACGGCGTACGGCGCGATCAGCCGAGGATCACTCGAACCGGTGAGACCGCCAACACCCCTGAAGGAGAGGCCTGTTGACTACTTCTCCACCTCGGCGGCGAGCTTCACGAGCATCGCGTCGTAGATCCGGCCGAGCCCCTTGGGGGCGAAGGTCTTCTCGAAGAAGCCGCCGATGCCTCCGGCGCCCTTCCAGGTGCTGGTGACCACGACCCGGGACCTGCCCTCGCCGGCCGGGGTGACCCGCCAGGTGGTGACCATGGAGGAATTGCGGTCCTTCTCGACCAGCTCGCCGTCGCTCGGCTCGCTGACCTCCAGCAGGCAGTCGCGGACGCGCTTGCTCGTGGCCTGGAGCTTCCAGTGCACGAGGGTGCCCTCGCCGTCACCGCCCTCGCGGACCTCGTACTCGCTGAAGTGCTCGGGGAGCAGCTTCTCGCGGGCGCCGCGGTAGTCGGCGAGGGTGTCGAACACCGTCTCCGCGTCCGCGCCGACGATCCGCTCCGTCGTGGCCTCGACCTGCGCCATCGGGTTCCTCCAGGGGCTGGTTCTCGGGGTCGGGGCAAGCCAACCACCCCACCGCCCGGCCACCAAATCGGGGGGCGTGAACCGCCTCCGCGCGACACACCCGCACGATCAAGGGAACAGGTGTTCTATTCTGTGCGGAGTGCTACCGAGGAGGCGTCAATGCGCTGGGAGAACCTCACGGACTCCGACCACGCCCGGGCCGCCGATCCCGCGCTGTTCGGCGCCGACGCGGTGACCACCCGTACCTTCGACACACCCGAGTTCCGCGGCATCACCTTCCACGAGGTGCGGGCCCGTTCGATCCTCAACCGGGTGCCGGGCGCCTCGCGGATGCCGTTCGAGTGGACGGTGAACCCGTACCGGGGCTGCTCGCACGCGTGCGTCTACTGCTTCGCGCGCAAGACGCACAGCTATCTGGACCTCGACACGGGCCTCGGCTTCGACTCGCAGATCGTCGTCAAGGTGAACGCACCCGAACTGCTGCGCCGCCAGCTGGCCTCCCGCCGCTGGCAGGGCGAGCACGTGGCGATGGGCACCAACGTCGACTGCTACCAGCGCGCCGAGGGCCGCTACCGCCTGATGCCGGGCATCCTCTCGGCCCTGACCGAGCGGGCGAACCCCTTCTCGATCCTCACCAAGGGCACGCTCATCCTGCGCGACCTCGACCTGCTGACCCGGGCGGCGCGGGTCACGGACGTCGGCATCTCCGTCTCGGTGGGCTTCACCGACTCCGAGCTCTGGCGCACGGTGGAGCCGGGCACACCCGCACCGGAACGCCGGCTGGACGTCGTACGGACGCTGAGCGAGCACGGCATCGACTGCGGGGTGCTGATGGCGCCGGTCATCCCCTTCCTCGGCGACGAGCCGGCCCAGCTCCGCGCCACGGTCGGGGCCATCGCCGCGGCCGGCGCCACGTCGGTGACGCCCCTGGTCCTGCACCTGCGCCCGGGCGCCCGGGAGTGGTTCATGAGCTGGCTCGCGCAGCACCACCCGCACCTGGTGCGCCGCTACGAGCGCCTGTACGCGGACGGCGCCTACGCCCCGAAGTGGTACCAGCGGCGGATCACCGGCCAGGTGCACGCCCTGGCCCAGGAGTACGGCATCGGCCCAGCACGCCCCGGGATGCCGCGGCGCCTCGAACGCGCGGAGCCGGCGGACGCGCCTCCGGCGACGGAGCCGGTTCAGCTCTCCCTCATGTGAGGGGGAACCGCCGCCTCCGCTCGCCGTCCTCTGCGATCATGCTCCCCATGACCCCACCACCGAACGGACTGCCCGTGTACCGCGTCCTGACCGGACCGGACGACGCCGCGTTCTGCCACCGCGTGAGCGAGGCGATCGGTCTCGGCTACGAGCTGCACGGAGGCCCCGCGGTCACCTTCGACGGCGAGCGGGTCGTCGTCGCCCAGGCGCTGGTGTGGCCGGCGCGGTCGTAGGGAGCCGGGACCGCGGAGGTCTCCGCCGATGAGTTTTTGGCGGTGGTGCGGTCCACCCTTCGACGAAGGGAGCGCACCATGCGCGAGATCATCGTTTGCACGTTCCTGACGCTGGACGGCGTCATGCAGGCGCCGGGCGGTCCGGACGAGGACGCCGAGAGCGGCTTCCGGCACGGAGGCTGGCAGAAGCCGGTGGCGGACGACGAGGTCGGGGCGGCCATCGCCGGCTGGTACGAGCCCTCCGACGCGCTGCTGCTCGGCCGGAAGACGTACGAGATCTTCGCGTCGTACTGGCCGACCGCCGACCCCGGCAACCCGTTCACCCAGCGGATGAACAGCACGCGCAAGTACGTGGCGTCCCGGACCCTGACGTCCGTCGAGTGGCAGAACTCCACGCTGCTGGAGGGCGACGTCGTCGATGCCGTGCGCGAACTGAAGGCGTCCGACGGCGGCGACATCAACGTCGTCGGCAGCGGCGACCTCGCCCAGACCCTCATGCGGCACGGTCTCGTCGACGAGTACCGGCTGACCATCCATCCGGTGATCATCGGCTCCGGCAAGCGGCTGTTCGCCGACGGAGCGATCCCCACCGCCCTCGAGCCGGTCAGTGTCTCGGCGACGAAGGGCGGCACCGTCGTCGGCGTCTACCGGCCGAACGGCGAGCCCGGCCACGACAGCTACTAGACCCTGCCGACGATCCGGTCACGCGAGGGGCCGAGCGGCCTGGCCGCGCGGTGCCAGGGTGCGCAGGACGCAGAACTCGTTGCCCTCCGGGTCGGCCATGACCACCCAGCTCCGCTCCTCCGGGCCCCGGCCCACGTCCGCCCGGGTGGCGCCGAGGCCGAGCAGCCTGGTCACCTCGTCGTCCGTGCTGCGGTCGACGGGGCTGACGTCGAGGTGGAGCCGGTTCTTCACGGCCCGCCCCTCGGGCACCCGGACGAACAGCAGGGTGGGCGGCATCTGACGGGCCCGGACCGCTTCGACGGTCGGTGTCCAGGAGCCGATCTCTACCTTGCCCCCGCTCCGGTCGATCACCTCGAAGTCCAGGACCGCGCACCAGAACGCCGCGAGTCCTTCCGGATCGTGGCAGTCGACGACCAGCTCGGTGAACCGACTCGTCATGGTGCTCCCTCCCCGTGGCACGGACACGCGACCGCTCAGCGTACGGGCCCGCCCGGGAGCCGGGGCCGGTACCGGGACACCTAGGCCGACGCCTCTCGCTGCCTGCGCACCATCTCGGTGATCCACACGGGGGCGTACGGGGACGTGCAGCCCGCGGGTGTCGGATAGTCCTTCAGGACCTCCAGGCGTTCCCCGATGCCGACCGCGCGGGCGCGGTGCTCCGGGTGGTCGATGCCGATGCGGGCCAGGCAGTGGTTCATCGCCCACTGGAGGCGGTCCGGGGCCTCCTTCATCTCCGCCTCGATCGTGTCGAGCAGTCCCGCGAGGTCCAGGCCCTCCGGCTTCCTCGTCACGCGCTCGGTGGTCAGCGCCCAGCCGGCGCTCGCGACCACGGGGTCCGGATCGGCGGACCAGGCCACGCGCAGTTCCTCGGCGTGGGGACTCTTCTTCACCACGTAGTTCACGAGCCAGTCGTGCACCTTGGGTGTGCGCGCCTCGCGCGTCATCGCGTCCAGCTCGTCCCGCCCGAACGCCTTCGGGCGGCAGACCAGGGTCGCCAGCAGCCTGGCCGCGGTGTCGCCCGTCCCCCAGAGCCCGCCCGCGAGTTCGTGCCGCGTCCGCAGCCGCTTCGCGAGGGCGCGCAGCTTGCCGAGGTTCACGCCGTGGTCGTCGCCGTGTCTCTCGTTGACCGCGCGCGCCTTCGGGTCCTCGAGCGCGGCCAGCTCGGCCATCACCTCGTCGACCGTCGGTTCGGTCGGTGCCGTCCGGGCCATCTCGGCCTCCTGTTCCTCACGGGCGGGAGCCAGCCTAGCGACGCGGGCCCGGCGCGCGTGCCCCCGGCGGCCGGACCGGTGCGGCCTTAGCCCGCCGGAAGGCACTCGCCCGAGGGCATTCGAGGGCTTCCGGCGGCCCAATCGGGTCACGTACGGACCGAACGCGTTCCTTCGGCGGCGCATCCCGGGACGATGCGGCGAGGACCGTGTCCACAGCGGGCCGCGGCCTCTCCGCCCCGGGAGCCTCCATGAGACAACGCGCAGCCGTGCTGGGCGGCGCCGCCGTCATCGCGGCCGGTGCCGTCGCGGCCGTCCCCGCCGAGGCCGGCGCCCCGCCGCCCGCGGGCACCGCGCACGCCGCGGGGATCGGCTGGACGAAGTGCGGGACGGCCGACTATCCGACG
Source organism: Streptomyces sp. NPDC127100 (assembly GCF_042724095.1). NCBI lineage: Bacteria > Bacillati > Actinomycetota > Actinomycetes > Kitasatosporales > Streptomycetaceae > Streptomyces > Streptomyces sp. NPDC127100. Next base: position 20,407 of record NZ_JBHXFL010000025.1, read on the forward strand.
CTCCAGTGCGCGACCATCACGGTGCCGCTCGACCACTCCCGCCCGGACGGCAGGCGGATCACCCTGGCGCTGTCCCGCGTCCCGCACACCGCGAAGACGTACCAGGGCCCGCTGCTGGTCAACCCCGGCGGCCCCGGCGGCAGCGGTCTGACCCTCGCCGGGTTCGTGGCGTCCTCGCTGCCGGGGAAGGTGGCCGCCCAGTACGACGTCGTCGGATTCGACCCGAGGGGCGTCGGCAGGAGCGAGCCCGCCCTGGACTGCCGGCCGGGCCACTTCGCCGCGGTGCGCCCCGACACCCTGCCGGCCTCGCCGGCCGTCGAGCGGGCCAACCTCACGCGCGCGAAGTCCTTCGCCGAGGCCTGCGGCAGGAAGTACGCCGAGGTCCTCCCCCACATGGACACGGTCAGCGCCGCCCGGGACATGGACGCGATCCGCGCGGCACTCGGCGCGGAGAGGATCAGCTACTTCGGCTACTCCTACGGCACCTACCTGGGTGCCGTCTACGCCCGGCTCCACCCGGAGCGGGTGCGGCGGCTGGTCCTGGACTCGGTCGTCGATCCGACCGACGTCTGGTACGACGCCAACCTGAACCAGGACCACGCCTTCGACGACCGACACCGCGCCTTCATGGCCTGGATCGCCAAGTACGACACGGCGTACGGGCTCGGGACCGATCCGGAGCGGGTCGGGGCCGCGTGGTACGCGATGCGGGCGGCGCTCGCGAAGAACCCGGCCGGCGGCGAGGTGGGCGCCGCGGAACTGGAGGACACCTTCCTGCCGGGCGGCTACTACAACGGCTACTGGCCCTACCTGGCCGAGGCGTTCGCGGCGTACGTGAACGACCGGGACACCGGCCCGCTCGTCGAGGCGTACGAGAACTTCGGCGCCCTGGACGCCTCCGGCGACAACGGCTACAGCGTCTACACGTCGGTGCAGTGCCGTGACGCCGGCTGGCCGCACGACTGGGCCGAGTGGCGCGAGGACTCCTGGGACATGCACGCGAAGGCACCGTTCATGACCTGGAACAACGCCTGGTACAACGCGCCGTGCGCCTTCTGGCCGACCGGCTCGCGGCAGCCGGTGGACGTCGCCAACCGGCAGGTGCCGCCGGCGCTGCTGTTCCAGGCGACGGGCGACGCCGCCACCCCGTACGAGGGCGGTGTCACCGTGCACCGGCTGCTGCGCGGCTCCAGCCTGGTCGTCGAGGAGGGCGGCGGCAACCACGGCATCACGCTGAGCGGCAACGCCTGCCTGGATGAGCACCTGGCCGCCTATCTGACCGACGGCACCGTGCCGCGCGGCGACGGTGAGGCCGACGCCGTCTGCGCGACGCCGCCCGACCCGAAGCCGCTGGAGTCCAAGGCGGCGTCGACGTCCTCGCGGGGATCCACGCTGCACGGCCTGCTCGGCTTCCGGCGCTGAGCCGGACGACCGGCGGCCCGCCCGGGGCGGCGCCGGTGCCGTGGTTCACCATGGGGGCATGAGTGAACTGGTCATGACCGCCTCGGTCGTCGCCCCGTGAGCGGGCCGCGCGTGCGGGAGATGACGCTCGCCGACTGCGACCGCGTGTCCGCGATCCGCGTCCGGGGCTGGCAGTCGGCGTACCGGGGACTGATGCCGCAGTCCTACCTCGACGGACTCTCGGTCGCCGAGGACGCCGAGCGGCGCCGTGCGCTCTTCGCCCCGCCTCCGGCCGGCCCGGTGAACCTGGTCGCGGAGGACGATGCCGGCGACGTCGTCGGCTGGGCCTGCCACGGACCGTACCGGGAGGGTGAACTCCGCACCGGCGACGCCGAGTTGTACGCCCTCTACGTCGACCCGGCGCGCCTCGGCGGCGGCGTGGGGCAGGCCCTGCTGCGCGAGTCGGTGCGCCGGTGCGCCGCCGCCGGGCACGCGCGCATGCTGCTGTGGGTGCTCGACGGCAACGCCCGCGCCCGGCGCTTCTACGAGCGGGCCGGCTTCCACGCCGACGGGGCCGCCGAGTCGTCCGACGTGGACGGAGTCGCCGTGCCCGAGGTGCGGTACGCCAGGCAGCTCACCGGCTGACGGCGCACCGGCCGACGGCTCACCGCTGCCTCGGGATCCGCGCCAGCGCCCGCACCGCCGCCTCGGCCAGGGCCGGGTGCGCGAGGGCGTCCTCCAGCACGGGAGCGGCCCGTGCGTCACCGAGCGAGCCGAGGCCCTCGACACAGGCGAGTGCCACGCGCCGGTACGGGTCGTGCGGGCGCAGCCGGCGCTCCAGGGTGGTGATCAGCGCGGGCACCGCCTCCGGGGCGCGCAGCTCGACCAGCAGACGCACCGGGTGCAGGGCGTAGGCGACGCGCAGTTCGTTGGTGGCGAGGGCGGCGGCGGCGCGGGCGGTGCGCGGGTCGCCGAGCCGGGCGAGGGCGTGCGCGGCCGAGGCGCAGCGCGGCGGGTCGCGATGGTTGAGGAGCAGCACGAGGGACTCGAAGGCCCGCCGGTCCCCCGCCAGCCCCAGCCGGAACGCGGCCAGCTCCCTGGCCCACAGCGGCTGCCCCGGCGCGGTGAGCACCGCGGCCAGTTCGTCGTGGTCCCCGGTCGCCGCGAGCCGGTCGCAGGCCGTCACGGCGTCCCGCGCGCCGGAGGCGGCCGCCTCGGACCGTAAGCGTTCCGTGAGCGATCGCAACTCTTCGTCCATGACACCGAGGTTAGGCGGGTCACACGCCGGGTGGGACCTACATCACGAACACCGGGGGCTGGCGCGCTCGTTACCCGCGAGTTAATCTCAGACGAGCGGGTCACCCACCCGCAGCAGTCCTCACGACGGTCTGGTGACGCGGCCGTCGCGGGAACGGATCAGTCGGTTCGGTGCCCAGGCACCGCAGTGCGACCCGGCCTCGGGACAGGGCCGGTCGGACCCCGCCGCCGCCCGGGCGTGTGCACGCCCTGCGGACGGCACCGGGCGTGTGCGCCAGAAGCCCGGTCGACACCCGCACTCCTCACTCCGTACGCCCCGGTGCGCCGCTCGGCGCACGCGGGCGTTCCGTCGTCACCCTCATTCCTGGAGTCCCGCGATGGCCACTCCCCAGTCCGACACCCCTCTGTCCCCGCTCCGCACCGTCGCCGTCGTCGGCCTCGGCACGATGGGCACCGGCATCGCCGAGGTCCTGGCCCGGGCCGGCCGTGACGTGGTCGGCATCGACGTCAGCGAGGCGCAGGCCGCGAAGGCCGTCGCCGCGCTGGAGGCGTCCACCGCCCGCGCCGTGGAGCGCGGACGCCTGACCGAGCGGGAGCGCGCCGACGCCCTCGCCCGGGTCCGTACCGCCACCGAGCTGCGGGCCGCGGCCGACGCCGACCTCGTCATCGAGGTGGCGCCGGAGTCGTACGAGATCAAGCAGCAGATCTTCCGGGAGCTGGACGGGATCGTCCGCCCCGGCACGATCCTGGCGACCGGCACCAACGCCCTGTCGGTGACCCGGCTCGCCGCCGACTCGGCCCGTCCCGAGCGGGTGCTGGGCCTGCACTTCTTCAACCCGGCCCCGGCGATGAAGCTGGTCGAGGTCGTCTCCTCGGTGCTGACCGCACCGGCCGCCGTCACGGCGGTCACCGATCTCGCCCTCGACCTGGGCAAGGAGCCCGTCGCGGTGGGCGACCGGCCCGGCTTCGTGGCCGACGGGCTGCTGTTCGGCTACCTGAACCAGGCCGCGGCGATGTACGAGGCGAACTACGCCTCGCGCGAGGACATCGACGCCGCGATGCGGCTCGGCTGCGGGCTGCCGATGGGGCCGCTGGCGCTGCTCGACCTGATCGGCGTGGACACCGCGCGGACGGTCCTGGAGGCCATGTACTCCGCCTCCCACGACCGTCTGCACGCCCCCGCGCCCATCCTGAAGCAGCTCAGCGAGGCCGGCCTGACGGGCCGCAAGGCGGGGCGCGGCTTCTACACCTACGAGGCGCCCGGCAGCGCGGTCGTGGTGCCGGACGCGCTGACCCCGCGCGCGAGCGACACCCCGGCCGCCGGCCGCCCCGTGCGCTCCGTGGGGGTCGCGGGCTCGGGCACCATGGCGTCCGGCATCGCGGAGGTGTTCGCCAAGGCCGGGTACCAGGTCGTCCTCGCCGCCCGCAGCGTGGAGAAGGCGCAGACGGCCAGGGCCCGCATCGGCAAGTCCCTGGCGCGCAGCGTCGACAAGGGCAGGCTCACCGCCGAGGCCGCCGCCGGGACGCTGGAGCGGATCACGGCGACGGGGACGTACGACGACTTCGCCGACGTGGACCTGGCCGTGGAGGCGGTCGCGGAGGACCTGGAGGTCAAGCGGCAGCTCTTCGCCACGCTGGACAAGGTCTGCAAGCCCGGCGCGGTGCTGGCCACCACCACCTCGTCCCTGCCCGTGGTCGCCTGCGCCCGCGCCACCTCGCGTCCGCAGGACGTGATCGGCATGCACTTCTTCAACCCCGCGCCGGCCATGAAGCTGGTCGAGGTGGTCCGTACGGTGCTGACCGCGGACGACGTGCACGCCACCGTCCGCGAGGTCTGCGCCAAGGTCCGCAAGCACGCCGTGGACTGCGGCGACCGGGCCGGCTTCATCGTGAACGCGCTGCTGTTCCCGTACCTCAACAACGCGGTCAAGATGGTGCAGGAGCACTACGCGACGCTCGACGACATCGACGCGGCGATGAAGCTGGGCGGCGGCTACCCGATGGGCCCCTTCGAGCTGCTGGACGTGGTGGGGCTCGACGTGTCGCTGGCCATCGAGAAGGTGCTGCACCGCGAGTTCCGGGACCCGGGACTCGCCCCGGCGCCGCTGCTCGAGCACCTGGTGGCCGCGGGCTGCCTCGGCCGCAAGACGGGCCGTGGCTTCCGCGAATATGCCCGCCGCTGAGCCGGGTCCCGGCGACCGGTTCCGGCCCGAGGAGGACTGGGGCGGACTGCTCGATCCGGCCGGGTCTCCCCCGCCCTGCGCGGGCGGGGGATTCCCCGGTCACGCGCACCAGTCTGCGCACATGCAGTACGTTCGGGTCATGTCCCAGCCCGCCAGGTCCTCACGCACACCAGCTACGCCCGACGCGCCGGAGAGCGCGGCCGGCAGCCGAGCCGCCGCACAACGGCTCAAAATGCGCCGGGAGCTGGCGGCCGCGGCGATGGAGCTGTTCGCGACCAAGGGCTACGAGGCGACCACCGTCGACGAGATCGCGGCCGCGGCCGGCGTCGCACGCCGCACCTTCTTCCGCCACTTCCGCTCCAAGGAAGAGGCGATCTTCCCGGACCACGACGACACCCTGGTCCGCGCCGAGGCGGTGCTCAACGCGGCGCCCGCGCACGAGCATCCGCTCGACACGGTGTGCCGCGGCATCAAGGAAGTCATGAAGATGTACGCGGCCCGGCCGGAGATCTCGGTCGCCCGCTACAAGCTCACGCGCGAGGTGCCCACCCTGCGCGAGGCGGAGATCGCGTCGGTGGCCCGCTACGAGCGCCTCTTCACCCGCTACCTGCTCGGCCACTTCGACGAGCACGCGCACGACGACGACGCCAACGACGACCCGCTGCTGGCGGAGGTCGCCGCGTCCGCCGTGGTCACCGCCCACAACCACGTCCTGCGGCGCTGGCTGCGGGCGGGCGGCCAGGGCGACGTGGAGGCGCAGCTCGACCACGCCTTCGCGATCGTGCGCCGGACGTTCGGCACGGGCATCGGCGCCGGGCGCGGGACGGCGTCCTCACGGCCGGCCGCCTCCGCGGCCTCCGTGGAGGGCGAGGTGCTGGTGACGGTCGCGCGGACCGACGCCCCGCTGCACGAGATCATGCGCACCATCGAGCAGGCGCTCAAGGAGCGCTGACCGGCTCCTGCACCCTGTGACGACGGCCACCCTCCGGGTGGCCGTTTTTGCATGTCAACGCCCCTTTTTCACCCTGCGTGAACCCCCATACGATCGATCATCGCTCATATGTTGCGTAAAGATTTCATCTGAGTGCAGTTTCTGGCACTCAGTGCCTTGCGGGGTGACACGCGGTGTCATACGTTGAAGGTGTCCGGGCTGTCCCCGCACCCATCCCCTGCGCGCCCGGCGCCTGCGTCACAGGCACTTTCACCACCCCTCTAGAGCACCGACGTAACCCTCAGCGCCCCTCCCTCAGGGCGCTCACCGCCGGAGGCAACACCGTGACCGTGAAGGACATCCTGGACGCGATCCAGTCGCCCGAATCCACGCCGGCCGACATCGCCGCGCTGCCCCTCCCCGAGTCGTACCGCGCGATCACCGTGCACAAGGACGAGACGGAGATGTTCGCGGGCATGGAGACCCGCGCCAAGGACCCGCGCAAGTCGATCCACCTGGACGAGGTGCCGCTGCCCGAGCTGGGCCCCGGCGAGGCCCTGGTGGCCGTCATGGCCTCCTCGGTCAACTACAACTCGGTGTGGACCTCGATCTTCGAGCCGCTGTCGACGTTCGGCTTCCTGGAGCGCTACGGCCGCACCAGCGACCTCGCCAAGCGCCACGACCTGCCGTACCACATCATCGGCTCCGACCTGGCCGGCGTCGTCCTGCGCACCGGCCCGGGCGTCAACGCCTGGCAGCCCGGCGACGAGGTCGTCGCGCACTGCCTCTCCGTCGAGCTGGAGTCGTCCGACGGCCACAACGACACGATGCTCGACCCCGAGCAGCGCATCTGGGGCTTCGAGACCAACTTCGGCGGCCTCGCCGAGATCGCCCTGGTCAAGTCCAACCAGCTGATGCCCAAGCCGGGCCACCTCAGCTGGGAGGAGGCCGCGGCCCCGGGTCTGGTGAACTCCACCGCCTACCGCCAGCTGGTCTCCCGCAACGGCGCCGGCATGAAGCAGGGCGACAACGTGCTCATCTGGGGCGCGAGCGGCGGCCTCGGCTCCTACGCCACCCAGTTCGCCCTGGCCGGCGGCGCCAACCCGATCTGCGTCGTCTCCAGCGACCAGAAGGCGGACATCTGCCGCTCGATGGGCGCCGAGGCGATCATCGACCGCAACGCCGAGGGCTACAAGTTCTGGAAGGACGAGAACACCCAGGACCCGAAGGAGTGGAAGCGCTTCGGCAAGCGCATCCGCGAACTCACCGGCGGCGAGGACATCGACATCGTCTTCGAGCACCCCGGCCGCGAGACCTTCGGCGCCTCGGTCTTCGTCACCCGCAAGGGCGGCACCATCACCACCTGCGCCTCGACCTCGGGCTACATGCACGAGTACGACAACCGCTACCTGTGGATGTCGCTGAAGCGCATCATCGGCTCCCACTTCGCCAACTACCGCGAGGCATGGGAGGCCAACCGCCTCCTCGCCAAGGGCAAGATCCACCCGACCCTCTCCAGGGTGTACTCCCTCGAGGACACCGGCCAGGCCGCGTTCGACGTCCACCGCAACCTCCACCAGGGCAAGGTCGGCGTGCTGTGCCTGGCGCCCGAGGAGGGCCTGGGCGTGCGCGACGAGGAGCTGCGCGCGCGGCACGTCGACGCCATCAACCGCTTCCGGAACATCTGAGGAGCGCCGCATGACTGAGCGTCAGAAGGACCGGCCGTGGCTCATGCGCACGTACGCCGGTCACTCCACGGCCGAGGCGTCCAACGAGCTGTACCGGCGCAACCTCGCCAAGGGGCAGACGGGCCTGTCGGTCGCCTTCGACCTGCCGACCCAGACCGGCTACGACTCCGACCACGTCCTCGCCCGCGGCGAGGTGGGCCGGGTCGGCGTGCCGGTCGCGCACCTCGGTGACATGCGCCGGCTGTTCCAGGACATCCCCCTGGAGCAGATGAACACCTCGATGACCATCAATGCCACGGCCATGTGGCTGCTGGCGCTCTACCAGGTCGTCGCCGAGGAGCAGGGTGCGGACATCACCCGGCTCCAGGGCACGACCCAGAACGACATCGTCAAGGAGTACCTGTCCCGGGGGACGCACGTCTTCCCGCCGGGGCCGTCCCTCCGCCTGACGACGGACATGATCGCGTACACGGTCTCCCACATCCCGAAGTGGAACCCGATCAACATCTGCAGCTACCACCTGCAGGAGGCGGGCGCCACGCCGGTCCAGGAGATCGCGTACGCCATGTCCACCGCGATCGCCGTGCTCGACGCGGTGCGCGACAGCGGTCAGGTGCCCGAGGAGCGCATGGGCGACGTCGTCGGCCGCATCTCCTTCTTCGTGAACGCGGGCGTCCGCTTCGTCGAGGAGATGTGCAAGATGCGGGCCTTCGGGCGGATCTGGGACCGCGTCACCCGCGAGCGGTACGGCATCGAGAACCCCAAGCACCGCCGCTTCCGCTACGGCGTCCAGGTCAACTCCCTCGGCCTGACGGAGGCCCAGCCGGAGAACAACGTCCAGCGGATCGTGCTGGAGATGCTGGCGGTCACCCTCTCCAAGGACGCCCGCGCACGGGCCGTGCAGCTGCCCGCCTGGAACGAGGCCCTCGGCCTGCCCCGCCCGTGGGACCAGCAGTGGTCGCTGCGCATCCAGCAGGTGCTGGCGTACGAGAGCGACCTGCTGGAGTACGGCGACCTCTTCGACGGTTCGAAGGTGGTCGAGGCGAAGGTCGACGAGCTGGTCCGGGATTCGCTCGCCGAGATGGAGCGCATCGAGGAGATGGGCGGCGCGATGGCCGCCGTCGAGTCCGGCTACCTCAAGTCGCAGCTGGTCGCCTCGCACGCCGAGCGCCGGGCCCGGATCGAGTCCGGCGAGGAGAAGATCATCGGTGTCAACGCCTTCGAGGGCACCGAGCCGAACCCGCTGACCGCAGACCTGGACACCGCGATACAGACGGTCGACCCGGCCGTGGAGGCCCGCGTCATCGCCTCGCTCCAGCACTGGCGGGACACGCGCTACCAGCCGCCCTTCAACCACCCGCGTCCCTGCAAGGCGCTGGAGAAGCTGAAGGAGGCCGCCAAGGGCACCGACAACCTCATGGAGGCCACCCTGGAGTGCGCCCGCGCCGGCGTCACGACCGGTGAGTGGGCCGGGGCGCTGCGCGAGGTGTTCGGCGAGTTCCGGGCGCCGACCGGGGTGTCCTCGGCGCCGGTCGCGGTCGCCGCGGAGGAGGGCTCGGCCCTGTCCCTGGTGCGCCGCAAGGTCGACCTGACGGCCAAGGACCTCGGCGTCGGCAAGCTGCGGTTCCTGGTCGGCAAGCCGGGCCTCGACGGCCACTCCAACGGCGCCGAGCAGATCGCCGTGCGGGCCCGCGACGCCGGCTTCGAGGTGGTCTACCAGGGCATCCGGCTCACGCCGGAGCAGATCGTGGACGCCGCCCTCGCCGAGGACGTGCACGCGGTGGGCCTGTCCATCCTCTCCGGCTCGCACGCCCAGCTGGTGCCGGACGTGCTCGAACGGCTCCGTGTGGCCGGTGCCACGGATATACCGGTGATCGCCGGTGGCATCATCCCGAACGGTGACGCCGAGGACCTGCGGGCCGCGGGAGTGGCCGCGGTCTTCACCCCGAAGGACTTCGACATCACCGGCATCATCGGCCGGATCGTCGACGAGATCCGGAACGCGAACAAGCTCGACCCCCTGGAGGTCCCCGCATGACCACGGTCAACCGCCTTCGCCCCCGGCGTTCCTGCCTGGCTGTACCGGGCTCGAACCCCCGCTTCCTGGAGAAGGCCCAGGGCCTCCCGGCCGACCAGGTCTTCCTGGACCTGGAGGACGCCTGCGCCCCGCTGGCCAAGCCCGAGGCGCGGCACACCATCGTGAAGTTCCTCAACGAGGGCGACTGGACCGGCAAGACCCGCGTCGTGCGCGTCAACGACTGGACCACCGAGTGGACGTACCGCGACGTCGTGACGGTCGTCGAGGGCGCCGGCCCGAACCTGGACTGCATCATGCTGCCGAAGGTCCAGGACGCCCAGCAGGTCGTGGCCCTTGACCTGCTGCTCACCCAGATCGAGAAGACGATGGGCTTCGAGGTCGGCCGGATCGGCATCGAGGCGCAGATCGAGAACGCCCAGGGCCTGAACAACGTCAACGAGATCGCGCAGGCGAGCCCGCGGGTCGAGACCATCATCTTCGGCCCGGCCGACTTCATGGCGTCCATCAACATGAAGTCCCTGGTCGTGGGCGAGCAGCCGCCCGGCTACCCGGCGGACGCCTACCACTACATCCTGATGAAGATCCTGATGGCCGCCCGCGCCAACAACCTCCAGGCGATCGACGGCCCCTACCTCCAGATCCGCAACGTGGACGGCTACCGCGCGGTCGCCCAGCGCGCCGCGGCGCTCGGTTTCGACGGCAAGTGGGTGCTGCACCCGGGCCAGGTCGAGGCGTCCAACGAGATCTTCTCGCCGTCGCAGGAGGACTACGACCACGCCGAGCTGATCCTGGACGCGTACGACTACTACACGTCCGAGGCGGGCGGCAAGAAGGGCTCCGCGATGCTCGGCGACGAGATGATCGACGAGGCCAGCCGCAAGATGGCGCTGGTCGTCTCCGGCAAGGGCCGTGCCGCCGGCATGCAGCGCACGTCGAAGTTCGAGATCCCGGAGGCCTGAGGACCATGCAGTTCGGACGCACCTACGAGGAGTTCGAGGTCGGGGCGACGTACAAGCACTGGCCCGGCAAGACGGTCACCGAGTACGACGACCACCTGTTCTGTCTCCTCACCATGAACCACCACCCGCTCCACATGGACACGAACTACGCCGAGAAGACGACGGACTTCGGCAGGAACGTCGTGGTGGGCAACTACGTCTACTCGCTGCTGCTCGGCATGTCCGTGCCGGACATCTCCGGCAAGGCGATCGCCAACCTGGAGATCGAGTCGCTCAAGCACGTGGCGCCCACCTTCCACGGGGACACGATCTACGGCCAGACCACCGTGCTCGACAAGTGGCCCTCGAAGTCGAAGAACGACCGGGGCATCGTCCACGTCGAGACCAAGGGCTACAAGCAGGACGGCACGCTGGTCTGTGTCTTCCGCCGCAAGGTGATGGTGCCCACCGAGACGTACATCAAGGAGCGCGGCGGCGAGCAGCCGGGCCGCCCCGACCTGAAGGAACAGGGGAAGTAGATGAGCCGCCTCGCCCAGACCCACGGGCTCACGGACGTCCAGCGGGAGATCCTCTCCACCGTCCGGGACTTCGTGGACAAGGAGATCATCCCGGTCGCGACCGGGCTGGAGCACCGGGACGAGTACCCGCAGGACATCGTCGACGGGCTGAAGGAGCTGGGCCTGTTCGGCCTGATGATCCCGGAGGAGTACGGGGGTCTGGGCGAGTCGCTCCTGACCTACGCCCTGTGCGTGGAGGAGATCGCCCGCGGCTGGATGTCGGTGTCCGGCATCATCAACACGCACTTCATCGTGGCGTACATGCTCAAGCAGCACGGCACGCAGGAGCAGAAGGACCACTTCCTGCCCCGCATGGCGGCGGGCGACATCCGGGGCGCCTTCTCGATGTCCGAGCCGGCGCTGGGCTCCGACGTCTCGGCGATCTCCTCGAAGGCGGTGAAGGACGGCGAGGAGTACGTCCTGAACGGCCAGAAGATGTGGCTGACCAACGGCGGCACGTCGTCGCTCGTGGCCGTCCTGGTGAAGAGTGACGAGGGTCACCCCGAGGGCACCGCCCCCCACAAGTCGATGACGACCTTCCTGGTGGAGAAGGAGCCGGGCTTCGGCGAGGTCCGACCCGGCCTCACCATCCCCGGCAAGATCGACAAGATGGGCTACAAGGGCGTCGACACGACCGAGCTCATCATGGACGGCCTGCGGATTCCCGCCGACCGGGTGCTCGGCGGCGTCACCGGCCGAGGTTTTTACCAAATGATGGACGGCGTCGAGGTGGGCCGCGTGAATGTGGCGGCGCGTGGTTGCGGCGTCGCTCAGCGTGCCTTCGAGCTGGGTGTCCAGTACGCCCAGCAGCGCCACACTTTCGGCAAGCAGATCGCCCAGCACCAGGCCATCCAGTTCAAGCTGGCCGAGATGGCTACCAAGGTGGAGGCGGCGCATGCGATGATGGTGAACGCTGCACGCAAAAAGGACTCGGGCGAACGAAACGACCTGGAAGCGGGGATGGCCAAGTACCTCGCCTCCGAGTACTGCAAGGAGGTCGTGGAGGACGCCTTCCGGATCCACGGCGGCTACGGCTTCTCCAAGGAGTACGAGATCGAGCGGCTCTACCGCGAGGCTCCGATGCTGCTGATCGGTGAAGGCACCGCCGAGATCCAGAAAATGATCATCGGTCGCAGGCTGCTCGAAGAGTATCGGTTCCAGGGTTAGATGTCCGGATACGGGGTGTTTTCTTGGAGAAGAAGGTCACACCCCGTAGGCACTCTTCGGCCGCCGACTCGGCTTCCTGGCTTACCCAGTTGCGGCTGATAGCCGCTACGATCGCCGGAAAGCCGCCGTCCCCCGTCAATGCGCGGCATCATCCGCTACGAAGGTCATCCATGCCCCACAGCCAAACCTCTGCACCTCGCGACAGCCTCGCCGGCGTACGCCTCGCGCGCGGAGCATCGCCGTGGCTTCTGCCGACCGTCGCCACCGCAGCCGTCAGCCTGGTCCGCGCCCGCCGCTCGGGCGTGGCCAAGGCCGTCGCCGTTCCCGCCACCGCGCTCGCGGCGGGGATGCTGTGGTTCTTCCGCGACCCCGAGCGCGAGATCACCCGGGGCCGGGTCATCTCGCCCGCCGACGGTGTGGTGCAGAGCATCATGCCGTGGAAGGACGGCCGCACCCGCGTCGCGATCTTCATGAGCCCGCTCAACGTCCACGTCAACCGCGCTCCGCTGTCGGGCACGGTCACGTCGGTCGAGCACATCCCCGGTGGCTTCGTTCCCGCCTTCAACAAGGAGAGCGAGAACAACGAGCGGGTGGTGTGGCACTTCGACACCGAGCTCGGCGACATCGAGATGATCCAGATCGCCGGCGCGGTGGCCCGCCGCATCGTCCCTTACGTGCCGCGCGGCACGAAGGTCGAGCAGGGCGACCGGGTCGGCCTCATCCGCTTCGGCTCGCGTGTCGACCTGTACCTGCCGGAAGGCGTGGAGGTCGCGGTCGAGGTGGGGCAGAAGACGGTGGCTGGGGTGACTCGCATTGACCGTGATTGATCCACAGACCCAGGCCGGCTGGGTGCCCGAGGCCGACGAGGTGGACGACGAGGAGGAGATGCCTCTCTCGCTGCGCCTGTCGATAGCGGACACCCTCACGCTCGGCAACGCCACGTGCGGCTTCATGGCGGTGTACTTCACCACCACCGGCATCCTGATCCCGCACCTGACGGGCAGCGAGGAGTCGGGCATGGCCCGGCACAGCGCGGCCACCGCGGTCATCCTGATGCTCTGCGCGGCGATCTTCGACCTGTTCGACGGGCTCGTGGCGCGCAAGCTGCGCAGCTCGCCGATGGGCGCCGAGCTGGACAACCTGTCCGACCTGATCAGCTTCGGGCTGGCGCCCGCGTACTTCGTCCTGGTCTACGGGATGGTCGCGCACGACGCCTACCAGCGGGTCGCCGCGGTGGGCGCGATCGTGGTGCTGCTGGCGGTGGTGCTGCGGCTCGCGAGATTCTCCTGCGTCACCGTGAAGGACGGCACCTTCCAGGGCATGCCCTCGCCGTTCGGTGCGCTGACGGTCGTCTCGATCGTGCTGCTCGAGCTGCCCTTCGTGGCGACGCTCCTGGCCATCATCGGTACGGCCTGGCTGATGGTGAGCCGGGTCGAGTACCCGAAGCCGCGGGGGCGCCTCGCGGTGGCGATGCTGTCGTGGATCGTCCTGTCGATGGGCCTCCTGGCCGCCTGGGCGTTCGACGCGCCGAGCGGGCAGCTGCTGCTGCAGACGGGATGTGCGCTGCAGCTGGTGATGGGCGCGGTGATCCCGCTGTTCGCCACGGCACGGCGGGTGAACAACTTCCGCGACAACCGGCGGGAGGCACGGGCGGCACAGCTGCCGTAGCGGCGCGTTGGGAGGGCCCCGGACCTGGTTGGGTTCGGGGCCCTTTCGTTTGCCCGGTGCCCGGTGTCGGTGCGGGCCTCGCTGGGGGCTCCGCCCCCAGACCCCCGGGCCTGTGCCCACCCACCACCCGACTCGGTCGGGGTACAGGTGAGACACTCAGCCCGTCCGGCGATTGAGGACGAGGCCCGTTAAGGGCCGAAAGCGGGGGTCCGGGGCGGCAGCCCCGGGGGGCGGGACTCGCCTACGTCAGGAAGTCCCCGGCAATCCGCTCCGCGACCCGCTCCAAAATGGGCCCCGCGTCCGCGATGCACTTCGCCACGTCCGGCTCCACGTCCGTCAGCGGGTACGCCCGCCGGATCCCGGCCCGCCCCAGCGCCTCCGCCGGCAGCGCCAGCCGCCCGCACACCGCGACGACGTCCTTGCCCGCGGCGCGGGCCGCCGCCGCGACACCGGCCGGCGCCTTCCCGTGCAGGGTCTGCTCGTCCAGCGAGCCCTCCCCCGTGATCACGAGATCGGCCCGCTCCAGCGCCGGCGCGAAGCCCAGCACGTCCAGCATCACCTCGATGCCGGCCCGGAACCGCGCCCCGAGCAGCAGCGCGCCGTAGCCGATGCCGCCCGCGGCCCCCGCTCCCGGTGAGGCCGCGTACTCGGCGGCCCGCGCCCCGACCGTGCCCTCCAGCACCTTCGCGAAGTGCGCGAGGGCCGCGTCCAGCGTCTCCACGTCCTGCGGGGAGGCACCCTTCTGCGGGCCGTAGACGGCCGCGGCGCCCTTGGGGCCGGTCAGCGGATTGTCCACGTCGCTCGCGAGCACCAACTCGACCTCCGCGAGCCGCGGGTCCAGGCCGGACAGATCGGCCGAGGCGACGTCGGCCAGACCTCCGCCGCCCGGCGCCACCGGCTCGCCGTCCGCGCGCAGGAACCGCGCGCCCAGCGCGGACAGCATGCCCGCGCCGCCGTCCGTGGTGGCGCTGCCGCCGACCCCGAACACGATCGTCCGCGCGCCCGCGTCCAGCGCGGCTCGCAGCAGCTCGCCCGAACCGTACGTGGAGGCGGTCAGCGGGGCCGGGACGCCGGCCGGCAGCCGCGCCAGCCCGCTCGCCTCGGCCATCTCCACCACCGCGGTGTCGCCGCGGAGCGCGAACGCCGCCGTCACCTCGTCACCGAGGGGTCCGGCGACCCGCGCCTCCAGGCGCTCGAACCCGGCCGCGACCGCCGCGGCCACGGTGCCGTCGCCGCCGTCGGCGACCGGAAGCGCCTCGACGGCGATGTCCGGCACGACACGGCGCAGCCCGGCCCCGACCCGCTCGGCGACCTCGACGGCCGTCAGCGAACCCTTGAACTTGTCCGCGGCGACGAGCACCCGGCGGGCCCCGTCCACTCCAGCGTCAGCCACCTTGCTCTCCCCTTGCTCTCCGAGCCTTGCGCACGTCAAGGCAGTCGCGCCGCTGCGACCATAACCGGAGCACGCCGTCGCCGTCATGCCCCGCCCGCACCGTGGAACGCCCCGCCGGACGGACATACCCTGCCAGGATGACGACGCTCGACTACGCCACGTACATCGCCGGACTCCCCCGGGTGCTCGCCGGTGCCGCCGTGCTGTTCCGGGACGCCGCGGGCAGCGTGCTGCTCGTGGAGCCGAACTACCGGGACGGCTGGACCCTGCCGGGCGGCACGATCGAGTCGGACGACGGTGAGACCCCGCGCCAGGGCGCCCGGCGCGAGACCCTGGAGGAGATCGGGCTGGACGTCGTCCCCGGCCGGCTGCTCGCGGTGGACTGGGTGCCGGGTGTCGGCCGGCCGCCGCTGGTGTCGTACATCTACGACGGCGGGGTCCTCGGCGTCGACCTCCTGAAGACGGTCCGCCTCCAGGAGGAGGAACTGCTGTCCTGGCGCCTGGTGCCGCGCGCCGGCCTGGCCGACCACCTCCTCGGCTCGCTGCACGGACGGGTCCTGGCCGCCCTGGACGTACTGGAGGACGGCACGGGCACCGCCGAGCTGGAGAACGGGGTACGGGTCGGCCGGTAGGCGGCCGACGGGTCAGAACAGGGCGCCGGCGAGCCGGTCGACCTGGTCGGCGTCCGGGGCCCAGCAGTAGAGGACGACCTCGTCGGCGCCTATGCCGTGGAAGGCGTCGACGGCCGCGCGGATCTCCCGGGCGGTGGTGAGCAGGCCCTTCGTCATGTACTCGGCGCGGCCGGTGAAGGCGTAGTAGTCGCCCAGGGCGCGCCGGGCCCGGTCCGCCGTGTCCTCGGGGCCGAGGGCGACGCTCGCCTGGGCCACCAGCCGCGGCCGGCCGGGACGGCCGTGCCTGCGCCAGACCGCCTCGACGTCGCGGAACAGGCCGTCCATGTGCGCGGGGGGCAGCGCGGCGCCGAGGAAGCCGTCGCCGAAGCGGCCGACCCTCTCGAGGGCGGCCGGGGCGAAGCCGCCGAACAGGACCTCGGGGCCGCCGGGCGTGACGGGGCACGGGCCGATGGTGCCCACCTCCTCGCTGTACGGCTCGCCCGCCCAGAGGCGGCGGAGCGTGGCCATCTGCTCGTCGAGGCGGCGGCCGCGGCGGCGGATGTCGATGCCGGCGGCGAGGCAGTCGTCCGCCCGGCCGCCGACGCCGATGCCGAGGGTGAAGCGGCCGCCCGACAGCCGGTCGAGGGTGGCGGTCTGCTTGGCGAGGAGCGCGGTGCCGTGCACCGGCGCGATCAGCACCTCGGTCTGCACGCGGACGCGGGAGGTGGCGCCCGCGAGGGCCGCGAGGGTCACCAGGGGCTCCGGGTTGCCGTAGACGAGGCGGTCGAGCAGGCCGAGCGTGCTGAACGGGCCCGCGTCGGCGCGCCGGGCCCAGGTCAGCAGCAGGGCGGGATCGTCGATGGGGAGGCCGAGGCCGATCTTCATGGGAGAGTCCTTCGGAGAGGGCATGCCTGACAGTGGCGCCGCCCCTCCTGGCTCCGCAGTGCTGTGCGCGGGCCTGCTCCCGTTCTGCGGCATCGTTCGAGAGAGCGTGATCCTTGAAGTGCCGCGAGGCTAACCCGCCCCGCCGGGCACCGGCAACGCCTTTTCCAGCCGTGCCCGGCCCGTCCCTAGAACAGTGCCGACCCCGCCTTCCCGCGCTCGAAGTCCAGCAGCCGCTGCTTGCGTTCCAGGCCGCCGCCGTAGCCGGTGAGGCTGCCGCTCGCGCCGATGACGCGGTGGCAGGGGACGACGATGCCGATCGGGTTGCGGCCGTTGGCGAGGCCGACGGCGCGGGAGGCGGTGGGGTTGCCGAGGGCGGCGGCGAGTTCGCCGTAGGTGCGGGTCTCGCCGTAGGGGATCCTGCGGAGCTGGTCCCAGACCGTGCGCTGGAAGGGGGTGCCGTTCAGGCGCAGGTCGAGGGTGAAGTCCGACAGGCCGCCCGCGAAGTAGGCCTCGAGCTGTTCCTCGGCCGCGGCGAAGGGCCGTTCGTCACGGGTGCCGAACGTCTCCTCCGGCGGGCGGTGGCGCTGGTCGGTCATGTAGAGGCCGCACAGGACGCCGTCCTCGGCGACCAGGGTGAGCGGGCCGTACGGGCTGTCGATCACGGTGTGCTGTTTCACGGGCGTTCCTCGGGCGCCGGCGGGGCTCATACGGGCAGGAAGTTGATCGGGTGGCTGTCGGTCGCCCACAGGTACTGGACCGCGTACGCCCGCCAGGGCCGCCAGGCCGCCGCGCGGGCGGTGAGCGCCGCCGGGGTGGAGGGCAGCCCGAGGTCGCGGGCGGCACGGCGGATGCCGAGGTCGGTGGGGAGGAAGGCGTCGGGGTCGCCGAGGGCGCGCATCGCGATGACGTCGGCGGTCCACGGGCCGAAGCCGGGGAGGGCGAGGAGGCGGGCGCGGGCCTCCGCCCGGTCGGCCTCGACGCCGAGGCCCAGCGAGCCGGCGGCGAGGTGGCGGACGAGGGTGGTGAAGGTGGCGCGACGGGTGCGGGGCATCGCCAGCGTGTCCGGGTCCACCTCCGCCAGGGCCGGTGTCGACGGGAAGAGGTGGGTCAGGCCGCCCTCGGGGTCGTCCACCGGGTCGCCGTGTGCCGTGACCAGGCGGGCGGCGTGGGTGCGGGCGGCGGCGGTGGAGACCTGCTGGCCCAGGACGGCCCGTACGGCGAACTCCGCCTCGTCGACCGTGCGCGGGACGCGGCGGCCCGGGGCCTTGTCGACGAGCGGCGCGAGCAGCGGGTCGGCGCGCAGCCGGTCGTCGACGGCCGTCGGGTCGGCGTCCAGGTCGAGCAGGCGGCGGCACCGGCTGATGGCGACGGTCAGGTCGCGCAGGTCGGTGAGGGTGAGGCGGCAGGCGATGTGGTCGGGGGTGGGGGTGAGGGTCACGACGCCGTGCCCGTGGGGCAGGCGCAGGGTGCGGCGGTACGCGCCCGCCCGCCACTCCTCCACGCCGGGTACGGCGGTGGCGGCGAGGTGGCCGAAGAGGTTGTCGGGGTTGAGGGGTGCCCGGAAGGGGAGGCGGAGGGTCAGCGCGCCGCCGGGGGGCCCGGCCGGCCGGTCCCTGGGGGCGCGGCGGGCGCGCAGTTCGCCCGGGGCGAGCGCGAAGACCTCGCGGACGGTGTCGTTGAAGGTGCGGACGGAGGAGAAGCCGGCCGCGAAGGCGACGTCCGCCATCGGCAGCGAGGTCGTCTCGATGAGCAGCCGGGCGGTCTGGGCGCGCTGCGCGCGGGCGAGGGCGAGGGGGCCGGCGCCCAGCTCGGCGAGCAGCTGGCGTTCGATCTGCCGGGTGCTGTAGCCGAGCCGGGCGGCGAGGCCGGGGACGCCCTCGCGGTCCACGACGCCGTCGGCGATCAGACGCATGGCGCGGGCGGTGAGGTCGGCACGCTGGTTCCACTCCGGGCTGCCGGGGCTGGTGTCCGGGCGGCAGCGTTTGCACGCCCGGAAGCCGGCCTGCTGGCAGGCCGCGGCGCTCGGGTAGAAGGTCATGTTCGCGGGCTTGGGCGGCACCACGGGGCAGCTGGGCCGGCAGTAGATGCGGGTGGTCAGGACGGCGGTGAAGAACCAGCCGTCGAAGCGCGCGTCCTTGGACTGGACGGCGCGCACGCAGCGCTCGGTGTCGGTGTGCATTCCCGTCTGCATGGGTCCAGGATGGTCCACCGGGCGGGCCGGGGCTGGCGAGAATCCGACATGGACCTCACGCTCGCTGGACTTCTCCGGTTCGCCAGGCGGACTCGCGCAGCAGCCGGAGCCCGTTGAGGCCGACCAGCACGGTCGAGCCCTCGTGCCCGGCGACGCCGAGCGGCAGCGGGAGGTGGCCGGCCAGGTCCCACAGGACCAGCGCGGTGATGAAGGTGCCCGCGATCACCAGGTTCTGCCGTACCAGTGCGCGGGCGCGCCGGGACAGGGCGACGACCGCGGGCACGGCGGTCAGCTCGTCGCGGACCACGACCGCGTCCGCCGTCTCCAGGGCCAGGTCGTTGCCGGCGCGGCCCATGGCGATCCCGGCGTGGGCCGCGGCGAGGGCGGGCGCGTCGTTGACCCCGTCGCCGACGAAGAGCACCTTGCGGCCGGCCCGCTCCCGCTCCCGTACGGCCTCGACCTTGCCGTCGGGCAGCAGGCCGGCGCGGACGTCGGTGATGCCGGTCGCGCCGGCCACGCGGGCGGCGGCCTGCGCGTTGTCGCCGGTGAGCAGGGCGGGGGCGGTGCCGGTGAGGGCGGTGAGCGCGGCGGTGGCCGCGGCGGCGTCGGCGCGCAGGCGGTCGGTGAGGGCGAGGGTGCCGAGCGGGGTGCCGTCGCGGGTGACGCGGACGGTGGTCTCCGCGCCCTGGGGTGCCTCGGCGCGGCCGACGTGCACCTCGTGGCCGTCGACGACCGCCGTGACGCCGAGCCCCGGGGCCGCGGTGAAGTCCTGGGCGGGTGCGACGCGCAGGCCGCGGGTGCGGGCGGCGGCGACGATCGCGCGGGCCAGCGGGTGCTCGCTGGGGTGCTCGGCGGCGGCGGCCAGCGCGAGGAGCGCGTCCTCGTCGAGGCCGGAGCCGGGCAGGGGGCGCACGGCGGTCACCTCGGGGGTGCCCTCGGTGAGGGTGCCGGTCTTGTCGAGGGCGGCGGCGTCGATCTCGCCGAGGCGTTCCATCGCGACCGCCGACTTCACGAGGACGCCGTGGCGGCCGGCGTTGGCGATGGCGGACAGCAGGGGCGGCATCGTGGCGAGGACGACCGCGCAGGGCGAAGCGACGATCATGAAGGTCATGGCGCGCAGCAGGGCGTCCGTGAGCCCGGCGCCGAAGGCGAGGGGGACGCCGAAGACCGCGAGGGTGGCGGCGACCACGCCGACCGCGTAGCGCTGCTCGATCCTCTCGACGAAGAGCTGCGTGGGCGCCTTGGTGCGGGACGCCTCCTCGACCAGGGTGACGATCCGGGCGATCACCGAGTCGGCGGGGTCGCGGCCGACGCGGACGCGCAGGGCGCCGGTGCCGTTCAGGGTGCCGGCGAAGACGTCGTCGCCGGGGCGCTTGAGGACCGGGAGGGACTCGCCGGTGACGGTGGCCTGGTCGACCTCGCCGGTGCCGTCGGCCACCGAACCGTCGGCGCCGATCCGCTCGCCGGGCCGGACCAGGATCAGGTCACCGACGGCGAGCGCGGCGGCCGGGACGGTCTCCTCGCGGTCCCCGGTGAGCCGGGTCGCGGTGGTGGGCGCGAGGTCGAGCAGGCCGCGCACGGAGTCGGCGGTACGGACGGTGGCCAGGGCCTCCAGGGCGCCGGAGGTGGCGAAGATGACGATCAGCAAGGCGCCGTCGAGGACCTGCCCGATGGCCGCGGCGCCGAGTGCCGCGACGATCATGAGCAGGTCGACGTCCAGGGTCTTCTCGCGCAGGGCCCGCAGGCCCTCCCGTGCGGGCTCCCAGCCACCGGCGGCGTAGGCGACGGCGTACAGCGGGCCGTGCGTCCAGGCGGGGGCGCCGCCGAGGTCCGCGGCGAGCGCCGCGAGGAACGCGAGCAGCGACGCGAGGGCCCAGCGCGCCTCGGGCAGGGCGAGGACGCGGGTGCGGCGGGCGGGCGCCGGCCGGGCGGGCGCGGAGACGGGAGTGGGAGCCAGGGCGGTGGACACGCGGCCACCATACAGGAACACATGAAGACTCGTTCATTCTTTCATCCGTTCGGACGTACGGGTGGGTGCGTAGGATGACCGGCATGGGTCATGGAGCCGCCACCACCGCGCAGGACGCAGCCGAGCGCGTGCGCCTGGACGCGGACAACGTCGCCAAGGTCGCCACCACGCTCCAGGCCCTGTCCACGCCCTCCCGGCTGCTGATCCTCGCCCGGCTGCGCGAAGGGCCGCTGCCCGCCACCGAGTTGGCGGCGGAGGTCGGCATGGAGCAGTCGGCCTGCTCCCACCAGCTGCGCCTGCTGCGGAACCTGGGACTCGTGGTGGGTGAGCGGCGCGGCCGGTCGGTGGTGTACGCGCTGCACGACCACCACGTCGCCGAGCTGCTGGACCAGGCCGTCTACCACGTGGAGCACCTGCGGCTCGGGATCAGCGACGCCGCGGAGTGACACCCGGCGCACGGGGGACCCTCCGATCCCCGGCGCCCCGACCCGAAGGTAGGCCGGCATGTCCACCAACGCCCTGCTCATCGCGGTGATTGGCGTCAGCGGAACGCTCGCTGCCACGTGGCTCACACAGTGGAGCAACGACCGTACGCGGCAGCGGGAATTGACCCACGCGGAGCAGCAACGCCGGGCCACCCACGACGAACAGGCCCACCTCGCGATGCTGACCGCCCGGCGCACGGCCTACGTCGCGCTGAACGCGGCGGCCCGGCAGTACCTCACGGCTCTACGCGACCGTGCTCACGCGTGGGAATCAGCGCCCGGCTCCACTCAGGGCGCCGACTTGCTGGAAGAGCGGCGCGCCTCTTACCGGAACTGCTACGCCGAGGCGCAGATGATCGTCCCGGACGCAGTAATGGCCGCCGCGCGTGCGACGAACGCCGAGCTCAACCAGATCTACGGCATCCTGAAGCGGCTCGAGCAGGGCTCGGTCCGTGACGGCGAGTCTCTTTCGTCGCTCCGGTCGCACGTCGAAACTGCACGGGTCCTGCTCCACGGTCTACGCGACACCATGCGCGCCGACCTCAAGGTCACCGAGACCTCCTGACGAACCGGTCACGCCGCGCACCAGCCCTTCGATAGCCCTCCCTCGACTTCGTCTGCCCGCTAATCTGGCCTGCGTGACGTACACCACCGAGCACGGCGACGATGCCGTCAACTCGCTCACGCTCACGGTGCAGGAGCGTGTCAGGAAACTCATCCACTCGCGACTGGGACCAGGCGCGTCGATCGAGTTCATGGAGGACCTGGCAGGGGGTTACACGGAGGCGTCGGTCGCCAAGTGCGATGTTGCGGGCGGCGGGAGCGCTGGCCTCGACGGACAGTACATCGTGAAAACTACCCCTCTGAGGGGCATCGAGCGGCAGAGTACTGCACACGAACATTTCCTCAACTCTCTGGACGTCTTCGCCGAGCAGCACGTCCCGAAGCTGGTGTTGAGCGCTGAGGACGACCTTTTCGCCATCGACCTGTACGAGATCGCCGGCGGCGGTCTGCGGGGAGTGCATGCCGCCGAGGTTGCGGGCAGCGCACAGTTCCGGGCAGCGTGTGAAACCGTCAGCCACGACCTCCTCGCTGCGCAGCTCGTGAGTTCGACGGGGCGGAAGGTGATGACAGCCCTGGAGGTCCTGGAAGCGTGGCTCGGTGCCGGTTTCCTCAGCAGCGGGCGGGGCAGGGCCTTGCGAGAGGCCCGTCAACTGGCCGGGGCCGACGGCCCCTGGTTCCACTTCTCGGGCCAGGTGCTGCCCGACCCGCTGTCCCTCCTCGCAGAGGAGAACGAGCTGACCCGGCGGGACGACATCGCCCTGCTGGGGGTCTGTCACGGTGACCTGCACTTGCGCAACATCCTGCTCGACCGCACCCGGCAACACCGGGGAAACTACTGGCTCATCGACGTCAACTGGTCCTCGCCCACTCCCTTGCTGTACGACCAGGCGTACCTCGAGACCGCCGCCCTGCTCACTGTCCAGGCACGCCGCAACCGCCGGATGTCCTCGCAGGTGCTTTTGGAGCTGGACGAAGTCGACGCGAACGGCATCCTCGAGGTCGACGACGAGCTGTTCGTGGAAGTCGCGAGGAGTATCCGGCGTGGGGCGGAGAGCGCCATGCGGGAACACCAGCCGAATCGCAAGGACTCCCTGGACTATCAGTACTTACTGGCTCGGCTCGGCGCGGCACTGAACTACGCCTCAAAGGCCATGGCGGACCCGGAGCGGATCACTGCGTACAACCTGGCTGCCTGGACGGCCAAACTCATCCTGACCGAGTATCACGAGGCCATGTGGTTCGAGGTGCTGGAGCAGCGCCCCGCTCGGCAGGCATCCTCCGTACCGGCCCGAGCCCCCTCATCGGTGCAGGGAGCGCCGCTGTCGTCGCCGAATGCTCCGGTCCCCGCCGAGCTGGTCCAGCGACTGAAACTCTTCACCGCCTCGGGCGCGGCCAACGGCTTCGACCGGTTCCTCGTAGTGGAGAACGATGTCCTGCACCCCGCCATGGCTCACCTGGCCGCGCAGCGCTGGTCAGCGGTCGTCGACCTGAACCCGGAGAGCGAGATCAGCGGTCTGGCCGGACTGGCGCACCCTGAGGCCGTCGACCACCAGATCCTCCGGTTCGGTCTCAACGACGTGGCGGTGACACCCGGCCGAGGGGTGGTGCCCTGGCTTATGGCCGACGGCTGGGGACGGCTCGGGGAGCAGCGGGCGGACACGTTCCGGGACTGGCGCCGACAGCACCTTCCCCTGATCCGCCGGCTCTTCGACAGGCAGAGCGAACTCAGTCCGAACCGGGCCGCCTCCGTCCTGTGTCTGACCGCGGCCGAGAATTCGGATGAAAGGGCCGATCGGGTCCTCGAAGTGATCGAGGAGGCCTACGAGCAGGTGGACCGGATGGTGGTGGCCGTGGACGGCCCCGGGTTCGCCGCCCTCGTCTCGGCCCTCGGAGACGCTCGCACCATCGCACGCGTGCTCCCGCCGGCGACCATGCCGGGCAAGGACGGCCCCGTCTCCTTCGAGCGTGACGAGCTGGCCCGGCTCTCTGTCGACCTGGAGATGCTGCACTCGCAGACGCTCAGCGCTCAGCTCAAGGACGAGCCGGTCGACGAGTTCTGGCGCGGCCGCCCGGCGAACTGGCTGGACCTCGATCAAGGGCTGGACGTACCGCGGGACATCCAGGCGGAACTCTCTACGGACATCACAGCCGTCCTGCAAAAACAGGGTTCGGCCACACTCGAGCTGTTCCACTCGCCGGGAGCGGGTGGCACGACGCTGGCGCGGCGGATCGCATGGGGCCTGCACCGTGACTACCCGGTCGTCCTGGTACGCCGGTACAGCCAGGACACGGTGGAACGGATCGACGACATCTACCGCCGCACCGGACGCTCGGTGCTCGTGGTCACGGAGACCGCCGACCTCACGCAGAGCGAGCGCGAGAACCTCTACCACCGTCTGCACCAGTGGAACACTCCCGCCGTCGTGCTCTGGGTGACGCGCACGAATCGTCGGGTCCCCGGCCACCACAAGTATCATTTGATGGATCCCATGTCGCCCGGAGAGGCGTCGGAGTTCCGGCAGAGTTTCATCGTCCGTGCGAGGGACGACCGCGCCCGGGCGGCCGTCAACGGCCTCCGGCCGGGCAACGTGCCCAGCCAGCAGTTGTCGCCCTTCTTCTTCGGGCTCTCCGCCTTCGCCACCGACTTCGCCGGTACACGGGGGTACGTCGAGAGTCATCTGCACCATCTCGACGAGCGCCGCCTCCGCGTAGCCAAGTACCTCGCCCTTGTCACCCGTTACGCCCAGAACGGCCTGCCCTACCCTCTCGTGCGTCGATGGCTCACCGGCAAGTGGGGGGATCTCGCCGCCTCGAACGCCGACTACCAGGAAGACCTGCGGACGGTGCTCGGCGAGGACCTGCGGCACCTCGTCGTGGACGATCACGGTGAATTGCGACTCCTGCACCCTTTCGTCGCCGAGCATGTGCTGGCAGCCGCTCTGGAGCCCGAGGGCGAGCGGCGCTGGGAGTCACGACTCGCCGACACCGCTGTCGAGTTCATCGGCAAAGTGTGCGGGCACCTCGGTTCCGACAACGCACAGACCCGACGCATCCTCCAGGACCTCTTCATCCGGCGCAATCAGTGGTCGGGGGGCTCGTCGCCCTCGGCCGCACGCTTCGCGGAACTCATCCACCAGGTGCCGGTGCGTGACGAGGCATACCGCATCTTCAAGGAACTGACCCGTAAGTGCCCCTCTGAGCCGCATTTCTGGAACCACATGGGCCGGTACCACATCCACGAGATGAAGTACGGCTATCCGGACGCCCAGGAGTACCTCCTGAAGGCCATCGAACTGTCCGGGCGCAAGGACTCCCTCCACTTCCACTCCCTCGGCATGGTGCGCCGTCTGTGGGTCAAGCACCTACTCGCCCAGGAGGCGTCCGACACGGGACGGACACAGGAAGCCCTTGATACCACCCACGACATCTACCAAGGCGCACTCGATGCCTTCGCCGACGGCCGCCGGCTCGACTCGGAGGACGAACACTCCTACGTGACGCCGGTCCAGATGATCGTCGACGTGCTGAACCACATGGTCCGCATCTCGCCGTACGAAAACTTTCTGGACCTGGTGCGCCAAGGCGGAGACGTCGGCGGATGGGCGGACGAACAACTCCGCACCGCTGAGGGGTTGCTGGACCAGCTCGACATGGCCTTGCCCGGGCACCGAAGGAGC
This sequence comes from Streptomyces sp. NPDC127100, assembly GCF_042724095.1. NCBI lineage: Bacteria > Bacillati > Actinomycetota > Actinomycetes > Kitasatosporales > Streptomycetaceae > Streptomyces > Streptomyces sp. NPDC127100. The sequence continues at coordinate 46,031 of NZ_JBHXFL010000025.1, forward strand.
AGCTACCACAACACCTGCGAGCGTCAACTCCAGACCCTGCATGGCAACATCGCGAGCCTGGTCAGCCAGTGGCGCTCCCTGGTCACCGAATCGCGCAGCCACTCGGGCGCCGCACTCGTCCTAGCCCGCGCGTTCTTCCGAGAGCAACAGCAGGAACTGAACTCGACGGCATCCGAGGCCTTCCGGTCGGTGGTGGAGTTGTACGACTCCGTCTTCGACAACCGTGGCGACCTGAGCGACAGTGACATGCGGACCTGGTTCCGCTGCTACCGGAAACTGGAGGAGTACGACGAGCTGGAGGCACTGCAGCGCTTCGCCGTGCTCGCTGACTACCGCAGCACCAGCCAAGAGGCTCACTACTACCTGTATGTGCTGCGCTTCATGCGCTGGTTGCGCAATGAGGAGCAGAACCAGCAGGAGGTCGAACGCTACCTCACCGACTCCAAACGACTGGCGAGGGACGGGCGTCGCCAGTACAGCTACGAGTGGGTGGGTGTCGGTGCTCCCACGGAGGACGGCAGGCTTTCGCCTCCTCGTCTGGTGCATTTCACTGAGTTGGGTGAGCGCAGGCCGGAGCCGGAGCTGTGGGAGCACTCCGACAAGTTGCTGCGTATGACGGGCGTCATTAAGGAGATCGAGGGCCCACAGTCCGGCTGGATCACGGTCGGGGACGGGCGTATGGCCGCGTTCTTCGTCCCCAAGGACAAGTTCCGGCGCCACAGCGACATCAACCAGCTGGTCGAGTTTTATCTGGGCTTCAGCTACGAGGGATTGCGAGCTTGGTCGGTGGACTTCGCTTCGCCCGCCGCCGTGAGCCACCGCCCGGTTCCGGCGCCCCGCTCGAACTCCGTTTCGGCCGCGCCGACACCGGCGGCACGAGCCACCGTGGTGCCCCAGCGCCCCGACATGACCCGCCCGCAGTCACCACAACCCCGGGCCGAGCACTCCGCCCCCGTGCGGACGTCGGTGTCGGCGGCGTCCGCCGGCATTCTCAGCCGTGCCAAGGAGATGGCTCGCCATGACGAGGAAGATGCATACCGTTTCCTGATCCGCTCCATGCTCTTGGAGGACCCCGACGGTGACGCGATCACCTCGCTCCGCCTGGGAGCTCTGTTGCAGGAGACGTTCGGGCGTCAGAGCTACGCCAGAGTTCTGGCCGGTGGCAAGTTGCGTGGCCTGCTGCTGCGTCTTGGCTTCCGTCTCGAGAGCGCCGCGAACGGGCAGTTCGCGGTGGTGAGTGAAGGAGTCAAGGAACACCCCGGCCCGTAAGGCCCGGTCAGTCCCGGCCGGCCTCGACGCCGGCTGGGGCGACCAGCAGTCGCCGCATGTCCTCGGCGGCGCGTACGGCGGCGTCCGCACAGCAGTTGTTGAACAGCACGTGCAGCTCGTCCGTCTGCCGGGCCGCGCGCCGCAACCGGGGTACCCAGGCGGCGAGTTCGGCCACGTCGTAGTCGTGCCGGAAGCGGTCCTCCTTGCTGCCCCTCCCCCAGGCCGGGCTGCGGCCGTGGAACCGCACGACGGCGAGCGCCCGGCGGGTGACCGGCACGACGGGAGGCAGGGAGCCGGACAGGCCCTGGGCCGTGTCCACCCCGACGGCGGTGGCGCCGAGGGCGGTGAGCAGCGCGGCCGTGGCGTCCGCCCGGTGCGGCGCCCACCAGTCCGGGTGCCGGAACTCCACGGCGAGCGGCCGCTCCCCCGCGCGCCGCGCGCAGTCGCGGAGCGTGTCCTCGGCCTCCGGGCCCGGCCCGAACCAGGGCGGGAACTGGAACAGCAGGGTGCCCAGCCGCCCGGCCGCCCGCAGCGGTTCCACGGCGTCGAGGAACCGTCCCCACACCTCGTCGAGGAGGGCGGCGCACGCCCGCCCGCGCCGCAGCGCGGCCCGCTCCTCGCCGCCGAGGCCGTCCCGCAGGCCGGCCGGGAGGGCCTCGGCGCGGGTGGGGTGCCCGGTCAGCAGCGAGAAGGCCTTCACGTCGAAGCGGAAGCCGTCCGGCGTGCGCTCCACCCACAGCTCGCTGTTGCGGCGGCTCGGCAACGCGTAGTACCCGGCGTCCACTTCGACGACGGGCAGCCGTGAGGCGTAGTGCCGCAGCCGCCCCTCGGCGTCCCGCCGTCCGCGGGGATACCAGCCGCTGGCGACGAGTTGCCGGTCCGTCCACGAGCATGCCCCGACCAGTACGTCACCCATGGGAGCCCGGTTACCCCGGGCTCCCGGTTCGATCCCGGTCTACTCGGCCGCGGTGGGCCGCCGCGAGGCCGCCGTCGCGTCGCGCACGTCGGTGAGCGGGCGCAGCCGGTAGGTGTACGTGTAGTCCCGGTCGGCGAACAGCTTGAACTCGTCGTGGGTGTGGGCGCCCCAGCTGTTGTCGCCGCCGACGCCCATCTGGCGGTGGTTCAGGCGCAGCACCACCTCGTCGCGCGGGGTGAGCTGGTAGTCGTGGCGTACGCCCGACGACAGGTCCTCCGGGGTGAAGTGGGACGCGTTGGCCTCCAGCAGGGGTTCGCCGGTGGCGAGCAGGCCGGTGCCGCGGGAGTCGGTCAGCGCGATCCAGCGGACGTCGGTCCTGTTGCCGTTCTCCTGCGGGCGGATGTAGGGGGTCCACTGCTCGGCGACGGTCCCGGAGTAGAGGCCGACGTCGGAGCCGGTGTTGCGGTCCCAGTAGTTCTCGTCGGGGCCGCGGCCGTAGTAGTGCAGCCGGTCCAGGCGGCCGGGCAGGAACAGCAGGGTGCCGACCTCCGGGATGTACGGCAGGTCGGCGGCGCCCGGGTGCAGGGTGTTGTCGACCTTGATCTCGGCGTTGCCGAACACCGTGTAGGTGGTGGAGTACGCCGACTCGGTCGTGGTCGGCAGGGTGCCGCTGACCTTGATCTCGACGGCCCGGTCGCCCAGGGTCCGCACGGCCACGTCCGTCACCGTGCGGCGGGCGCCGGCGTCGCGCCAGGTCTGGTTGCGGGTGTGCTGGCCGTTGCCCTTGTCGTTGTCGGTGGGCGCACGCCAGAAGTTGGGCACGGGTCCGGAGGTGATCAGACGGGTGCCGTTCGCCTCGTAGGACGTGATGGTGCCGGTGCGCTTGTCGACGGTGACGGAGAACCCCTCGCCGCGCACGGTGACGTCCTGGTCGCGGTCCTCGTAGCGCAGGACGGGGACGCTCGCCAGGCGTACGGGTGCGACCGCCGGGCTGCCGGCGTCCAGCGGGAGCTGCTGCCGGGCCACCTCGAAGCCCGCCTCGGCCCACGGCGTGGCGTCCTTGGTGGTGAAGGAGAGCCGGAGGAAGTACTCGGTGCCCGGCTCGGGGTCGTGCGGCAGGCGGACGGGGACGGTGATGTCCTTGCTGGACAGCGGTGGGACGTTCAGCTGGTCGCGGGTCAGCTTCCCGCGGCCCACGGCCCTGCCGTCGGCGACGAGTTCCCACCGGCCGTCGAACTCGCGGAGGTCGGTGAACAGGAACTCGTTGGTGAGGGTGACGGCTCCCGGGGCGCCGCCGGGGGCCGGGGCTGCGTTGATCGCCTGGTAGACGTGCTTGACCTCGGTGGCCTTGGCGGTGTGGCGGCGGTCGGCGGTGATGATGCCGTCCGCGACGAAGGCGCCGTCGTTGGGGTTGTCCCCCCAGTCGCCGCCGTAGGCGAGGAAGGTCTTGTCCTTCGGCCGCTTCGTCTCGGTCCTCACGGTGGCCGCGTCGAACCAGAAGCGCACGCCGTCGTCGCCGGGGCCGCGCCCCTCGGAGGCCAGTTCGGCGCCGGCGAGGGCACGGGCGTAGACGCGGGCGCGGCGGACGGTACCGCTGAACTCGCGGGTCTGGGCGTCGGCGTCGGTGGCCAGGGAGAGCGGCGCGGTGTTGCTGCTGGGGCGCCGGTCGGTGGTGCGGGTGGCCTTCACCGCGCCGTCGACGTACAGGGTCAGGGTGCCGGCGTCCGCGTCGAAGACGCCCGCGACGTGGTGCTCGCGGCCGGTCCAGTCGTCCGGCACGGTCCAGCTCGCGGTGATCCACTGGCCGGCCGAGTGGATGAAGAACTCCAGCCTGCGGTCGGTCTGCTTCAGCGCGTACTGGGTGTCGCCCTTGGCCAGGATGGGCTGGTGGAAGCCGGTGACGTGCGGGGTGACCCAGGCTTCCAGGGTGAGGGAGCCGGTGAGGTCGAGGCTGTCGTGGCGCTCGAAGACGGTGATGCCGGACAGGCCCTTGTCGCGGTCCAGGGTGCCGCGGGTGGCGAGGATCTCGCCGCGCAGCCCGGCCGGGCCCGACTCGGTCAGCAGGGTGCGGGGCGGGACGGGCGTGTACAGGGACTGGTCCACGAAGTCCCAGATCCAGCCGCCCTGGAGGACGTCGTACCGCCGGACGATGTCCCAGTACTTCTTGAAGTTGCCGGTGGAGTTCCCCATCGAGTGGGCGTACTCGATCATGACGTAGGGCCGGGTGTCGGAGGTGTCCTTGGCCCGCTGCTCCACGCGCTGCGGGCTGTCGTACATCTCCGAGCGGATGTCGCTGATGCCGGGGCGGTCGTCGCCCTCGTACTGGATGACGCGGGTGTCGTCGTAGGAGCGGATCCAGTCGTGCATGGCGGTGAAGGTGCTGCCCCCGCCGGCCTCGTTGCCGAGGGACCAGATGACGACGGACGCGTGGTTCTTGTCGCGGTGGACCATGTTCTGGGCGCGGGCGACGCAGGCGGCGGTCCAGTCCGGGTGGTCGCCCGGGTACTCGCCGCGGATGCCGTGGGTCTCGAGGTTGGTCTCGTCGACGAGGTAGAGGCCGTACTCGTCGGCGAGTTCGAGCCAGTACGGGTTGTTGGGGTAGTGCGAGGTGCGGACGCTGTTGATGTTCATCCGCTTGATGATTCCGATGTCCTCGACCAGGTCCTCGCGGGTCAGCGCCGTGCCGCGGACCGGGTGCATCTCGTGACGGTTGGTGCCGCGGAAGGAGACGGGCCTGCCGTTGATCCGCATGAGGCCGTCCTTGAGGGCGAACTCACGGAAGCCGACCCGGTGGGAGAGGGTCTCCACGACCTTGCCGGACGGGTCGCGCAGGCGCAGGACGGCGGTGTAGAGGTTCGGGTGCTCGGCCGACCAGAGCTTCGGCGCCGCCACGGCCCTGGCCGCGCGTACGGTGACGTCCTCGCCGGCGCGGACCGTGCCGAGGTCGGCGGACTGCTCCAGCGGCCGGGACCAGACGGCGTGGCCGCGGGCGTCGTACAGCTGGGTCTCCACCGTGTACCGCCCGGCGCCGGCGCCGCCGTACGCGCGCACGCTCGCGGTGACCTTGAGCTCGGCGCCGGTGTAGGTGTCGTTCAGCGGGGTGTCCAGCTTGAAGTCGCGCAGGTGCACGGCCGGCGTGGAGTAGAGGTGGACCGAGCGGAAGATGCCGCTCAGCCGGATCATGTCCTGGTCCTCCAGCCAGTCGCCGTCGGAGTAGCGGTAGACCTCCACCGCGATCTGGTTGGCGCCCGGCTTGAGGTGGTCGGTGATGTCGTACTCGGAGGGGGTGTAGGAGTCCTCGTCGTAGCCGACCGGTTCGCCGTTGATCCACACGTAGTGCGCGGACTTGACGCCCTCGAAGTGCAGGAAGGTGCGGCGGCCCGTCCAGTCGCGGGGGACGGTGAAGGTGCGCCGGTACTGGCCGACCGGGTTGTAGCGGGTGGGCGCGGCGGGCGGCTGCGGATCCTCGCCGAGGCCGTTGGGGCCCGAGTACGGGTAGGTGATGTTCAGGTAGATCGGGAAGTCGTACCCGTGCGTCTGCCAGACGGAGGGGACCGGGATGGTGTCCCAGCCGCTGTCGTCGGTGTCGGTGCGGTGGAAGTCGGCGTCCCGGTCGTCGGGCCGGTCGGCGTAGGCGAACTTCCAGGTGCCGTCGAGGCTGAGCCGGTAGGGCGAGCGGGTGCGGTCGCCGGCCAGGGCCTGTCGCACGTTCGCGTACGGCATGAGGGTGGTGTGCGGCGGTTCGGTGCCGAGCCGGAAGACGCCGAAGTCGTTCCACTCGGGGGGCTCTTCGGCGGCGGCGCGGCGGCCGGCCGCGAGCGCGGTGCCGGGAGACGCGGACAGGGCGAGCGCCCCGAGGAGGGCGCCGCCGCCCTCCAGGAGGCGGCGGCGGCTGACGACCGAACGGGGGCGGGGGGCCGGGGTACCGGCGGGTGACACGGGCGAGTGCGGCATGACCGTGGCCTTCCGTGTGGCTTCGGGGGCGGCTCAACGCACGGTGCTGCACCGGCCGTCGGCGATGGTGCGGACGCCAACTGCCGGTGATGGAGCGGCTACTGGATCAGGGTCACCCTAGGACTCGAACACAACCGAATCAATTACCCCGTCTGACTTTGTTGGTTCCTGATGGACAGGAGCGGCCTCGGGACGACCGGTCAGGGAACCCGGGCCCTCGGGGCACCCGGGACTGCCCCGAAGGCTCCTGACGCGGCCTCGGTCCCCGCGTAACGTCCTCGCGTGAACCTGTGGACCTCCCTGGAGCCCGCCTCCGCGACCGTGGACCCCGGCAGCAGTACGCGTGTACGGCTACGGGTACGCAACACCGGTGACGTGGTGGACGAGTACCGCTTCGAACCCGTGGGGGACGTAGCGCCCTGGACGACGGTCGAGCCACAGACCCTGCGCCTGTATCCGGGCACCACCGGCACCGTGGAGCTGACGTTCGCCCCGCCGCGCACGCCGGACGCGGTGGCGGGGCCGAATCCGTACGCGGTGCGGATCACGCCGACGGAACATCCCGACGCGGTGACCGTCCCCGAGGGGAACCTCACGATCACGCCGTTCTCCGAGGTGCGGGCCGAGTTGGTGCCGCCCACGGTGAAGGGCCGGTTCCGGGGCCGGCCGCGGCTCGCGGTGGACAACCTGGGTAATACGAAGGTGACGGCCTCGATCGCGGGCAGCGACCAGGGGGATCACCTGTCGTACGAGGTGCGTCCGGGGAACGTTCAGATCGAGCCGGGCCGTGCCGCGTTCGTGGAGACGACCCTGAAGCCGAAGCGGATGATCTGGTTCGGTGCGAAGGAGGAGCGGCCGTACACGTTGACGGTGCGCCGCTCCGGGGTCGATCCGACCAAGGTCGAGGGCACCTACGTCCAGCGGGGATTCCTGCCGCGCTGGCTCGCCACCTTCCTGGGGATCTTCCTCGCGGTCGCGATCGCGTTCGTGATGATCTGGATCGCGTACAAGCCGCAGGTCCGCACCAGTGCCACCGAGCAGACGCAGCAGGCGGGCGCCGCCCTCGCCCCCAGCCCCGGAGCCGGCCCGGAGCTCCTGCCCAGTGCCGCCGGGTCCGCGCCCGCCGATCGGCCTCAGGCGCAGGGGCCGCCCACGCGGGAGCCGCGGGACGACGGGGGCGACGGCGGCGGCGAGGAGGCGCCGGCGCCCGGGAAGTCCGAGAAGGAGACCCCCGGCGGGGGCGAGGAGGACGAGCCGGACGCCGAGGCCCCGGAGACCGTCGCCCCCGGCACGACCATCTACGGCCACGCCTCGAACCGCTGCATCGAGGTGGCCGGCCACGAGTGGCGGGACGGTGCGCCGCTGCAGATCGCGGACTGCAACGGCAAGAACTGGCAGAAGTGGGACTTCCGTCCCGACGGCACGATCCGGTCGCTGGGCCTGTGCATGGACGCGACCTGGGGCGGGACGGCCAACGGCACGGTGGTCCAGGTGGCGGTGTGCAGCGGCAACCCGGCGCAGCAGTTCATCCTGGCCGGCCCACGGGACCTGGTCAACGTGCAGGCCAACAAGTGCGTGGACGTCGTCGACGAGAAGACCGGCAACGGCGCGAGGCTCCAGCTCTGGGAGTGCAGCGGCCGGGACAACCAGAAGTGGAGCACCCGCTGAGCCGGCCCCGTGAGCGGCTCGGCGGGAAGGGGCCGGCGCTCCGGCGCCGGGATGGGGGACCCGGTCGACGGTGCGGTCGCGCCGGCGGTCCGTGACGGGGGCAGACGCCTCGGGAGCCCATCGAGCGAACCCGGGCGAGTGGCCCGGATCCGGGCGTCAGCCGGCCCGTGCCGCGAACGCCTCGTAGGCGCGGGCGTCGAACAGGACGAAGCGGGCCTCGGTCACGGACGTCGGCGTGGTGCGCACCGTCTCGACGGCGATGCGGGCCGCGTCGTCCACGGGCCAGCGGTAGACGCCGGCGGAGATCGCCGGGAAGGCGACCGTGCGGGCGCCCAGTTCGTCCGCGACCCGGAGGGACTCGCGGTAGCAGGAGGCGAGCAGGCCGGAGCGGTCCTCGGTGGCCGACCAGACCGGGCCGACCGTGTGGATGACCCAGCGCGCGTCCAGGTCGCCCGCGGTGGTGGCGACGGCTCGGCCGGTGGGCAGGCCCTTGCCGAGGTGCCCGGCGCGCAGCCGGCGGCAGGCCTCCAGGATCGCCGGGCCGCCTCGCCGGTGGATGGCGCCGTCGACGCCGCCCCCGCCGAGCAGGGAGGAGTTGGCCGCGTTGACGATCGCGTCGGCGCTCTGGCGCGTGATGTCGCCCTGGACCAGCGTGAGGGTGGTCATGTCTGCCTCAGCCTCCGCCACACGGCCTTCGCCGCGTTGTGTCCGGACATGCCGTGCACCCCCGGGCCCGGCGGCGTGGCCGACGAGCAGATGAACACGGCCGGGTGCGGGGTGGCGTACGGGAACAGGGAGAGCTTGGGGCGCAGCAGGAGCTGGAGACCTGAGACCGCGCCGGAGGCGATGTCCCCGCCGACGTAGTTGGCGTTGCGGGCGGCGATCTCGGGCGGGCCGGCGGTCGCGCGGGCGAGGACGCGGTCACGGAACCCGGGGGCGAAACGCTCCAGTTGGCGCTCGACCGCGTCCGTGAGGTCGCCGGTCCAGCCGTGCGGCACGTGCCCGTACGCCCAGAAGACGTGCTTGCCGGCCGGGGCCCGGGTGGGGTCCACGACTCCGGGCTGCACGGTGATGAGGAACGGCCGGTGGGGTGCGCGGTCCGTGCGCGAGGCGGCGTGCAGGGCTGCGCCGATCTCCGCGCTGTCGGCGCCGACCTGCACCGTGCCGGCGGTGCGGGGCGCCTCGGCCGTCCACGGGACCGGCCCGTCCAGCGCATAGTCGATCTTGAAGACGCCGGGGCCGTACCGGTAGTTGTCGTAGTAGCCGCCGAGGCCGGCGATGCGGGCCAGGGCCGTGGGCGAGGTGTCGAAGACGTACGCGCGCGCCGGCGGCAGGTCGTCGAGGCGCTTGACCTCGTAGTCGGTGTGGATCGTGCCGCCGAGGTCGGTGAGGTACGCGGCCAGCGCGTCGGAGATGGCCTGGGAACCGCCTCGGGCCACCGGCCAGCCGCGGGCGTGGGCGGCGAGGGCGAAGACCAGGCCGATGGCGCCGGTGGCGAAGCCGCCGAGCGGGGCCATGACGTGCGCCACGAGACCGGCGAAGAGGGTGCGGGCCCTCTCGTCGCGGAAGCGGCGCATCAGCCACGTCGACGGCGGCAGTCCGACCAGGCCGAAGCGGGCGAGGGCGACCGGGTCGCGGGGCAGCGCGGTGGCCGGCAGGGACATGAAGTCCCGGGCCAGCGTGTCCCACCCGGGGAGGAAGCGCTCGACCAGCCTGCGGTACGTGCCCGCGTCGCGCGGGCCGAAGGAGGCGGCGGTCTCGCCGACTGACCGGGACAGCACGGCGGCCGACCCGTCGGGGAACGGATGCGCCATGGGCAGCTCGGGGTGCAGCCAGCGCAGGCCGTACCGCTCCAGGGGCAGGGCGCGGAACGCGGGCGAGTTGATCCCGAGCGGGTGCGCGGCCGAGCACGGGTCGTGGCGGAAGCCGGGGAGGGTCAGCTCCTCCGTGCGGGCCCCGCCGCCCACGGTGTCCCGCGCCTCGAAGACGGCGACGGAGAAGCCGCGGCGGGCCAGCTCCACGGCAGCCGTCAGTCCGTTCGGTCCCGCACCCACCACGACCGCATCGAGCATCGACGGCACCTTCGGACTCCTTCGTCAGCCGATGGCCACTCGGGCTCAGGATATGCCGGGGCGCCGGCACGCCGCGGTCGCGGGTGACGGCCGGGCGGCCGGGCGGCGGGGCGGCGGGGCCGCCGCGAGCCCCGGGGGTCAGGCGGTCTCCCCCGAGAGCAGTGCCACCACCTGCCGGGCCGTGGCCGCGTCCCGGGCCGCGGTGAACGGGAGGTCGTTGCCGCCGGTGATGCGGAAGGGCTCGCCCGCGCGGGTCAGATGGGTGCCGCCCGCCTCCTCGACCAGGAGGATCCCCGCCGCGTGGTCCCAGGCCGCCTCCCAGGAGAACGCCGTGGCGTCGGACTCGCCGCGCGCGACGGCGAGGTACTCGAGGCCCGCCGAGCCGCAGGCGCGGGGTGCCACGCCGGGGGTGCGCAGGCTGAGCAGGGCGCGCTTCTGCTCGTCCGTCGTGTAGTCCGGGTGGGAGGTGGCGACCCGCAGGTTGCGCCCGGGCTCGGGCGGCCCGGCGTACAGCCGCTCGCCGTCCAGGAAGGCGCCCCGGCCCCGTACGGCCGTGGCGAGTTGGTCGAGGGCGGGCGCGTAGGTCCATGAGGCGTGCACCACCCCGTGCCGGGCCAGGGCGACCAGCGTGCAGAACCCGGAGTCGCCGTGCACGAACTGCCGTGTCCCGTCGACGGGGTCGACGATCCACACCGGTGCCTCGCCCCGGATCGCCTCGTACGAGGACGGGTTGGCGTGCACCGCCTCCTCGCCGACCACCACCGAGCCGGGCAGCAGGGCGCGCAGTGCCTCGGTCAGGAACCGCTCGGCCTTGCGGTCGGCGTCCGTCACCAGGTCGTGCGGGCCGGACTTCTGGTCGACCTCGTGGTCCGCGAGCCGGCGCCAGCGCGGCATGATCTCCTGGGCGGCCGCCTTGCGGACGGCCTCCTCCACCTCTTCGGCGTGCCGGGCGAGAAACTCGTCGATGGTTTCGTTGTTCTCGATCATGACTCCATGAGAGCACGCGCCACTGACAACTCCCACCCGGGTGGTGTATTCCGGATGGAACCGGCGTGAACACGGGGCCGCCCTCAGCGCCCCACCGCGTACCCCTGCGCGCCGCGCGGGTTCGCCGCCGCGGACAGGATTCCGGTCCTCAGGTCCCGGGCGACGGCACACAAGCGTCCCTCCGACCAGGGCCCGCCGACGGTGACGTCGTGCCCGCGGCGCCGCAGCTCAGCGACGGCCTCCTCGGGCGTCCTGGACTCCACGGTGAGGCTTCCCGCCCGCATGCCGCGCGGGAAGAACGAGCCGGGGAAGCCGTCGTTGTGCCAGTTCGGGGCGTCGACGGCGCCCTGGAGGTCGAGTCCGCCGCGCACCCGGGCGCGCAGGACGACCGCGAGGAAGAAGTGCAGCTGCCACTGGTCCTGCTGGTCGCCGCCGGGCGTGCCGAAGGCCAGGACGGGCTCGCCGTCGCGCAGGGCGAGGGACGGGGAGAGGGTGGTGCGCGGCCGGCGGCCCGGGGTGAGCGAGTTCGGCAGGCCCTCCTCCAGCCAGGTCATCTGCAGGCGGGTGCCGAGCGGGAAGCCGAGTCCGGGCACGACGGGGTTGGACTGGAGCCAGCCGCCGCTGGGGGTGGCCGAGACCATGTTGCCCCAGCGGTCCACGACGTCGAGGTGGCAGGTGTCGCCGCGGGTGCCCCCGTCGGCGTCGACGGCCGGCTCGCCGGGTACCGGGGAGGCCGGGCCCTTGGCGACGGTCGGCTCGCCGACTCCGAGGGCGTCCAGGCCCTCCCCCTCGACGGCCGCCACGCACGCGTGGGCGCTGAGCCGCGGGACGCGTCCGCCCGGGGCGCCCGGCCGCAGCTCGAAGGACGCCTTGTCCCCCACCAGCTCGCGCCGGGCCGCGTTGTACGACGGCGACAGCAGGTCGGCGAGCGGCACCCCGGCCGTGCCGCCGGCGTCGCCGTACCAGGCCTCCCGGTCGGCCATGGCGAGCTTGCATCCCTCGACCAGCAGGTGGACGTAGTCGGCGGAGCCGTACCGGGGCAGTTCGGGCGGGAGCAGCGCCAGTTGCTGGAGCAGGACGGGACCCTGGCTCCAGGGACCGGGCTTGCACACGGTCCAGCCGTTCCAGTCGTACGTGGCCGGCGTCTCGTAGGACGCGGACCAGCCGGCGAGGTCGGCGGCCGACAGGGTGCCGGTGTGACGCCGCCCGCTGGTGTCCATGGTGGGCCGTGCGGCCTGCCGCACGAGCGCCTCGGCGACGAACCCGGTGCGCCACACGTCCCGGGCCGCCTCGATCTGCGCCTCCCGGTCGCCCGCCCCGGCGACCTCGGCGAGCAGCCGCCGCCACGTGGCGGCCAGGGCGGGGTTGCGGAACGGCTCGCCCGGGCGGGGCGGCCGCCCGCCGGGCAGGTAGATCTCCGCCGAGGACGTCCACTCCGTCTCGAACAGCTCGCGGACGGTGCCGACGGTCTCCGCGAAGCGCTCCACGGGCGGGTGCCCGTGCTCGGCGTAGCCGATGGCGTACTTCAGCACGTCGGCGAGGTGCCTCGTGCCGTGGTCGCGCAGCAGGAGCATCCAGGCGTCGAAGGCCCCGGGCACGGCGGCGGCGAGCGGGCCGGTGCCCGGCACGAGGTCCAGGCCGAGCCCCCGGTAGTGCGCGACCGTGGCACCGGCCGGGGCGACGCCCTGACCGCACAGCACCCGCACCTCGCCGCCGGCCGGCGCGAGCAGGATCGGCACCTCCCCGGCGGGCCCGTTGAGGTGCGGTTCGACGACGTGCAGCACGAACGCGCCGGCCACGGCGGCGTCATAGGCGTTGCCGCCGTCCTCCAGGACCGCCATCGCCGACTGCGACGCCAGCCAGTGGGTGGACGCCACCATGCCGAAGGATCCCTGAAGCGTGGGCCGTGTGGTGAACTGCATGTCCCACCTCGGTGTTCGGGTACGCCGGACGACCCCTACGTGTACTACACATCCGCGTCCCGCGGGGCCGGTGCGTCCGGCGGGGGGGGGAACACCGCCGCGGCCGGCGCTGTTGCCGACCATGTGCGGAAACGGAGGCGGAACGGTGCACGGTGAGTACAAGGTCCCCGGCGGCAAGCTGGTCGTCGTGGACGTGGAGGCCGAGGACGGTGTGCTGCGGCACGTGCGCGTGGCGGGCGACTTCTTCCTCGAGCCGGACGAGGCGCTCGACGCCGTGAACCGTGCGCTGGAGGGCGCCCCGGCCGACACCGACGCCGCGGGACTGGCCGCGCGGATCGACGCGGCGCTGCCCGAGGACACCGTGATGTACGGGCTGACCTCGGAGGGCGTCGGCATCGCCGTGCGCCGGGCCCTCGCGCACGCCACGGACTGGACGGACTACGACTGGCAGCTCATCCACGAGGCTCCGCAGTCGCCCGCCCTGCACATGGCCCTGGACGAGGTGCTGACCGCCGAGGTCGCCGCCGGCCGCCGCCCGCCGACGCTGCGGGTGTGGGAGTGGGGCTCGCCCGCGGTGATCATCGGCAGTTTCCAGTCGCTGCGCAACGAGGTCGACGCCGGCGCGGCCGAGCGCCTCGGCGTCGAGGTGGTGCGCCGGATCTCCGGCGGCGGGGCGATGTTCGTGGAGCCCGGCAACACCATCACGTACTCGCTGTCCGTGCCGGAGGCCCTGGTGAAGGGCCTGTCCTTCCAGGACAGCTACGCCTACCTCGACGACTGGGTGCTCGGCGCCCTCGGCGACATGGGCGTCCGCGCCTGGTACCAGCCGCTGAACGACATCGCCACCGACCAGGGCAAGATCGCGGGCGCCGCCCAGAAGCGGATCGTGGGGCACGACGGCAGGCCCGGCGCGGTCCTGCACCACGTGACCATGTCGTACGACATCGACGCCGGCAAGATGCTGGAGGTGCTGCGCATCGGGCGGGAGAAGCTCAGCGACAAGGGCATCAGGAGTGCCAAGAAGCGGGTGGACCCGCTGCGCCGGCAGACCGGTCTGCCGCGCGAGGCCGTGATCGAGCGGATGATCGCCTCCTTCGGTGCCCGGTACGGGCTCACCCGGGGCAAGGTGACCGACGAGGAGCTGGCGCGGGCGCGGGAACTGGCGGGCACCAAGTTCTCCGGGCCGGCGTGGACCGCCAGGGTGCCCTGAGGTCCGTCTCCGTCACCGGCCGGGCACGCAGCGAGTTCGCCCTTCCGCCCCACAGGTACTCGTGTGAGACTGGCGTCCCCCGTCCGCAGTGCGGGCCCCTTCCGCACCGTCCCCCACGAGAAGTGCGCCGTGCGTTCTCTTCCCCTGCCGCTCGCCCTGACCGCGCGCCTGGTTCCGGTCGCCGTGCTCGCCACGGCGGGCTGGGTGATGTCGTCCGGCCCGGACTCCGCACCGGCCGCCGAGGACGGCACGCCGCCCGACGGCGGGCGCCCGTCCGCCTCGGCCCCGGCGACGCAGGCGGTGACGAAGACGTACGCCGCCGCCCCGGCGCCCTGCGGGGCCCTGGCCGCGAAGACGATCACGTCGCTGGTGCCGGGGGTCAAGACGGCGGGCAAGGAGATCCCGTCGACGGACACGCAGGTGCGCCGCACCTGCTCGTGGAACGCGCTCAAGGGGTACGACTACCGCTGGCTGGACGTCTCCTACGAGGTGATGTCCTCGGACGAGGCGGCGAGGAAGTCGTACAAGGAGCGGGTCGCCGACCGCAGCGGCGGCGGGGCCGTCCCGGGGCTGGGCGACGAGGCGTACTCCGTCGTGAACCTCACGACGGAGGACAAGCAGCAGACCCGGGAGGGCACCGTGCTGGTCCGGGCGGCCAACGCCCTGGTGACGATCACGTACAACGGCAGTGACTTCGAGACGAAGAAGGCCCCCGGCACCGACGAGATCAACAAGGGGGCCATCAAGGCGGCCAAGGAGGCGGTGGCCGCGCTCCAGGGCGGTCAGGCGGGCTGACCGCCCCGACGGTGTCTCAGCGGGCGGCCCGGCCGCGGGCGCCGGGCAGCATCAGCAGCAGGTACAGCAGCATCGAGGTGCCGAGGCCCACCGCCCAGCCGTAGTCGGCCAGCGGTTCGAGGAACGGCACGGGCCGGCCGTCGATCAGGGGGTGGAAGTCGGCGCCGCCGACGGCCAGGACACCGCCGCTGACGAAGGCGGCGACCGCCCGCCAGTTCCAGCCGCCGGTGTACCAGTACCGTCCGCCCTTGCGGTACAGGTCGACGAGGTCGAGGCGGGCGCGGCGCAGGACCCAGTAGTCGGCGATGAGGATGCCGGCGACCGTGCCGAGCAGCCCGCCGACCAGGCCGAGCCAGGTGAAGATGTAGCCCTGCGGGTCGGAGTACAGCCTCCACGGGAGGATCAGCACCGCGAGGACGCAGGTGATGAGGGCGCCGGCCCGGAAACTCACCCTGCGCGGCGCGACGTTGGAGAAGTCGAAGGCCGGTGAGACCAGGTTGGCCGCGATGTTCACGGACAGGGTCGCCACCAGGACGGTGACGAGGGCGAAGAGCAGGCCGGCCACGTTGTCCGTCCTGGCGGCGAGCTGCACCGGGTCCCAGATCGGTTCCCCGTAGACGGCCTGGGAGCCGGAGGTGACCATCACGGACAGGAAGGCGAACAGGGTCATGGTGGTGGGCAGGCCGAGGGCCTGGCCGCGGGTCTGGGCCTTCTGGCTCCTGCCGTAGCGGGTGAAGTCGGGGATGTTCAGGGACAGCGTGGACCAGAAGCCGATCATGCCCATGAGGGAGGGCCAGAAGAGCTTCCAGAAGTCGCCGCCCCAGCCCAGCTTCGACGGCTGGTCGAAGAGCGGGCCGAAGCCTCCCGCCTTGTCGCTCATCCACCACAGCATCACGAACGCGCCGACCAGGACGAAGGGCGCCGCCCAGTTCTCGAAGCGTCGGACGGTCTCCATGCCGCGGTGGATGATGACCACCTGGATCGCCCAGAAGAGCGCGAACGACAGCCACATGGTCCAGGCGTGGCCGCCGACCGCGGCGGCGTCCGTCCACCCGTCGCCGATCAGCTTGCCGGCCAGGAAGTAGATGGCCTCGCCGCCGATCCAGGTCTGGATGCCGAACCAGCCGCACGCCACCAACGCCCGTACGACGGCGGGCAGGTTGGCGCCGCGGACGCCGAAGGATGCGCGGGCGAAGACGGGGAAGGGGATGCCGTACCGGGGTCCCGCGTGTCCGGTGAGCAGCATCGGGACGAGCACGATCAGGTTGGCCAGGGCGATGGTGAACACCGCCTGCTTCCAGTCCATGCCGACGGCGATCAGGCCGGACGCCAGTGTCCAGGAGGCCGTGTTGTGGGCCATGCCGACCCACAGGGCGGAGAAGTTGTACGTGGTCCAGGTGCGCTTGCCGACGGGGACCGGCAGCAGGTCCTCGTTGGCGTACGGACCGCTCGGCGGCGGGGAGCCCGGGGCGAGCTCCACGCGCCCGTCGGGGAGGGTGACTTGGGCGGACGGCGCTGGGGCCGTGGGCGCGGTGTCGGTCATGGGCAGGCCAATCGTGCGGTGGGTCGGGAAAGGCCGTGCGGGCGGTGCCGAGGGGGGTGCGCGGGTGCGCCCTGGGCCCCCCTGCCCCGGGAGGGCGGGGGGCGTGCCGGGAGTCAGCCGTTGAGGGCCGGGATGATGTGGGTGCCGTACGCGTCGATGACGGCTTCCTGGGCGTCGTGCATGTCGTACACGGCGAACTGGTCGACGCCGAGGGCGCGCAGGGCGGTCAGCTTCTCGATGTGCTTCTCGACCGGTCCGATCAGGCAGAACCGGTCGACGATCTCGTCGGGCACGAACCGCGTGTCCGGGTTGCCGCTGCGTCCGTGGTGGGCGTAGTCGTAGCCCTCGCGGGCCTTGATGTAGTCGGTGAGTTCGTCGGGGACGGCGGCGGAGTGCTCGCCGTACTTGGCGACCAGGTCGGCGACGTGGTTGCCGACCATGCCGCCGAACCAGCGGCACTGCTCGCGGGCGTGGGCGAGCGCCTCGGGCGAGTCGTCGGCGGTGACGTAGGCGGGGGCGGCGACGCAGACCGTCACGTCGGACGGGTCGCGGCCGGCCCCCGCCGCGGCGTCCTTGACGGCCCGGACCATGTACTCGGTGAGGTAGGGGTCGGCGAGCTGGAGGATGAAGCCGTCGGCCTCCTCCCCGGTCATCCTTAGGGCCTTGGGTCCGTACGCGGCCATCCACACGGGGAGTTCGGCACCGGGTTTGATCCAGGGGAATCTGACGACGGTCCCGCCGCCGAGGTCGGCCTCCTCTCCCCTGCCGAGCGCCCGGACGACCCTCATGGCCTCGCTGATGCGGGCCAGGGTGTTGGGCTTGCGGCCGGCTACGCGCATCGCGGAGTCGCCGCGGCCGATGCCGCAGACGGTGCGGTTGCCGTACATGTCGTTGAGGGTGGCGAAGGTGGACGCGGTCACCTCCCAGGTGCGGGTGCCCGGGTTGGTGACCATCGTGCCGACCTTCAGCCTGGTGGTGTGGGCCAGGATCTGGCTGTAGATGACGAACGGTTCCTGCCAGAGCACGGCGGAGTCGAAGGTCCAGCCGTGCGTGAACCCGTTGCGTTCGGCCCGTTGCATCAGGCTGACGACGCGGGAGGCCGGCGGGTCGGTCTGCAGGACGAGTCCGAAGTCCATGGGCACCGCTCCTAGTTCAGGTACTGGCAGGTGGAGCGCGGGGTGTAGACGCCGTGGCCCTTGCGCCCGGTGTACTCCCGCTCGGTGATCACCGGCTCGCCGCGCGAGAGCACGGTCTCCACGCGGCCGGTGACGCGCTTGCCCTCGTACGCCGAGTAGTCGACGTTCATGTGGTGGGTCGCGGCGGACATGACCTGCTCGGCGTGCGGGTCGTAGACGACGATGTCGGCGTCGGCGCCGGGCGCGACGGTGCCCTTCTTCGGGTACAGGCCGAACATGCGGGCCGGGGTGGCGCAGGCGATCTCGATCCAGCGGCGCCGGCTGATGTGTCCGTCGACGACGGCCTGGTGGAGCAGGTCCATGCGGTTCTCGACGCCGGGCATGCCGTTGGGGATCCTGGAGAAGTCGCCGCGGCCCAGCTCCTTCTGCCCGGTGAAGCAGAAGGGGCAGTGGTCGGTGGAGACCACCTGGAGGTCGTTGGTCCGCAGGCCCCTCCACAGCGCCGCCTGGTGCTCGCGCGGGCGCAACGGCGTGCTGCACACGTACTTGGCGCCCTCGAAGTCCGGCTCGGCGAGGTTGTCGGTGGACAGGAACAGGTACTGCGGGCAGGTCTCGCCGAAGACGTTCAGGCCGTCGTCGCGCGCCCGGGTCAGCTCGGCGACCGCCTCCTGGGCCGACACGTGCACGACGTACAGCGGCGCGCCGGCGACCTGGGCGAGC
Source organism: Streptomyces sp. NPDC127100 (assembly GCF_042724095.1). Classification (NCBI taxonomy): domain Bacteria; kingdom Bacillati; phylum Actinomycetota; class Actinomycetes; order Kitasatosporales; family Streptomycetaceae; genus Streptomyces; species Streptomyces sp. NPDC127100. Next base: position 64,223 of record NZ_JBHXFL010000025.1, read on the forward strand.
CGGATGGCGCGGTGCGTGGCCTCGGCCTCCAGCAGGGCCTTGCGCACCTCGCCGTGGTGGCGGGGGTCGGTCTCGCCGCGGGCGAGGGCCTGTTCGACCAGGACGTCGATGGCGATGCCGTTCTCGGCGTGCATCATGATCAGTCCGCCGTTGCCTGCGGCGCGCTGCATGGCCCGCAGGATCTGGCCGTCGTCGGAGTAGAAGACGCCCGGGTAGGCCATGAACTGCTTGAAGGAGGTGACCCCCTCCTCCACCAGCAGGTCCATCTCCTTGAGCGTCTTCTCGTTCACATCGGAGACGATCATGTGGAAGCCGTAGTCGATCGCGCAGTTGCCCTCGGCCTTGGCGTGCCAGGCGTCCAGGCCTTCGCGCAGGGAGTGGCCCACGCTCTGGACGGCGAAGTCGACGATCGTGGTCGTACCGCCCCAGGCGGCGGCCCGGGTGCCCGTCTCGAAGGTGTCCGCGGCGTAGGTGCCGCCGAAGGGCATCTCCATGTGGGTGTGGCCGTCGACGCCGCCCGGGATGACGTACCTGCCGGTGGCGTCGATCGTCCGCTCGGCCGAGAACGCCTCGGCGGCCGGGGTGCCGGACGCGGCGAGGGCGGCGACGCGGCCGTCCTCGATCAGCACGTCGGCGTGCATCTCGTCGGACGCGGTGATGACGAGGCCACCGCGGATGACGGTACGACTGCTGGTCATGCTGGTCCCTCCTGTCGGGAGCGGTCGGTCAGGGCGCGGTCAGCGGCGCGTACGCGCCCGGCGCCCGGTCGCGGTAGAACTGCCAGCGGTCGCGGACCTCGCGCAGCTTGGCCATGTCGAGGTCCCGGACGACGAGTTCGGTCTCCTTGTCGCTCGCGACCTCGCCGACGAACCGCGCTTCGGGGTCGACGAAGTACGAGGTGCCGTAGAAGTCGTTGTCGCCCAGCTCCTCGACGCCGACGCGGTTGATGGCGCCGACGAAGTACTCGTTGGCGACGGCCGCGGCCGGCTGCTCCAGCTGCCACAGGTAGCCGGACAGGCCCCGCGAGGTGGCCGACGGGTTGAAGACGATCTCGGCGCCCTGGAGGCCGAGGGCCCGCCAGCCCTCCGGGAAGTGCCGGTCGTAGCAGATGTAGACGCCGATGCGGCCCACGGCCGTGTCGAAGACGGGCCAGCCGGAGTTGCCGGGGCGGAAGTAGAACTTCTCCCAGAAGCCCTCGACCTGCGGGATGTGGGTCTTGCGGTACTTGCCGAGGTAGGAGCCGTCGGCGTCGATCACGGCGGCGGTGTTGTAGAGGACGCCCGGCTGCTCCTCCTCGTACATCGGCAGCACCAGGACGATGCCGTGCTCGGCGGCGAGTCGCCGGAAGCGCTCGACCACGGGGCCGTCGGGGACGCGCTCGGCGTAGGCGTAGAACCCGGGGTCCTGCACCTGGCAGAAGTAGGGCCCGTAGAACAGCTCCTGGAAGCAGAGGACCTGGGCTCCCTGGGCGGCGGCGTCGCGGACCGCCTGCTCGTGGACCCGGATCATCGATTCCCTGTCGCCCGTCCAGGCGGTCTGGAAGAGCGCGGCACGGATCACTCGGCTCATCGTCAGCCTCCACTCGCTCGGTGTGCTGCGAGCGTAGGGACGGCGGGCGGGTGGTTCGACTGGCACGGTGTCACGTCTGCGGGTGTCGGGCATTGCACGGTGTCACCCCTGTTGTGCGTCGTGGGCGAGGAGCGCGATGTGAACGGACGCGGCCTGCTCGAAGTCGTCGAGGTCCACGCCGAGCCGGGCCTGTATGGCCTCCAGCCGTCGGTACAGGGCGGGCCGCGAGACGTGGTGGAGCTGGGCGGTGCGGGACTTGTTGCGGCCGGTGGCGAGGTAGGTGCGAAGGACGGGGAGCAGGTCCTCCTCGGGGCCGCGCAGCAGCCCGTCCAGCTCCCGTTCGGCGAAGGACTGCACGTGCGGATCGTCGCGCAGCAGCCGCACCAGACCGCGCAGGTGGATGTCCCGCAGCCGGACGACGGGCGGCAGGCCGAGGGCCGCCGCGGAGTCGGTGACGGCGTCGGCGACGTGCCGCGCCTCGCGCAGGCCGGCCGGTACGTCGTCCCAGGCGGTGCGGGCGTCGGCCGCGGCGACCACGGTGCCGGCGGCGCCGGGTTCCGTGCGCAGCCGGGCCGCGAAGTGGTCGGTCAGCGCCCTGGCGTCCTGGTCGAGGGCGAGACTGAGCAGTACGGCGGTCGCTGCGCCGGTGAGCCGCGCGGCGAGGCCCGGCAGGCCCAGCAGCCTCAGCACCCGGCCGGCCCGGACCGGGTCCGGGCCGCGGACGACGAGCGGGACGAACACGCGCCGGTTGACCGGCAGTCCGGCCGCCCGTGCCCTGGGCAGCAGCTGCCGGGCCGGTACGGCCCCGCCCGCGAGGTCGGTGAGCAGGCTCCGTGCGGACTGCTCCTCCCAGGAAGGCGTGGTGGGGCCGCCGAGCATGCGGTGCAGGACGAGGGCCTCGGCGGCGCGGTCGGCCAGCAGCCGTCCGGCGGCCCGGTCGCCGCGGTGGCCGCACAGCACCAGCCGCCCCCAGCGCTCCCCGCGGCAGGTCAGCTCGGCGCGGATCCAGCCGTCGCCGGCGCCTGCCCCGGCCTGCCGGGCGATGCGTTCCCAGTCGCGCAGCACGTCGTCGACGGCGGCCCGCTCCCCCGCCGTGGCGAGGACGCGGTGGGCGAGGTTGGTGACGACGACCGGGCAGCCGGCGTGCCGGGCCACCTCGTCGAGCAGACGCTGCCCGGGGGCGCCCGCGGTGATCAGTGCGGTCAGTTCGGTGCGCACGGCCTCGGAGAGGCTCACGGCCGCGTACTTGCGGCGCAGCAGCCGGGACTGGACCTCCTCGGTCAGTTCGGCGAAGGGGAAGGGGCGGTGCAGGACGACCATGGGGAGCCCGCACCGCTCGGCCGTCCGGCGCATCCCGTCCGGCGGGGCGGGGAAGGCGCGGCCGAGCCCGAGGACGACGGCCGAGGCCTCCGCGCGGTGCAGGGAGCGGATGTACTCGCTCTGCCGGTCCTCGTCGCCGGCGAGCAGCACTCCGGTGGTGAGGACCATCTCGCCGCCGCTGAGCATCACGCCGACGTCGGCGGCCTCGGCGACGTGCACCCAGCGCACCGGCCGGTCGAGCAGGCCGGCGCCGGCCACCACCTCGGGCTGCCCGGCGAGCACCCGCTCCAGGGCGAGGACCTGACGTACCGACAGGGCGGGTTCCCAGAACTCCCGGGTGGTGGTCATGGCGGCGGTACCTCCGCTCGGGGCACGGTTCGGCGCAGGGCCGTCACAGGCTCCGCAGGGCGCGTTCGAGGATCGCGGCGCCCTCCTCGGCCTCCGCGACGGTGAGGGACATCGGCGGGGCGACGCGCAGGGCGCTGGTGTCGTGGCCGCCGCCCTTGCCGATGAGCAGCCCGCCCGCACGGGCCTCCTCCAGCACGGCGGAGGCGGCCCGGGGGTCGGCCTCGTCGGTGCCGGGCCGGGTCAGCTCGATGCCGATCATCAGTCCGCGTCCGCGCACCTCGCGGACGTGCGGCACCTGCGCGGCGACGGCCCGCAGCCGTTCGATGAGCAGTCCGCCGACGCGCCGGGCGTTGCCCTGGAGGTCGTGCTCCAGCAGGTAGGCCAGGTTGGCGAGACCGGCGGCCATGGTGACCTGGGTGCCGCCGAAGGTGGAGATGCTGTTGGAGTCCAGGCAGTTCATGATCTCGGCGCGCGCGACGACGCCGCCGATCGACATGCCGTTGCCGATGCCCTTGGCGAAGGTCACGATGTCCGGCGGGCCGCTGCGTCCGTGCGCCTGCCAGCCCCAGAAGTGCTCGCCGGTGCGTCCCCAGCCGGTCTGCACCTCGTCGGCGATCCACAGGATGCCCCGCTCGTGCAGCACCTCGCGGAAGGCGGCGTACAGGCCGTCCGGCGGGGAGGTGAAGCCGCCGACGCCCTGGACGGGCTCCGCGATCAGCGCGGCGGGCGGGCGGGTATGGCCGAGGAGGTCCTTCAGGTCGGCGACGCAGGCGTCGACGAAGTCGCGGTCGTCCAGGTGCGCGTAGGGCCCGCGGGTGCGCACGCCGCCGTGCACGTACAGCGTCTGGAGCGGGGACAGCGAGGTCGGGGACCAGCCTCGGTTGCCGGTGATGCCGACGGCGCCGAAGGAGCGGCCGTGGTAGCTGTTGCGCATCGCGAGGATCGTGTTGCTGCGCCGGTGGGCGGTGGCGAGGAGCAGGGCGGTGTCGTTGGCCTCGGTGCCGGAGGTGGTGAAGAAGACGCGCGCGTCGGGGATGCCGGAGAGCTGGGCGATGCGCTCGGCGAGTTCGATCATCGGCCGGTCGAGGTAGAGCGTCGAGGAGTGGATGATCCGCCCGGCCTGCTCGCTCACCGCCTTGGTCACCTCGGGCAGGGCGTGCGCGGTCATCGTGGTGAGGATGCCGCCGAAGAAGTCGAGGTACTTGTTGCCGGCGGAGTCCCATACGTGCCGGCCCTCGCCGTGGGTGAGCTCCAGCGGGTCCTCGTAGTAGAGGGCGAGCCAGTCGGGCAGGACGGCGCGGTGCCGGGTGAACAGGTCCTTGGTCACGGCTGCACCAGCCCTTCGTAGGCGTCGGGACGGCGGTCGCGGTAGAAGGCCCACTGCTGCCGCACCTGCTCGATGAGGTCGAAGTCCAGGTCGCGGACGACGAGTTCCTCCTTGGTGTCGCTGGCGACGTCGCCGACGATCCGGCCGCGCGGGTCGACGAAGTACGACGTGCCGTAGAAGTCGTTGTCGCCGTACTCCTCCTGGCCGACCCGGTTGATCGCGGCGACGAAGTACTCGTTGGCGACGGCCGCCGCGGGCTGCTCCAGCTGCCACAGGTGGGCGGACAGGCCCCGATGGGTGGCGGACGGGTTGTAGACGAGCTGGGCGCCGCCGAGACCGAGCTGCCGCCAGCCCTCCGGGAAGTGCCGGTCGTAGCAGATGTAGACGCCGACCTTGCCGACGGCGGTGTCGAAGACGGGCCAGCCGCGGTTGCCGGGGCGGAAGTAGAACTTCTCCCAGAAGCCCTCGACCTGCGGGATGTGGTGCTTGCGGTACGTGCCGAGGACGGTGCCGTCGGCGTCGATCACGGCCGCGGTGTTGTAGTAGAAGCCGGACTGCTCGACCTCGAAGACGGGGACGACGATCACCATGCCGGTCTCGCGCGCGAGGGCCTGCATGCGGCGGGTGGTGGGCCCGTCGGGCACGGGCTCGGCCCAGCGGTAGTGCTCGGGGTCCTGGACCTGGCAGAAGTAGGGGGCGTTGAAGACTTCCTGGAACCCGATGACCTTCGCCCCCTGCCGGGCGGCCTCGCGGGCGTGCTCCTCGTGTTTCGCCACCATGGACTCGGTGTCGCCGGTCCAGGTGGCCTGGACGAGAGCGGCACGTACGACGTTGGCCATGAGCTGCTCCTTCGACACGACGTCAGAGCCTCTACGCCCGTAGAGCAGGCCGTAGAGGCACGAACGTAAGCCCCTCGGACGGGCTTGCCAAGACCATCGTCGTCAAGCCGGGGTGTCGATCACGTTTCGCACCCCTGCGGGTGAGTGGTGGGGCGAGTGGGGCTCGTGTGTCGGCGTCGGGCGGGCAGCGCGCCCCGGTCGTCAGGCGCCCACGAGCGCGCACTGCCCCACGAGCTCGTCCATGGACACGCCGAGGGCGGCGGCCAGCGCGGCCACCGTGAAGAACGCCGGTGTCGGCGCCCGCCCGGTTTCGATCTTGCGCAGGGTCTCGGCGGAGACGCCCGCCTGCGCGGCGACCTCCGTCATGGTGCGGTCGCCGCGGGCCGAGCGGAGCAGCCGCCCGAGCCGCTCGCCGCGTTCGCGTTCTTCCGGGGTCAGGGGGGTGCGCACCATGCCGTCATTCTAATACCGGCCCGGCGCGAGGGACCCAATTCAAATACCGGTATAGTAATTGGCATGGTGGAACTGAAGACGGACACATCGATCGATGCCATGCACGCGGCCGGCCGGGTCGTCGCCCGCGCCCTGACCGCCGCGCGGGAGGCCGCGGACGTGGGCGTGTCCCTGCTGGAGCTGGACGCCGTGGCCCGAGAGGTGCTGCGGGAGGCCGGCGCGACCTCACCCTTCCTCGGCTACCGGCCCTCCTTCGCGCCGACGCCCTTCCCGGCGGTCGTCTGCGCCTCGGTGAACGACGCGATCGTGCACGGCATCCCGGACGGCTACCGGCTGCGGGACGGCGACCTCGTCTCCCTCGACTGCGGGGCGACGCTGGACGGCTGGGCCGGCGACTCGGCGATCAGCTTCACCGTGGGAACCCCGCGCCCGGCGGACCTGGCCCTGATCGACGCCGCCGAGCGTGCCCTCGCGGCGGCCGTCGGCCAGGCCGTCGTGGGCAACCGCATCGGGGACATCGCGCACGCCGTCGGCTCGGTGTGCCGGGCCGCGGGGTACGGCGTCCCGGACGGATTCGGCGGTCACGGCATCGGCCGGCGCATGCACGAGGACCCGGAGGTCCCCAACGAGGGCCGGCCGGGACGGGGGCTCCCGCTGCGTCACGGCATGGTGCTCGCCATCGAGCCGATGCTGATCGGCAGCGGGCGGGACGAGTGGCACGCCGCCGCGGACGGCTGGACCCTGCGCACGAACGACGGCTCCCGGGCGGCGCACGTGGAACACACGGTGGCGATCACGGACGCGGGGCCGCGCGTCCTGACGTCGCGGGAGGGCCTGTGACGCACGGTTCCTGACGGAGGACGCCGTGCCGGGGAGCGGCCCCCGCCTCGCGACCGGGAAACGGACGCGGGCCACACACCGAGGATCGGGCGCCGGGCGGGGAACGGGCGCGGGCCTCACGCCGGAGAGCGGGCGCACCCCGGGGAACGACCCGCCGCCACGGCCCCGCGCCCCCGGGGACCCGCCCGCGGCGCTCGTCGCGCGGGGCGGCTCCCGGCGCACGCGTCCCCACCTCGGGAAACGGCCCTAGCCGTCACGTGCCCCCCGGCCCGGAACCGGCCCCGTCCCCCTCCGCCGGCCCGGAGGTCCGGACATGCCCGCCGGAACAGAACGTGTCATGTTGGGCATGACCGCGCCCCGGCCGGGTTACCCGGCACCGGCACGTCGATCAGCGATGCAGCGGAGGTCCGTACACGATGAGCAGCGGCTACATGGGACCGGAGGGCGACCCGTTCGCGGAATTCCTGGCGCGTTTCTTCGGCGGGCCCAGGCCGAGGCAGATCGACATCGGGCGGCTGCTCAGCCAGCCCGCCCGGGAGCTGGTGCGCGGCGCCGCCCAGTACGCCGCCGAGCACGGCAGCCGGGACCTGGACACCGAGCACCTGCTGCGGGCCGCGCTCGCCACCGAGCCGACCCGCGGCCTGCTGAGCCGGGCCGGCGCCGACCCCGACGCGCTGGCGTCGCAGATCGACGAGCGGACCGGCCCGGTGCAGCACCCGCCGGGCGAGGTACCGCCGCCCACCTCGCTCTCCCTGACCCCGGCCGTCAAGCGCGCCCTGCTGGACGCGCACGAGCTGGCCCGGTCGACCGGCACCGGGTACATCGGCCCGGAGCACGTGCTCAGCGCCCTGGCCGCCAACCCCGACTCGGCCGCCGGGCACATCCTGAACGCGGCCCGGTTCGCCCCCTCGGGTCTGCCGGCGGAGACGCCGGAGGCGGCCAAGAGCCGCGCGGAGACCCCCCGGTCCACGAACACGCCGACGCTGGACAAGTACGGCCGCGACCTCACCGACCTGGCCCAGCAGGGCCGGATCGACCCGGTGATCGGGCGTGAGGAGGAGATCGAGCAGACCGTCGAGGTGCTCTCCCGCCGCGGCAAGAACAACCCGGTGCTGATCGGTGACGCGGGCGTCGGCAAGACCGCCATCGTCGAGGGCCTCGCCCAGCGCATCACCGACGGCGACGTGCCCGACGTGCTGCTCGGGCGCCGGGTGGTCGCGCTGGACCTGACGGGCGTGGTCGCGGGCACCCGCTACCGGGGCGACTTCGAGGAACGGATGAACAACATCGTGGGCGAGATCCGCGCCCACTCGGAACAGCTGATCATCTTCATCGACGAGCTGCACACGGTCGTCGGCGCCGGTGGCGGCGGCGAGAGCGGCTCGATGGACGCCGGCAACATCCTCAAGCCGGCCCTGGCCCGCGGCGAACTGCACATCGTGGGCGCCACCACCCTGGAGGAGTACCGCCGGATCGAGAAGGACGCGGCCCTCGCCCGCCGCTTCCAGCCGATCCTGGTGCCCGAGCCCACCACCGCGGACGCCATCGAGATCCTGCGCGGCCTGCGCGACCGCTACGAGGCGCACCACCAGGTCCGCTACACCGACGAGGCCCTGGTGGCGGCCGTGGAGATGTCCGACCGCTACCTCACCGACCGGCGGCTGCCGGACAAGGCGATCGACCTGATCGACCAGGCCGGCGCCCGGGTCCGGTTGCAGGCGCGCACCAAGGGCACGGACGTGCGGGCCATGGAGCGCGAGGTCGACCAGCTGGTCCGGGACAAGGACCAGGCCGTCGCGGACGAGCAGTACGAGCAGGCCATGCAGCTGCGCGACCGGATCACCGAGCTGAAGCAGCGGATCACCGAGGCGGACGGCGGCGGCGAGGCCGACGAGGGCCTGAGCCTGGTGGTCGGCACCGAGTCCATCGCCGAGGTGGTGTCCCGGCAGACCGGCATCCCGGTCAGCGCCCTCACCCAGGAGGAGAAGGACCGCCTGCTCGGTCTGGAGTCGCACCTGCACGAACGCGTGGTCGGCCAGGAGGAGGCGGTCCGTGTCGTCTCCGACGCCGTGCTGCGCTCCCGCGCGGGGCTCGCCAGCCCCGGCCGGCCCATCGGCAGCTTCCTCTTCCTCGGCCCGACCGGCGTCGGCAAGACCGAGCTGGCCCGGGCGCTGGCGGAGGCCCTGTTCGGCAGCGAGGACCGCATGGTGCGCCTCGACATGAGCGAGTACCAGGAGCGGCACACCGTCAGCCGCCTGGTCGGCGCCCCGCCCGGCTACGTGGGGCACGAGGAGGCCGGCCAGCTCACCGAGGTGGTGCGCCGGCACCCGTACTCGCTGCTCCTGCTGGACGAGGTGGAGAAGGCGCACCCGGACGTCTTCAACATCCTGCTCCAGGTCCTGGACGACGGCCGGCTGACCGACTCGCAGGGCCGGACGGTGGACTTCACGAACACGGTCGTCGTGATGACCAGCAACCTCGGCTCCGACGTGATCACCCGGCGCGGCGCCGGCATCGGCTTCGGGGCCGGCGGGTCCGAGGCGGACGAGGAGGCCCGGCGCGAGCAGGTGCTGCGTCCGCTGCGCGAGCACTTCCGGCCGGAGTTCCTCAACCGCATCGACGAGATCGTCGTCTTCCGCCAGCTCAGCGGCGAGCAGCTGCGGCAGATCACCAGCCTGCTGCTGGAGCAGACCCGGCGCATGGTGCGGGCGCAGGACATCACCGTCGACTTCACCGACGCGGCCGTGGACTGGCTCGCCGAGCGCGGCTACCAGCCCGAGTACGGTGCCAGGCCGCTGCGGCGCACCATCCAGCGCGAGGTGGACAACCAGCTCTCCCGGCTGCTGCTCGACGGCCGCGTCGAGGAGGGCGGCCGGGTCACGGTCGACGTCGAGGACGGGCGGCTGGCGTTCCGTACGCCGGAGCGGCCCGTCCCCGAGCTGTGACGCGCGCTACCGCGCGGGCCTGACCACCATGGCCGAGCCGCCGCCGCGCCGTACCTTCTCGGCGGCGGCCAGCCACCTGCCGTCCGGCAGCCGCTGCACACCGGTCGCCGCGCCGATCTCCGGGTTGGGCTTGAACGAGTGCCCGAGGGCTTCCAGCTCGGCCCGCAACCCGCTGTCGTACAAACCGGGTTCGAGCTCGGTCTGGGCGGCGTTGCGCTGGCTGGCGCGGGGCGCGGCGATCGCGTCCACCAGCGGCAGTCCGCGGTCGATGAAGCCGGTCAGGGTCTGCAGCACGGTGGTGATGATGGTCGCGCCGCCGGGCGAACCGACCGCCACGACCGGCCGGTGGTGCCGGTCCAGCACGATCGTCGGCGCGATCGACGAGCGGGGCCGCTTGCCGGGGCCGGGCAGGTTCGGGTCGTGGACGGCCGGGTTGGCGGGGGCGAAGGAGAAGTCGGTCAGCTCGTTGTTGAGCAGGAAGCCGCGGCCGGGCACGGTGATGCCGCTGCCGCCGGTCTGCTCGATGGTGAGCGTGTAGGCGACGACGTTGCCCCACTTGTCGGCGACCGTCAGGTGGGTGGTGTTCTCGCCCTCGTACGTCGTCGGCGCCGCCGTGCCCCGGCCCGCGCAGGAGGCCGGGTGGCGGGGGTCGCCGGGGGCGAGCGGGCTGGTGAGCACCGCGTCGTCCCGGATCAGGCACTCCCGCGAGTCGGCGTACCGCTGCGACAGCAGTTCCTTCGCCGGTACGTCCTCGAAGGCCGGGTCGCCGACCCAGCGTCCGCGGTCGGCGAAGGCGATGCGGCTCGCCTCGATGAAGCGGTGCAGGTAGCGCGCCTTGCTCGCCTTCGACAGGTCGGTGCGCTCGAGGATGTTCAGGGCCTCGCCGACCGTGGTGCCGCCGGACGAGGACGGGGCGATGGAGTAGACGTCGAGGCCGCGGTACGTGGTCCTGGTGGGGGCCTGGAGCTTGGCCTCGTAGGCCGCGAGGTCCTTGGCGGACAGGTCGCCGGGGCGGGCGTTCCAGCCGGAGGCCGGGTCCACGGGCGGCTTGTTGACGGTGGCGACGATGTCCTCGCCGAGCTCGCCGTGGTAGACGGCGTCCACGCCTTCCCGGCCCAGTTCCTTGTAGGTGCGGGCCAGGTCGGGGTTCTTGAAGGTGGAGCCCACGACCGGGAGTTCGCCGCCCGGCAGGAACAGCTCGGCGGTGTCCGGGAAGTGCCGGAACCGCTGTTCGTTGGCGGCGGTCTGGGAGCGGAAGGTGTCGTCGACGGTGAAGCCGTCGCGGGCCAGGCGCTCGGCGGGCCGGAGCACCGAGGACAGCTTCCGGCTGCCCCACCGGTCCAGGGCGGTCTGCCAGGTGGCGGGCGTGCCCGGGGTGCCGACGGCGAGGCCGCTGGTGACGGCGTCGGCGAAGGCGAGCGGCTTGCCGTTCTCGGTGAACAGGGTCTCGTCGGCGGTCAGCGGCGCGGTCTCGCGGCCGTCGATGGTGCGCACCGTGCGGGACTTGGCGTCGTAGTAGACGAAGTAGCCGCCCCCGCCGATGCCGGCGGAGTAGGGCTCGGTGACACCGAGCGCGGCGGCGGTGGCGACGGCCGCGTCCACGGCGTTGCCGCCGCCGCGCAGGACCTCGATGCCGGCGGCCGAGGCGTCCTGGTCGACACTGGCGACCGCCCCGCCGTAGCCGACGGCGACCGGCGTCTTCGGGGTGGCGGGTCTGTGCTGCGCGGAGGGTGGCGCCGCCGCCCCCACCGACACCACGGCGGCCGAGACCGCCAGGACCGTCAGATTCCGTGCGACAGGGCGACGCATCCGCACCTCCAGTGAAAGGCCGTTCGGGCAGCTTAAATCATCGTCATGGCCGCGTCAGGGACTCGTGGGGAACACCAGTACCCCGTCGACCGCTAGCATGCGCGCCCATGACCGATGACGTACGCAACATCGTCCTGGGTGTGATCGCGGCCGGCATCAGCGCCGCGCTGGGCTGGCTCGCCCGCACGTATCTCTGGAAGCGGAGACTCCGACGCAAGCAGGCGTTCTTCGGGCTGCCGGAGAACGCCGAGTCGCTGCTCGTCGTCAACCGGGACCCCGCCACCTCCGAGCCGGCCGTCCACCGCTTCGACGTGTTCGCGCTGCTGGAGCTGTCCGCGCTGATCAAGGACTGCGGCGCGCACGTGCAGGTGGTCACCCAGGACACGGTCCATCAGGGCTTCGGCGAGCGCACGGAGTTCTGCGTGGGCGGCCCCGGGTCGAACCGGCGGATGGTGGCCCACATGGCGGCCATGCTGCCCGGGGTGCGGATCAACGTCGACCCGGAACCGGGCCCGGACCGGGCAGCCTTCCAGATCGGCGGCGAGCGCTACCGCATGGACCCGGGTGTCACGGAGTACGTCATGCTCGCCCGGCTCACCGCCGGCGACCGGCACGAGGCCCGCCCGGCGTTCCTCTTCTGCGGCCAGCGCGCGATCACCAACCAGGCCGCCACGCGCTACCTCGCCCGGCACCACGAGCGCCTGGCGCGCAAGCACGGCAGGAACTCCTTCGTCCTGCTGCTGAAGGTCGTCAACTCGCAGGCGTACGGCCCGGACGTCGTCGAGCTCGTCGGGGACGTGACCCGGGCGGCGACGAGCCCGCTGCCGGCGCCGGCACCCTCGCCCCGCACCTCGCACCGGGCCTGAGCCACCGGTTCGGCCGTGTCCCCGCGTCAGGGCTCCGCGACCTCGGCGTACAGCTGCGACAGCTCGGGGACGCCGTCCGCCGCCCAGGCGCAGCCGGACGCCACCACGTCGAACTCGCGGCCCGAGCCGAGCCGGACGACCGGCTGCCCGTCCGCCCGGATGGCCCAGGCGGCACCGGGCACCGTGCGCACGATCACGGTCCCGAGGTACAGACCGGCGTCGTTGCCCAGCCAGACCATGATCTCCTCGTCGGCGCGCCAGCGCGGGAGCATCTGGTCGAGCCGGGCCAGCGAGGCTTCTGAGTCGTCCAGCCCGATCCCCTCCCGCAACGCCTGCGAGCGGAGCAGATCACAGTCGGCGAGCAGCTCGGCGATGCCGGCCGGGTCGTGGACCGGGGCGGGTTCGCGCCGCTTGCCCAGGAAGGGGATGCGCATCCCCCCAGACTGACATTCGTACCGCCGTGCGCACCACAGGGCACGCGGGCCGGACGAGGTGCGGAGCCTGCTACACGTCCAGGTCGACGACGACCGGCGCGTGGTCCGAGGCGCCCTTGCCCTTGCGCTCCTCGCGGTCGACGTAGGAGTCGGTGACGGCCTTGGCGAACGGCTCGTTGCCGTAGACCAGGTCGATGCGCATGCCGCGGTTCTTGGGGAAGCAGAGCTGGCGGTAGTCCCAGTAGGTGTAGGGGTGGTCGTACTTCAGCGGGCGCGGCACCACGTCGGTCAGGCCGACCTCGCGCAGGGAGGCGAGGGCGGCGCGCTCGGAGGGGGTGACGTGGGTGGAGCCCTCGAAGGCGGCGCGGTCGTAGACGTCGTCGTCGGTCGGTGCCACGTTGTAGTCGCCCATCACGGCGAACGGCCGGGCGCCGGCCGCGTCGCCCTCGACGGCCGCGCGCAGCGCCTCGAACCACTGGAGCTTGTAGGCGTAGTGGGCGTGCTCCACCTCGCGGCCGTTCGGCACGTAGACCGACCAGACGCGGACCGGGCCGCAGGTGGCCGAGATCGCGCGGGGCTCCTGCACGCCCTCGTAGCCCGGGTCGCCGGGCAGGCCCTTGACGACGTCCGTCAGACCCACCCGGGAGAGCACCGCCACGCCGTTCCACCGACCGGTGGCGTGCACGGCGGCCTCGTAGCCCTTCTCGCGCAGCGCGTCGAACGGGAACTGCTCCTCGGCGACCTTGGCCTCCTGGAGGCACAGCACGTCGGTGCCGCTGCTCTCCAGCCAGGCCAGCAGCCTCGGCAGGCGGGCGGTGATCGAGTTCACGTTCCAGGTGGCGATGCGCATGGCTCCCAACCTACCGGGCGGGACCGACAACCCGGTCCCGGCCGGTGCCGGGCGTCCGGCCGCTCACAGCGGCACCGACTCCCCCGGGGTCAGCCGCAGGTGCTCGGAGCCGCCGAGCTGCCCGATCTGGCGGTCGTAGATGGGGCGGGCGAGGTCGGTGAGGAGGGCGTCGTGGATGTCGTAGGCGCGCCGCGGCCTCACCTCCCGGACGTAGTCGATGACCTCGGAGATCTTGTTCCAGGGGGCCATGACGGGCAGCATCAGCGTCTCGACGGGGTGGCCGGGGACGGTGAGGGCGTCGCCGGGGTGGAAGACCGCGCCCCCGTCGACGAGGAACCCGATGTTGGTGACGCGCGGGATGTCCGGGTGGATCACCGCGTGCAGCTCGCCGTGGACCTGGACGTCGAAGCCGGCGGCGGTGAAGGTGTCGCCGTGGCCGACGGTGTGCACGCGGCCCGGGAACGCCGCGGAGATCCTCTCCGCGACGGACTTCAGGGTCCAGATACCGGCGGCCGGGTTGCTCTCCATCGCGGCGCGCAGCCGCGCCTCGTCGAAGTGGTCGGGGTGCTCGTGGGTGACGAGGAGGGCGTCCGCGCCGAGGGCGGCGTCCTCCTCGCTGAATCCGCCGGGGTCGAGGACGAGCGTCCGCCCGTCCTTCTCGAGGCGGACGCAGGAGTGCGACTTCTTGGTGAACCTCATGTCCCCATCCTGCCGCCGCGCCTCACGGTCGCGCGAACGGCCCCGGGCCCGCTCACTCCGGCGGCGTGGTCTCCTCCCGGACGACCCGCTGCGCCACCCGGAAGGCGCTGTTCGCGGCCGGCAGGCCGCAGTAGACGGCGGCCTGGAGCAGCACTTCGGCGATCTCGCCCGGGGTGAGGCCGTTGCGCAGGGCGGCCCGGACGTGGAAGGCGAGTTCGTCCAGGTGACCGCCGGCGACCAGGGCGGTGAGGGTGACGCAGCTGCGGGTGCGGCGGTCCAGTCCGGGCCGGTCCCAGACCTCGCCCCAGGCGTACCGGGTGAGGAGCTCCTGGAAGTCCCCGGAGAACTCGTCCGCCTGTGCCAGTTCCTGGTCGACGTGCGCGTCGCCGAGGACCTCGCGGCGGACCTTGAGCCCCGCGTCGTACGGGTCCGGCCGCCCTTGCGCGTGCGTCTGCGGCGGTACGAGGGCCGGGGCGATCTCGGCGACGGGCACGGTCCTCGGCGGCACGGGCGCGGCCTGCGGCGGCACCGGGACGGCCTGCGGCGGCACGGGCACGGCCTGTGCCGGTACGGGGGCGGCCTGCACCGGTACGGGAGCGGCGGCCAGCGCGGGCTGGACGGGGGCCGCGGAGCCGGCGGGCGCGGCGTGGGCGGCGGCGTGGACGGCGGGCGGGACGGGGATCTGGCCCGTGGAGGCGTCGTGGGCGGCCTGCCAGGCGGTGGCGAAGTGCCGCACCAGCAGGTCGGTGACGGCCGCGGGCTGCTCGACCGGGACCAGGTGGGAGGCGCCGGGGACGACGGCGAGGCGGGCGTCGGGGATGCCGGCGACCAGGGTGCGGGCCTCGGCGGGGCCGGTGACCTGGTCGTCGGAGCCGACGAGGACCAGGGTCGGCACGCCGACGTGCCCGAGTTCGCCCCGCACGTCGAACGCGGCGAGCGCCTCGCACGCGGCGATGTAGCAGCCGGGGTCGGTGGTCCGCACCATCTGCACGGCCCACTCGGTGATCGCGGGCTGGGCCGCGGCGAACCCTCCGGTGAACCATCTCTCGGGAGCGCTGCGGGCGATCGGGTCCAGCCCGTTCGTCCGGACGATCACGCCGCGCTGCCGGAACTCGTCGGCCGTGCCGAAGCGCGGCGAGGCGGCGATCAGCGCGAGGGAGGCCAGGCGCTCGGGATGCCGCAGGGCCAGCTCGATGCCGACGGCGCCGCCGAACGCGCAGCCCGCGTAGCCGAAGCGCTGCACACCGAGTCCGTCGAGGGTGGCCAGCAGGCGCGCGGTGAGGTCGGCGACGGAGCCCGCCGCGTGGGCCGGGGCACCCCCGTGTCCGGGCAGATCGAAACGGAAGACCCGCCACTGCTGCGCCAGCTCGGGAACCTGCCGGTCCCACATGTGCCAGGTGGTGCCCAGCGAGGGCCCCAGGATCAGGACAGGTGCGTCTTCTGGCCCGTCGAAACGGTATTGCAGGGTGTTCGGTGGTGTCTCGCTCACCCGTCAGACCCTCTCATCCCTCACGAGATCTCACACGGCCGGTCCCAACCTAACGGCTCCCGTCCCTCCCGCTCCAACGGGCGGCGCCGCCGGAACTCCCGGCGGCCCGGGAGCGGCCCCTCGTCGCCCGGTCCGGAGCGCGGCCGGCGACGAGGGCACGGCCGCGGGTGTCACTCGGACGGGGGCCGGTCGCCGTCGCCCGGCGCCTTGACCGCCTCGACGGACTCGAGGTCCGTGGCGCGTTCCGGCTCGGGCTCCGCACCGCCGTCCCGGGCGCCGCCGGCCAGGAGGCCGAGTGCGGCGCCGACCGCCACGAGGCCCGCGGCGACGACGAGGATCCGGTGGTCGACGAAGGCGAGCAGGCCGGAACCCACCGCCAGGGTGATGGCGTTGGGCGCGAGGAGCAGCGTGTTGGCGGTGGCCGCCACCCGTCCCAGGAGCTCGCTCGGGGTCTCGCGCTGGACGGCGGTCATGGCGGCGATGAGCACGCACGGCAGGCCCGCGCCGATCATGACGCTCGCGGCCAGGACCACGGGCGTGGAGGACACCGCACGCAGTGCGACGCCGAGTGCGAACAGGGCGATGCCGGCGGCGGTGAAGACGCGTTCGGGGATGCGGCGCAGCAGGGTGCCGGTGACCATGCCGCTCAGGACGGAGCCCGCGCCCTGCACGGCGTAGAGCACGCCGGCGAAGGCGGGCTCGCGGTGCAGACCGGAATCCACCACGGCGTACACCGAGGCACCGTTGATGCCGGCCATGCCCATGGTGACGGCGCCGGCCAGGACCAGGCGCCACAGGACGGGGTGCCGGCGCAGGAAGCGGACGCCCTCGGAGATCTGGGCGCTCCACGGCTGCTCCCGCGAGCGCGTGGGCCGGGGTTCGCGGACCCGCATCAGGGTGAACGTGAGGGCCGCCAGGGCGAACGTCACCGCGTCGAGCAGGGCCACGGCCGGACCGCCGAACTGGACGAACAGGCCCGCGCCCAGCAGCGGGGCGAGGAGCTTCATGCCCTCGTTGGCCGTCAGGCGCAGGCCGTTGAAGTCGCCGCGTAACTCCTCGGGCACCGCGGAAGCGACCATCGCGGCCTCGGCGGCGTCCATCAGCACGGTACTGACGCCGTACACGATCAGGACGGTGAACAGGATCCACACCCGGTCCTCGGAGTCGACCACGACGAGGGCGGGCAGCAGGGCGGCCATGGCCAGGTGCGACCAGATCAGCAGCGGCCGCCTGCGGAACCTGTCGGCGATCGTGCCGATGACCGGGCCGAACAGCATCGGGGCCCACACGCAGAACGTCGTCAGGGCGGCCAGACTGTCCGACCCCGTCAGCGCCTTGGCCCATACGCCGGCCGCGAGGGCCATCGCCGAGCTGCCGAAGCTCGAGATCACCACGCCACTGAAGTAGAACGCGACGTTGCGGTCGCGCAGCACGCGACCTGGACCCCAACTCATGTGTTCCCCTTGCTCGTTGTGCGGGTGCAAGCGCCAACACACGCCCTGTGCGAGGCGGTTCGTGCGGCGGGCGGCACCCCGGATGCGCGCAAGGATACGGATCACACCGTGCGCACAGGAGTGTGCCGGTGGACGGTTTCGGTCAGGTGTCTCCACCGTGCGGGCGCGTCCCCGGCGGCGAGCGGCACACGCGGCCGCCCGCTCAGCCGCGCGGCGCCAGATGGCGGCCGAAGCGGCGGGCGTGCTCCGCCAGATCCTCCTCGACCCGCCCGGGCACGGGCTGGTCGGCCGACGTCAGCCGGGCCAGCACCAGCACCGGCGCCGTGCACCCCGCGACCGCGGCGCGCACCAGGCCGGCGAACCGCGCCGCGTCGTCGGTCCCGACCGCCCGGGCGTAGCCGCACGCCATGGCCCAGGCGCGCAGATCGGCACGCCGGGACGGCACGGCCTGTCCGCCGGTGGAGGCGTAGCACCCGTCGTCCAGGACGATGTGCGCCAACGGAAGGTCGGGCAGCGCGCCCGCGGTCGCCAGGCCGACCGGATTCATCAGCACGCTGCCGTCCCCGTCGACCACGACGGTCGTACGGCGGGTCCGGCGCGCGATGCCGATGCCGATGGACGAGGCCAGGCCCATGGAGCCCGTCATGTAGAAGTGACTGGGCCGGTCGTCGAGATGCCGTGCGATGCGGCAGGCGTACCCGGTGGTGTAGACGATCGGCTCCGTCGTGGTCGCCGCCAGTACGGCGGCGACGGCCTCGGTCTTGTTCATGCCCGCCACCCGAAGGCCGGCGGGGGGACGAGAAGGGCCGCTGCCCGGCGTTCGACGTGCACGACGTGCCGCAGCCGGCCCAGTTCGACCGGGTCGGTCAGCGTCGAGCACTCGATGCCGAGCGAGGCCAGCAGCGGTTCGGTGAGGCGTCCCATCGCGGTGTTCTCCGGGGTCGGGTCGGGGTCCACCCCGCGCAGGCTCACGACCAGCAGCATGGGAATCCCGTACGGGACGACGAGCGAGGCCAGGGCGTTGACCGACTGCCCCAGCCCGGAGTTCTGCATCAGCACCACCGGGGAGGCCCCGGCCAGCGCGGCCCCCGCCGCCACCCCGACGGCGTTGTCCTCGCGCGCCACGGTGAGCAGCCCCGGCCGTTCCTCCAGAGCCCGGTAGAGGGGGGCGAGGATGCCGCACGGTGTGCCGTGGAACGGCCCGAAGTCGGTGGCCAGATCGTGCGCCAGCCGCCGCGCGAGCGATCCCGTCGCGGTCGCGGCCGTCATCCGTCCACCTCGATCATGTGCTCGTAAAGCCGGTTGCTCAGGTCCATGACGAGACCCTCGGGCCACCGGCGGAAGTAGAAGTGGTCACCGGGGAAGACGCGGGAGGTGAACGGGCCGGTGGTGCGGGCCCGCCACGCCTCCAGGGACTCCCCGTCCAGATCGACGTCCTCCTTGGATCCGTAGGCGACGACGGGGCAGGACAACGGTTCGGCCTGACGGTGCGTGTAGTGGTCGCTCATGATCAGATCCGCGCGGATGACCGGCTCGACCAGGTGCCACAGCTCCGGGTCGGCGAGCACCTCGGGATCCGTGCCGCCCATGGCCTCGAGCGCCGCGCGCAGCGTCCCGTCGTCCATCCGCGAGTACTGCCGGCCCGTGACCAGCCGGTCCGGCGGCCGGCTGCCGGAGACGAACAGGCAGTGCGGGGAAAGGCCGAACCGGGCCCGCAGGTGCTGGGCGAGTTCGTAGGCCAGGATCGCGCCCATGCTGTGCCCGAACAGGGCGAACGGCCCGTTGAGGTGGGGGCCGAGTTCGTCGGCGATCTCCCCCGCGAGGGCGCGCAGATCGCCGGGCACCGGATCGGCGGCCCGGCTCTCGCGCCCGGGCAGCCGCAGCGTCTGCGCGTCCACGGCCTGCGGCAGCAGATGCTGCCAGCTGTCGTACGACCGGCTTCCGCCGCCCGCGTACGGCAGGCACAGCAAGGGTCTGCGGCGGGCACCGGAGCGGGGCGCGCGGGGAAGCAGGGAGAGAGTGCGCGGTGGTGTCATGGGAATGCCTTTCGGGCTCAGGGGAAGCGGAGCACGTCCCCGGCGTCGCGTTCGACGGCACGTCGGTAGATCTCCGCGCAGGCCACCACGTCCTCGATCGGCAGGCCCAGCGACTTGAAGACGGTCAGTTCGTCGCCGATCCGTCCCGCGGCCCCCGCGAGCACTTCGCCGAGCTCGCCCTGGACGGCCTTCTCGTCGATGACGCCCTCCTGGATGGGGATCATCAGGTCACCGGCCTCGGCCAGCGCGGCCTGCCGGCTGTCGACGAAGATCCGGGCGCGGGTGACGAGTTCGGAGGGCAGCTCGCGGCAGGTCGGCCCGAACGCCCCGACGGCGTTGATGTGGACGCCCTCGCCGGAGACGTCGGCGTCGGCCA
The DNA here is from genome assembly GCF_042724095.1 of Streptomyces sp. NPDC127100. NCBI lineage: Bacteria > Bacillati > Actinomycetota > Actinomycetes > Kitasatosporales > Streptomycetaceae > Streptomyces > Streptomyces sp. NPDC127100. The sequence goes on from NZ_JBHXFL010000025.1 coordinate 83,877, forward strand.
GCACCGGTGCGCACGCGGAGGTGACGGTGCAGATCACCTCGGCGCCCTCGGTCGCGGCGGAGGCGGAGTCCACCACCTCGGTGGGCAGTCCCGTGCCGCGCGCCCAGTCGACCAGCTCACGCGCGCGCCCGGCGGTACGGCTGTAGAGGCGCACCCGCTTCCACGGCCGCACCTCGGCCAGGGCCTGCAGATGTCCGCGGGCCTGCACGCCGGCGCCGATCACGCCGAGCGTCGTGGCGTCCTCCCGGGCCAGCCGGTCGGTGGCCAGGGCGGTCACGGCCGCGGTCCGGATCTCGGTGACCGAGATGCCGTCGATCAGTGCCAGCGGCTCACCGTGCACGGCGTCCACCAGGATGACCAGGCCCTGGACGTTGGCGAGGCCCTTCTCGGCCGCCCGGGGGAACATGCTGAGCAGCTTCAGTCCGAGGGTGTCCCCGGACGCGGCGGGCATCAGCAGCGCCATGCCCCCGTGGCCGGGCGGCTCGATGGTGATCCGCGGGTGCTGGTAGGCCGAGCCGTCGCTGAACGCGGTCAACGCGCGCTCCATGGCGGGCAGCGCGTCGGCGCCCGAGTAGAGCGACCGGACGGTCTCGCCGTTGATGACACGCAACATTGCCGTGGGTCCTTTCGCGGAGCGGGGGGAGCGGAGGGTGGGGTTCGGGGCAGGGGCCCGGAACGGGAGCCTCAGAAGGCGAAGCGGGAGAGGTCGTAGCCGGTGCGTCCGTCGAGCGCGAGCTCCACGCAGGCCCGGCCCAGCAGCGGGATGTACTTGAAGCCCCAGCCGGCGCCGTGCACGACCAGGCGCCGGGCGCCGGGAACGGTGTCGGGCGCGTGGCCGAAATAGAACTGGCGGGCCGGGTCCTTCGGCAGGGCGATCAGACAGGTGTCCGGGTGCAGTGGAGTCGGGTCGAGCGCCGGCATGTGCTCGGCGACCCAGTCCGCGGTGCGCTTCACGTGACCGGGATCGGCCGTGCGGCCGGCCGCGTACGCGTCCTCGAACGCGTCGACCTCGAAGTCGGGCGCCACCCTGACCAGGTCGCCCGTCGCCCACGGCAGCCGGCCGAAGCCGTAGAAGAGGTTGGTGTCCTCCTCGGTGGGCCGCTGGAAGGCGAACCAGGTCGGGTAGTCGAAGTCCGGGTCGACGCTGCGGAAGTACGCCGTGGACATCTCGTACAGCTCGACGTCGAAGTGCATGCCGAGCGGTCGCAGCAGGGGCGCGGAGAAGGCGCCGGCGGCGACGATCACGTGGTCGGCGCGGTAGACGCCGTGCTCACCGCGCACGGTGACGCCGTCGTCGTCGGGGGCGAGTTCCAGGACCGGCTCCCGGTCCCGGACGTGGGCGCCGGCCGCGCGTGCCTGCTCGTACAGCAGCCACAGGGTGGCCCGCACGTCGACCATGCCGCCGTCCGGCTGGAAGAACCCCTCGTAGTGCCCCGGCAGCCGGGCGAACCGGTAGCGCCGCTCGATCTCCTTGGCCGTCAGCCACTCGTACGGCACGCCGATCCGCTCGAGGACCTCCACGGCCGCCTTCACCTGTCCCTCGTTGGTGGAGGTGGCCGTGTCGCCGAACCACAGGCTGCCGGTGCGGTGCACCAGCCGGCGTCCGCCGGCCTGCTCCAGCCGCGTCCACAGCGGGAGGGTCTCCAGGGTGAGCCGCGCCAGGTCCTCCTGCGCGTACTGCAGCCGCCACTGCCGTTCGGCGCCGCCGGAGCTGCCGTGCTCGTGCAGGATGTCGTACTGCTCCAGGACCAGCACCGTGTGCCCCCGGCGGGCACCGGCCTCGGCCGCGGCGAGCCCGACCGGGCCGCCGCCGACGACCACGATGTCGTAGTGGACGGGTGTGGATGCTGCCATGGCATGTCCCTTCGTCGGTCCTCGGTGTGTCACCTGCGGGTGACCTTGGTGAGGGCGCAGCCGAGCGCGGTCGCCAGCAACTCGACCTGGGTGTCGGACAGCCCGGGGTGGCAGGGCAGGTTCATGTGCTCCAGGAACCAGGACCGTTCGGCCGCCGGGCACTCGCCGTAGCCGTGTCCTCGGGCCCGCCACTCCGGTAACAGGTGCAGCGGGAAGTACCGCAGATACGTTTCGACGCCCTGGGCGGCGAGGCAGCGGACCAGCTCGTCCCGGTCGACGCGCGCGGGATCGACCGAGAAGGTGAACAGGTGGAAGGCGTGCTCGACGCCGGCCGGCACGGCCGGGACGCGCACCGGGTCGGACTCGGCCAGCTCCGCCGTCAACCGCGCGGCGACGGCCTGCCGGCGCGCGACCAGCCCGGGCAGTTTCCCCAGCTGCACGAGGCCCACGGCCGCGGCGGCCTCGCTCAGGGTCGCGTTGGTGCCGGCGCGCCGGAAACGCAGGCAGTCGTGCGTGTACGCCTCGCCCGGGTAGAGCGCGCCGGGCGGCGGACCGCTCCTCCCGGCGAATCCTCCGTGCCGGGGCGTCAGCACCATGTCGGCCTCGTTGCCCCGCACGCGCCTCAACCGCTCGGCCCAGTCGTCCCGGTCGGTGGTGATCATCCCGCCCTCGCCGAGGGTGGTGATGTTCTTGCTGGAGTGGAAGCTGAAGCAGCCGAGGTGGCCGATGCCGCCGGGTCTGCGGCCGTGCAGGACGCTGCCCAGCGCGTGGGCGGCGTCCTCCACGACGACCAGGTCGTGCTCGCGCGCCACGTTCATCAGCGTGTCCATGTCGGCGGGCAGACCGCCGTAGTGCACCAGGACGATCGCCCGGGTGCGGGGCGTGACCAGCTCGGCGACGCGCTGCGGGTCGATGTTCGCCGTCGCCGGGTCGATGTCGGCGAACCGGACCCGCACGTCGCGGTCGAGCAGCGGCTGGACGGTGGCCTGGTAGGTCTGCGGGGTGGTGATCACCTCGTCGCCCGGCATCAGGTCCAGCAGGTGGATCGCCAGCTCCAGGGCGACCGTGCCGCTGGTCACCGACAGCGCGTGCCGCACTCCGATGTGCTCGGCGAACGCCGCCTCGAACCGCTCCCGGACCAGCCCCTGGGACAGGGTGGACTCCGAGAGCATCACCTCGCGCACGGCCGCGACGTCGCTCTCGTCCAGCCTGCTTCCGACGGGTGAGTACGGTACTGCGTAGCGTTGCGGCATCGCCGCGAATGTCGTCTCCATCAATGACCCCAGTTCCGGGCAGCGGACGGGCTGGTCGGTCGGACGCTCACCGCAGTTCCTCGGCGACCTCCTCCTCCGACATGGCGTCGATCTCGGCGCGCACGGCCGCCTCGACCACGTCGGAGAGCTCGGCGACGGTGCGGTGCTCGAACAGCGCCCGGAGCGGGAGCCGCACGCCGAAGGCTTCGTCGATCCGGGTGATCACCTTGGTGGCCAGCAGCGAGTGCCCGCCCCGGTCGAAGAAGTCGTCGTGGACGCCGACGTCGTGGACGGCGAGCACTTCGGCCCAGATGCCGGCGACGGCCTCCTCGGTCGCGGTGCGCGGACGGACCGCCTCGCCGCCCGTCCACTCCGGCTCGGGCAGGGCCCGCCGGTCGACCTTGTCGCTCACCGTCAGGGGGAGTTCCGCGAGGAACACGAAGGCCGACGGCACCATGTGACGGGGCAGCACGGCGGCGAGGTGGGCGCGCAGTTCGCCGGGACTGGGCGTCTCGCCGGCCGGGACGACGTATCCCACGAGTTGCCGTCCGTTCGGCGACTGCGCGGCGGCCACCGCCGCTCCGCCCACCCGGGGATGGGCGAGCAGCGCGGCCTCGATCTCGCCGGGTTCGACGCGGTAGCCGCGGATCGCGATCTGGTCGTCGGCCCGGCCGAGGAACCGCAGGCCGCCGTCCTCCAGCCACAGCGCCACGTCTCCCGTCCGGTACAGCCGGGCGCCCGGCTCCCCGCCGAACGGGTCCGGCACGAACCGTTCCGCGGTGAGGGCCGGGTTGCCGGCGTAGCCCCGGGCGACGCCCGCGCCCCCCAGGTACAGCTCGCCGGGCACGCCGACGCCCACCGGGCACAGGGCCTCGTCCAGCACGTACGCGGTGACGCCGGCGATGGGCGATCCGATGGGCGGCAGCTCCCAGGGCGCGGTGAGCGGCCCGGTCGCCGTCGCCACCACCGTGTTCTCGGTGGGTCCGTAGTGGTTGACCACCGGGAGGCCGTCGTCCGCGCCCGGCCGGGGCCGCAGCACGTCGCCGCCGGTCAGCAGCGCCCGCAGGGCGGTGCCGTGCGCCGCCGGCAGGTCCAGGAGGGCCTCCGCGAGCGGGGTGGGGGCGAAGGCGATCGTCGTCCCCGCTCGGGCGAAGTGGCCGGCGAGGGCTTCCGGCGAGCCCACGGTCTCGTCGTCCGGGACGTCCAGACAGGCTCCGGACAGCAGGGCCGGCCAGATCTCCCAGCCCGCCGCGTCGAAGGACGGGCTCGCGGTCTGGCTGACCGTGTCGCCGGGCCCGAGGGCGTAGGTGCCGAGGTGCCACCGGACGAGGTTGAGCAGCGAGGCGTGGGTCACCACGACGCCCTTGGGACGCCCGGTCGAGCCGGACGTGTACAGGACGTACGCCGCGTGGAGACCGCCGGCCGCCCGGCGCGCCGGGTTCGCCGCCGGCCCGTCCGGCCGCAGCAGCGTCGTGGGCCGCGTGCCGGGCACCAGGTGCGCCAGTCCGGGAACGGTCAGCACCGTCACCGCGCCGGCGTCCGCGAGCATGAAGCCGATGCGCTCCGCCGGCAGGTCCGGGTCCACGGGGAGGTAGGCCGCACCGGTCTTCAGCACTCCCAGCAGCGACACCACCAGGTCCGCGCCCCGGGGCAGCAGCACCGCGACGACCTCTCCGGGGCCGTGGGGCGCGAGCAGCCCGGCGACCCGGCCGGCGCGCTCGTCGAGCCGTGCGTACGTCAGCCGCTCGGCGCCGTGCACCAGGGCGGGCGCGTCCGGGGTGCGTGCCGCCTGCCGTTCGAACGCCTCGGCGATCGTCGCGCCCAGGGCCTCCGCGTCCGCCGGGCCCCCGGTACGGGTCCGGTTCCGTGTGCGCACGACCAGGTCGCGTTCGGCGGCACCGGCCATCGGCAGGGAGCGGACGCGCGCCTCGGGCGTGCGCACGACCGCGGTCAGCAGGGTCGTGTAGTGCTCGGCCAGCCGTCGCATCGTGGCGTCGTCGAACAGGGACGTCGCGTAGACGAGTTCTCCGGCCAGCGTGCCGTCCTCGCGTGCGGTCAGGTGCATCTCGAGGTCGAACCGGGTGACCGTGCCCGGGCCGTCGAACGGCGAGACGGTCAGACCCGGCAGGGCGAGCCCGTCGGGTGCCTCCCCGTCGAACAGCTGGAAGCACACCTGGACGATCGGGTTGCGGCCGAGGTCGCGGGGCGGTGCCAGTTCCTCCACGAGCTGCTCGAACGGCAGGTCCTGGTGGACGAACGCCTCCAGAGTGTCCTCGCGGACCCTGTCCAGCAGTTCGCCGAAGCCCGGGTCGGCCGACAGGTCGGCACGCAGCGGCAGCAGGTTCACGAAGAAGCCGATGAGCCGGTCCGTGCCCGGTCGGTGGCGGCCGGCCACGGGGCAGCCGACCACGACGTCGTCCACACCGGCGGAGCGGCCCAGCACCACCTGGAAGGCGGCGAGCGCCGTCATGAACGGCGTGGCCCCGCGGGACCGGGCCAGCTCGCGCAGGCCCCGCGCGGTCTCGCGCCCCACGGTGAACCCGACCACGGAGCCGCGGTAGGACGGCACGGGCGGGCGCGGCCGGGCGGTGGGCAGTTCCAGCGCCGGGGGCGCGTCCGCCAGGGCCTTGCGCCAGTGGGCGGCGTGCTCGGCGTAGGCGTCCCCGGCGAGGTCCTCGTGCTGCCGGGCCGCGACGTCGGCGTACCGCACGGGCAGTCCGGGCAGTTCGTGCCCCTGGTAGGCGGCCGCCAGCTCACGGGCGAAGATCTGCCGGGACAGGCCGTCGAACACCGCGTGGTGCACGACCACCGACAGGACGTGGTCGTCCGGGGCCAGCCGCAGGAGCGTCGCCCGGACCAGCGGGCCGCCGGCCAGGTCGAACGGCGTGACCGCGTCGCGGGACACGTGCTCCTCGGCCGCCCGCACCGGATCGGCGGCGCCGTCCAGGCCGACGACCTCGAGGGGCACCGCCGGCCCGGGCACCACGACCGGTTCGCCGTCGTCCTCGTGGAAGCGGCCGCGCAGCGCCTCGTGCCGTTCCAGGACGCCGGAGAAGGCCCGGCGCAGCGCGTCGACGTCGAGCGGCCCACGCAGCCGGTGGGCGAAGGGCACCAGGTAGGCCGGCAGTCCCGGCTGGAGCCGCTCCAGGAACCACAGGCGCCGCTGGGCGAACGAGGGCACCTGGGTCCCGCCGGAGCGCCCCGCGGCCGGCGCGGCGCGGTGCGAGGCCCTGGCCGCCGCCACGGCGTCCGCGAGCCGGGCCACCGTGCGGTGGGTGAACATCACGCGCAGCGCCAGGTCGACGTCGAAGAGACGGCCGACGCGATGGAGCACCTCGACGCACAGCAGCGAGTGGCCGCCCAGGGCGAAGAAGTCGTCGTGGATCCCGAAGTCCCGGTGGCCGAGCAGCTCCCCCCAGATCCCGGCGATCCGCTCGTCGACGTCGTGGCGCGGCGCGGTGTCCGACGGGCTCCGCTCCGGCGCGGGAAGCGCACCCCGGTCGATCTTGCCGGTGGCCGTGGTCGGGAGCGCGTCGAGCACGACGAAGTCCTGCGGCGTCAGGTGCGCGGGCAGCCGCTCCCCCAGCCAGTCCCGCAGCGCCCCGACGTCGACGCCCGGTGCCTGAAGGTGTGCCACGAGCCGGGTGCCGGTGCCGTCGGAGGGGGCGCTGACGGCGGCGCGGGCGACCTGGGGATGGGCTTCCAGGGCGGTCTCGATCTCCCCGGGTTCCACGCGGTAGCCGTGCACCTTCAGCTGGAAGTCGGCACGGCCGAGGAACTCCAGGGTGCCGTCGGGCCGCCACCGGCCCCGGTCGCCCGTCCGGTACATGCGCGCGCCCGGCTCGTTCGCGAACGGGTCGGGCAGGAAGGACGCGGCGGTCAGGCCGGGGCGTCCGAGGTAGCCCCGGGCCAGGGGCGGACCACCGACGTACAGATGGCCGGGCACCCGGGTGGGCACGGGACGCATCCGGTCGTCCAGCACGTAGATCCGCGCCTCGGAGACGGGGGCGCCGATGCCGGGCAGGGTGGGCCAGTCCGCCGCCGGCGGGCTCAGCCGGCCCGCGGTGACCACGTTCACCTCGGTGGAACCCCACTGGTTGTCCACGCGCACGCCCAGGGCGCGGATCGCGTCGGTGACGACCAGCCGGTCGCCGGTGGTGACGACCTCCGTCAGGGTCCCGAGGCGCTCGGGGTGGTGCGCGGCCAGCTCGTTCAGCACCGTGCCGGGCACCAGGACGGTGGTGATCCGGTGGGTCTCGATCAGCGCGGCCAGCCGGGCGGCGTCGAACCGGTCGCGCTCGTCGGCGAGCACCACCGTGCCCCCGGTCCACCAGGTCGACCACAGCTCGTAGCTGCACACGTCCGAGGTGACCGGGAAGTACTGGAGGGCGACGGGCGCGGACGCGTACCGCTGCGCGGCCCAGTGCATCAGGCGCGCCGTGGGACCGTGGTGCATCACCACGCCCTTGGGCCGTCCGGTCGACCCCGAGGTGTGGACGACGTACAGCGCGTTCGCCGGGCCCACGACGTGCGGCCCGGCGTGCGCCTCGGCCGGGGCGTGCGGGTGCGCTGTGTCGGCCGGCGCGTCGAGGTCGGCCACGGTCACGACGGGCGCCGGCCAGTCGGTGCCGGAGGTGCGCGAGGTGACGACCAGCGCGGCGCCGGAGTCCGCCGCGAGCAGCCGCAGCCGCTGTGCCGGGTGCTCGGGGTCGAGCGGGACGTAGGCCGCGCCCGCCCTGGCGACCGCGAGGAGGGTGACGGGGAGGTCCGCCGTGCGCGGCAGGCAGACCGCGACCCGGGACTCCACGCCGATGCCGCGCCCGCGCAGCGCGGCGGCCATGCGCTCGGCCCGCTCGTCGATCTCGCGGTACGTCCACCGGCTGCCGTGGGCGATCAACGCCGGCGCGTCCGGGGTGCGGCGCGCCTGTTCGGCGAACCGGCCGACCACGGTGGCCCGGGGATCGACGCCGGTCAGCGCACTGCCGTTGAAGTCGGTCAGCAGCCGCTCGCGCTCCCCCGGAGCGACCGCGGCGAGCTCGCTCACCGGCAGACCGGGGGCCTCGGCGACCGAGGCGACCAGGGCCGCGTACTGCTCCGCGAACACCTCCATGGTCGAGCGTTCGAACAGGTCGCTCGCGTAGACCAGTTCGCCCGACAGGCCGCCGTCGTCCTCCTCGGCGAGGCGCAGTTCGACGTCGAACCTGGTCGTGGTCCAGTCGGGGACGAGCCGTTCGGTCGCGGCTCCCTCGACGCGCAGCCGGCACCCCGGGGTGAACAGGTCGAACCACGCCTGCACGATCGGGTTGCGCCCGATGTCGCGCGGCGGGGCCACCTCCTCGACCAGCCGCTCGAACGGCAGGTCCTGGTGAGCGAACGCGTCCAGGGTGGTCTCGCGCACCCGGTCCAGCAGTTCCCCGAAGGCCGGCGCGCCCGTGAGGTCGGTGCGCAGGGGCAGCGAGTTGACGAACAGACCGATCAGGGGCTCCAGTTCGGGCCGGTTCCGCCCGGTCGCCGGGCAGCCGATCACCACGTCGTCGCTGCCGGTGTGGCGGCCGAGCAGCAGTTGGTACGCCGCCGCCGTGACCATGAACAGCGTGGCCTCGCGGGCCCGGGCGATCTCCCTCAGCCGGCTGACGACCTCCTCCGGGAGGGCGAACCGGATGGTGCCCGCCCGGTACGTCGGCTGCAACGGACGCGGGAAGTCGGTGGGCAGCTCCAGCGCGGGCGGAGCGCCGTCCAGTTTCCGCCGCCAGTACGCCGCGTGCGCGTCGGCCACCTCGTCCGTCAGGGCCCGGCGCTGCCAGGCGGCGAAGTCGGCGTAGTCCACCTGGAGCGGTGCCGGGGCCGGCGCGCCGTCCGTCGTCGCCGCCCGGTACGCACGAGTGAGCTCCTCCTCGAACAGGTGGATGGAGACACCGTCGAAGACCGAGTGGTGCACGGTCACCTGGAGTACGTGGTCGCCCTCCCCCAGCCGCAGCACGGTCGGGCGGACGAGCGGGCCGCGGGCCAGGTCGAACGGCGTGTGCGCGCTGCGCTCGGTGAACTCCAGCGCGGCCCGCAGCGGATCGGCCGCGCCGCTCAGGTCCAGTCGCCCGACGGCGATGTCCGCGCTGTCGGCGTAGGCGATCCGGGGCTTGCCGTCCGCGTCCTCGAAGCGGGCGCGCAGCACCGCGTGCCGGTCCAGCACCGACCGCAGCGCCCGCTCCAGCGCCTGGACGTCCAGGGGACCCCGGATCCGGTACGTGGTGTCCGGCATGACGTACGCGATCGAGTGCGGCTGCAGCCGGTCCAGGAACCACAGCCGCTGCTGGGCGAAGGAGAGTCGCGGCTCCTCGCCGGGCGGACGCGGCACCGGGGCGCTCCGGGTGAACGGCACGGCGCCGCCGAGCGCGGCGGTCAGCCGCGCGACCGTGCGATGGGTGAAGATCGCGCGCAGCGGCAGGGCGACCCCGAACACCTTGCTCACCCGGGCCGTGACCCGGGTGGCCAGCAGCGAGTGACCGCCCAGGTCGAAGAAGTCGTCGTGCACCCCGATCCGCTCCAGGCCGGTCGCCTCGGCCCAGATCCGGGCCATGGCGGCCTCCCGTTCGTCACGGGGCGCGGCGTAGTTCTCCGCCACGCCGGACTCCCGGTCCGGCAGCGGAAGGGCCTTGCGGTCGAGCTTGCCGGGGCCGGTCAGCGGCAGCTTCGGCAGCGTCACCACATAGCTGGGCACCATGTAGTCGGGGAGCGACCCCTCCAGGTGGGCGCGGAGTCTCGTCACGTCGGGCCGCGCCCCGGCCGCGGGCACCACGTAGGCCGCCAGCCGCAGGTCACCGCGTACCAGTTCGATCGGCACCACGGCGGCCTCGGCGACCTCGGGGTGTTCGCCGAGCAGGGCGGCGATCTCCCCCGGCTCGATCCGGTAACCGCGGATCTTGACCTGGTCGTCGGCCCGGCCGAGGAACCGCAGCGTGCCGTCCTCCAGCCGGCGGGCCAGGTCGCCGGTGCGGTAGAGGCGCTCGCCCGGGACGCTCGCGAAGGGGTCCGGGAGGAACCGGTCCGCGGTGAGACCGGGCCGGTTGAGATACCCGCGGGCCAGGCAGGCGCCGCCCACGTACACCTCGCCCGGGATGCCGACCGGCACGGGACGCATGCGCTCGTCGAGGACGTGGACGCGGGTGTTGGCGATCGGGTCGCCCACGGGCGGGTCCGCCGGCCAGTCCAGCGGGTCGCCCGTCAGCAGGTGCGCCGTGATGACGTGTGCCTCGGTGGGTCCGTACTGGTTGTCCAGCCGCACGTCCGGCAGCCGGTCGAGCAGGTCCGTGATCTCGGCGCTGAGGTGGAGCTGCTCGCCCGCCGTGTGCACGTCGGTGAGGGGCGGCAGCTGCTCGCGCCCGCCCGCGGCCTGCGCAATCTGCTCCAGGACCATCGGGGGGCAGAACAGCCGGCGCACGCCTCCGTGCAGCATGGTGTCGAGGAGCCGGTCCGGGTCGCGCCGGTCGTCCTCGGCGAGGAGGACGACCGAACCGCCGGCCAGCCAGGTGGAGAACAGCTCCTGGAACGAGATGTCGAAGTTGATGGCCGAGAACTGCAGCGTCGGGCCGGCCACCCGGGCCCGGTCGAGCTGCCAGTGCAGCAGGTTCAGCAGGGGGCGGTGCGTCATGGCCACGCCCTTCGGCCTGCCCGTGGACCCCGAGGTGTAGATGACGTAGATCAGGTTGTCGGCCGTGGTGCCGCGCGGTGGGTCGGTGCGCGGACGGCCGTCCGGGGCGGGCGGCTCGACGGCGGTGACGTCCGGCGGGAGGCGGTCCACGAGTCCGGGGGCGACGACGGCCTGCCGGGCCCCGGCGTCGCCGAGCATGAAGGCGATGCGGTCCTGCGGGGCCTGGGGGTCCAGCGGCAGGTACGCGCCGCCCGCCTTGAGCACCCCGAGCAGGGCGGCGATCAGCTCGACGCCGCGGGGCAGCAGCAGGCCGACCACCGTCTCCGGGCCGACGCCCCCCTCCCGCAGGTGCCAGGCGATCTGGTTGGCCCTCGAGTTGAGCTGCCAGTAGGTGAGGCTCTCGTCCCCCCACACCAGCGCGGTCGCGTCGGGGGTCCTGGCTACCTGCTTCTCGAACTCGTCGACGACCGTGGTGCCGGTGTCGACGTCCACGGAGGTGTCCTGCCAGCCGCGCAGCAGCAGGTCCAGCTCGGCCGGAGGGGACATGGTCAGTTCGCCCAGCGGGCGCAGCGGGTCGCCGGCGACGGCGGACAGGAGCGTGACGTAGTGCTCGGCCATGCGCTCGGCGGTGGTGTGGTCGAACAGGTCGACCGCGTGGACCAGGTGGCCGCCGAGGCTGCCGTCGTCGTGCTCGACCATGTGCAGTTCGAGATCGAAACGGGTGGAGTACCACTGCGCCGGGAACTTCTCGGCGACGGTCTCGCCGAGCGCGAGCCGGCAACCGGGGGTGAACAGGTCGAACCAGATCTGGGTGATGGGGTTGCGGCCGGTCTCGCGCGGCGGGCCGATCTCCTCGACGATCCGGTCGAACGGCAGCTCCTGGTGGGCGAACGCGTCGAGGACGGTGTCCCGCACTTCGTCCAGCAACTCGGCGAAGGGCCGTGCCGGGTCCACGGTGGTGCGCAGCGGGAGGGAGTTGACGAAGAAGCCGACCAGGGCCTCCAGCTCCGGCCGGTCCCGCCCGCTGGTGGGGCAGCCGATCACGATGTCGTCGGTGCGGGCGTACCGGCCGAGAAGCACCTGGTAGGCCGCGAGCGTGGTCATGAACAGGGTGGCACGCCCGCGCCGGGAGATGTGGCGCAGTGCGTCGGCGACGGGGGCCGGCACGGTGAAGGAGACGGTCCGGCCGCGGTGGGACGGCACCGGCGGCCTCGGGCGGTCGGTGGGCAGTTCCAGCGCCGGAGGGGCGCCCGCCAGCCGCTCCCGCCAGTAGGCGAGGTGGTCCGCGGTCGCCTCCTTCGACAGCGACTCGCGCTGCCATGCCGCGAAGTCCGCGTAGTCCACGCTCAGTTCGGGCCACCCCGGGGCGGCACCCGACAGGGCCGAACGGTAGGCCGTGCTCAGGTCGGCCTCGAACACCCCGATGGACAGCCCGTCGAAGACGCTGTGGTGCACGGTCACCTGGAGCACGTGGTCGTCGGGTCCGAGTCTCAGCAGCGTGGGGCGCAGCAGCGGGCCGGTGTCGAGGTCGAACGGGGTGCGGGCGGCGTCACGGACGAAGGCCCGCACCGCGGCGTGGGGATCCGGCGCGCCGGAGACGTCCAGCACGTCGAGCCCGATCCGCCCGGGCTCGTCGAACAGCACGCGGGGCTGCCCGTCGACGGTCTCGAAGCGGCTGCGCAGCACCGCGTGCCGGGCGGTCACGGCGTGCAGCGCCTCCTCCAGCGCGTCGGTGTCGAGCGGGCCGCGCAGCCGGTAGGTGGTGTCGGGCATGACGTAGGCGATGGCGCCGGGCTGGAGCTGGTCCAGGAACCACAGCCGCATCTGGGCGAGGGACGGCTCGGTGGGGGTCCCCGGCGGCCTGGGGGCGAGTTCCGGTCCGGCGCCCTGGGTGCGTTGCCCACCCCGCAGGCGCCGGGCGAGCAGCGCGGCCTGCTCCGGAGAGAGCCGGGGGCGTTCGGCGGTCATGCGGCCTCCAGGTTCGTGTGCACTGCGGGGGGGGGACAGCGGGTCAGCGGCCGAGGGCCCGGCGCACGCTGAGCGGAGTGATGTCGGTCCACACCTCGCCGATGTGGGCGAGACATTCGTCCCTGGAGCCCGAGAAGCCGACGTCGGTCCAGCCGGCCGGCAGCTCCTGGTCCACGGGCCAGATCGAGTACTGCTCCTCGTGGTTCACCACGACACGCTGATCCATCTGTCCTCCGATGTGTTCGTCCGGAAGGGGGGCGCTCCGGGGGTGGTCAGAAATCCGTCGGGAGAGGTTCGTTTCGGGACGCCGTACGCGAGGTCGTAGGGGGTGGGAGCGGCGACCGGCCCGGGCCTCACACGAGGTCGCTCCGGGCGTTCCACCGCGCCATCAGTTCCAGTTCGTCGTCCGTGACGAGCGGAACGTCGAAGATGCGGACCGATGGATCCGCCGCCACCGCGGTGACGAAGTTCAGCAGGTGTTCGGCGAACCAGACCATCGTGGTGCGGTCGAACAGGTCGGTCGGGTAGATGATCCTGGCCGTGAGCCGGGCGCCCTCGTCGTGGACGTGGAACTCCAGGTCGAACCGGGTACTGACCGCCTCTCCGGCGAACTCGGTGACGTCCAGCCCCGCGAGCCGCAGGGCGTCGGACGCCACCCCCGTCTCCGGCGTCAGCAGGTTGAACAGCACCTGGACCAGCGGGTTGCGGCCGAGTTCCCGGGCCGGCACCAGGTGCTCGACCAGCTGCTCGAAGGGCAGTTCCTGGTGGGACATCGCCTCCAGGACCGTTTCGCGGACCCGGGCGACCAGGTCGGAGAACGCGGGGTCGTCGTCGAGGCGGGCCCGCAGCGGCAGCGTGTGGGCGAAGAACCCGATCAGGTTCTCCGACTCCCGGCGGTCGCGCCCGGCCACGGGCACGCCGACCAGCAGGTCGGTCATCGAGGTGTGACGGCTCAGCACCGCCTGGTAGGCGGCCAGCATCACCACGAACAGGCTGGCCGACCGAGCGCGGGCCACCTCCCGCAGTCGTTCCGCGATCCCGGCGGGCACCACGAGGGGCACCGCGCCGGCGTGGTGGGACGGCGCCCCGGGCCGAGGGCGGTCACCGGGCAGTTCCAGCACGGTCGGTGCTCCGTCGAGCTCCGTGCGCCAATGCTCCAGATGGCCCCGTAGCCGTTCGGGGGTGAGGTGTGCGTGCTGCCAGGCGGCGAAGTCCGCGTACTGCACGGGCAGTTCCGGGAGGTCCGGGGTCAGGCCGGCGCGCAGCGCCGAGTAGCACGCGGACAACTCGCCGGTGAACACGCTCAGCGACCACCCGTCGAAGACGATGTGGTGGACGGTGACCAGCAGGACGTGGTCGGCCGGCCCCAGGCGCAGCAGCCGGGCCCGCAGCAGCGGACCGGCGGCGAGGTCGAAGGCGCTGTCCGCCTCGGCGGCGACCATGTCCCGGGCCCGCGTCTCGGGATCGCCGCATTCGCTCAGGTCCTCGAACCGCAGGACGGGATCCGTTTCCTCGACGAGTTGGTACGGCTCCCCCTCCGCGGCCGGGAAACGGGTGCGCAGTGCCTCGTGACGCCGGACCACCGCGGTGAGCGCCTTCTCCAGTGACCGGCGGTCCAGCTCACCCCGCAGCCGGTGGGCCAGCGGGACGGTGTAGGCCGCACTGCTGGGCTGGAGCCGGTCGATGAACCAGATCCTGCGCTGCCCGAAGGAGAGTGCGGGGCGCTGTGCTCGCCGGGCCGTCGCCATGGAGCCGGCCCGGCCCGCCCGCCCGGCCAGGCGGCGGCGCAGAAGCTCCTCTCGGTTGTCCTTCATGTCCTCTCCCCGGCGCGCGACGCGTCACGGGACAGGCCGTTCGGGCAGCGCTTTCTCAGCAAGGTGGAAAACTCCCAGAAAGATGATTCCGAACCTCTCGAAAATGGCACGCCAAGGCCGCGGGGCGAAGAATGGAAATAGCACTCGCCTGCCGTGAACTCGACTGAAGACTCGCGCTTCTCAGTTTCGGGGCGGAATGGCGTCGGGCCGTCTTGTACGGAAATCGCCGAGCGGCCGATGCGGCCGGCTTCCTGCCGTCGACTGCCATCGATCGGCTCGGGCGAGTATGGGGTTCTGACGACCTCGGAAGTCTGGTCAGTTTGCAGCAGCAGCGTCAACAGCGTGTCCGCATGTTGTCTAAAAAGTTCCGCCGTCCTCCGACGACTGTCGTGCACGCTTTCGCAGTTCAGACCGCTTCGCCGGAAGATGGATCACCGTCCCCGCCGGCGCCTGCGGTCGGGATCATGACTTGTTCCCGCCATCCCGGTTAAGCGTCGGGTAAGCGTGCTCCGGTAATACCTTGACAACCCTTCAGGCACTGATCCACACTCTCGGGGTCGGTGATCAATAAACAGTTGACGTGCAGGGTCAGGAATCCGAGCACCCCACGTCACCACGCCTCTGACGTACTTCGATCCGCTGGACAGGCGCGACGTTTCGGCACCCCGCAGCCCCCCGATGAATTCGGCGGAGCGCGGGATGCGCAGAGAGCCCGAACCGACGAGGAGGGCGTTCCGATGAAGGGCTATCCCGCTGACCCGGATCCGTATCCCAACTACCGATGGCTGCGGGCGAACGCGCCGGCCTGCCCGATGGGCGGCGACACGGCCGAGGAGTCCACCTGCTTCGTCACCTCCTACGAGCTCGTGCGCGCCGGACTGCTCGACTCCCGGCTCAGCTCCGACCCGCGCAACGCCGCGGGCGCCGATCCCTCGGCACCTGCCGAACGCAGCGTCCTGGACTCCGACCCGCCGGACCACGGCCGGATGCGCCGGGTGGTCAACCCCGCCTTCAGCCTCACCGCCGTCGACGCGCTGCGCCCCACGATCGCCCGGATCTGCCGGGAGGCGATCGCCGGCCTGGCCGGGCACGGACGGGCCGATCTCATGGCCGAGTACGGTCTGGTCGTGCCCGTGGCCGTGATCCACGAGATCCTCGGCGTCCCCCCGGAACAGCGCGTCGACCCCGTCCTGTTCATGGACCGGTTCTGGTGGGCCGCCGCGGCCCGGGAGCCGGATCCCGAAGCCGCCGAGTTCATCGACGCGTACGTCACCCGCATCCTGGAGTACAAGCGCGCCCACCCCGGTGACGATGTGACCACCGCGCTCCTGCGCGCCCTCGAGGACGGAGGGCTGCGTGACGAGTCCGAACTGCGCGGCATGGTCACCGCCGTGCTGGGAGCCGGGCACACCACGACCGTTCCGCTGGTCTCGGCCGGCATCGTCCGGATGCTCCAGCACCCCGCACAGCGGGCGAAGGCCATGGCGGATTCCGCACGCTGGGCCGACGTGGTCGAGGAACTGCTGCGCCACGACTCGGTCATCCAGGTGTCGACCAACCGCTACGCCGTCGAGGATCTCGTCATCGGGGACGTGCCCGTGCCCAGGGGCGGCACGGTCCTGATGTCCTTCGCCGCCGCCAACCGCGATCCGGCCCGCTTCGACGACCCGGACGTCTTCGACATGGACCGGCCCCGGGGCGGCCACCTCGCCTTCGGGCACGGCACCCACTTCTGTCTGGGAGCGCACCTGGGCCGTGCCGAGGCGGAGATCGCCCTCCGGCTGCTCTTCGAGACGCTCGGTGACGTGCGGCTGACCGTGCCGGTGGAGGACGTCGTGTGGAGCTTCGGCCCGATGCTGCGCGGCCCGGCCGCGATCCCGGTGACGTTCACCCCGGTCGGGGGCGCACGGCAGGGAGCACGCGCGTGACGGCCGCCGCCGGCCACCACCGCGCCGAACCGACCGTCGTCGAGCGGTTCGAGGACCGCGCGCGCCGGCACCCCGACGCCCTCGCCGTGGTCTGCGGTGGCGAGCGGCTGACGTACGGGGAGCTCAACGCACGGGCCAACGGCGTCGCCGAGGGCCTGCGGGCCCGGGGTATCGGCGTCGAGTCCCGCGTCGGCCTGTGTCTGGGCCGCACCGCGGACCTGCCCCTGGCGCTGCTCGGCATCGCCAAGTCCGGTGCCGCGTACGTGACCCTGGACCCGCAGCAGCCCGCGGACCGCCTGGCCTTCCTCGCCGAGGACGCCGGAGCGGCGTGCGTCGTGGTGGAGCCGGACGCCCCGACGGGCCGGCCCGTGCCCGCACTGACCGTCAAGCAGCTGTCGGGTGCCTCCGCCGCGGATCCGCCTCTCGCCGCCGGCCCCGGCAACGCCCTGTACGTCGTCCACACCTCCGGTTCCACCGGACGGCCCAAGGCAGTGGTGATGGACCACGGCCCGACGGCCCGGCTGATGCGCTGGACGGAGCGCCGTTACCGGCTCGACGGCCGCGTGCTCCAGTACTTCCCGGTCACCTCGGACGTGTGCAGCTACGAGTTCCTCTCCACCTGGTGGGCCGGCGGCTGCGCGGTGATGGCCGAGGAGTCCGACCGCTTCGACGTGTCCGCACTGGCCGAACTCATCCGGCGCCATGCCGTCGGCACGGTGCTGCTGCCCGGCGCCGTCCTCGAGGAACTCGCCCGGCACGCCCGGCGCCGTCCCCGGGACGTCGCCAGCGTCAGGGAAGTCGTCACGACCGGCGACCGGCTGACGGTGAGCGACCACCTGCGCGCCATGTGCGCGGCCCTGGGCGACGGCGTGGTCCTGGACAACCAGTGGGGGTCCACCGAGGTCAACGTGGTGACGGCGCTGCGCCTGACCGCACCGCAGGACCGCTGGCCGACCACGCCGTCCATCGGCTCCCCGGTCTCCGGGGGGAAGATCCACGTGCTCGACGAGCGGCTGCGGAGGGTCCCCGTCAACGTCCCCGGCGACCTGTACGTCGGCGGCGGGCAGCTCGCGCGCGGCTACCTCGGCCGGCCCGGGGCGACGGCCGCCTCGTTCCTGCCCGACCCGTTCACGGACCGGCCGGGCGGGCGGATGTACCGGACGGGGGACCGGGGGCGGTGGCGCCCGGACGGGACCCTGGAGTTCCTGGGCCGCGCCGACTTCCAGATCAAGATCCACGGCTACCGCGTCGAACCGGGCGAGATCGAGGGCGCCCTGCGCGACCACCCGTCCGGGGGGGGGGGGGCGCGCCGCCGCGGGCGGTGGGGGGCCGCCGCCCCCCCCCGCCCCGGGGCCGGACCGGGGGGGGGGGGGGGCCGGCCGGCCCGCCATCGCAGCGCACGCCGCGGTCCTCTACCTGATGC
>NZ_JBHXFL010000026.1:0-99049 GCF_042724095.1 Streptomyces sp. NPDC127100
TCGTCGGTTGCCAGGGCTCCGCCCTGGCGCCCTCCTCCGCCTTGCAGCTGCACGCACCACACCCCGCTCGGGCCGGCCGGGACGCGCCGTCCGTCCCAGCCGGCCTGATCCAAACGACAGACCCTAGCGGGCCGGGCGGGCCGCTCCCGCCCGCTTCGCGGGGCGTGCGGTGGGCGGACGGTCACACATCACGGGCGCGTCGCCCGCGCACACCGGCGCCGACGGCCCGGCCGAGGCCGAGGGCCGCGACGAGCACGAGGGCGATCTCCGGCCACACGCCCAGCCGGGTGGCGGGGGTCTCGGAGGAGCGCAGCGGCACCTCCTGGACCAGGGAGTCCGCCACGAACATGCCGGTCCTCTGGGTGATCCGGCCGTCCGGCATGATGATCGCGCTGACACCGCTGGTCACCGGCACGGTGACGGTCCGGCTGTGCTCGACGGCGCGGATGCGGGACATGGCGAGCTGCTGGTAGGTCATCTCGCTGCGGTCGAAGGTCGCGTTGTTGCTGGGCACGGAGATCATCTGGGCGCCGTCGGTGACCTCGGAGCGCACGGCCCAGTCGAAGGCGGCCTCGTAGCAGGTGACGAGGCCGACCGGGGTGCCTGCCATGGTGAAGACGCCGGGCTCGGTGCCGCGGCTGAAGTCACGGGCGACCATGGAGGTCCACTCGTCGTTGATCGCCCCGATCATCGAGCGCAGCGGCAGGTACTCGCCGAAGGGCTGGATCTGCCGTTTGTCGTAGGTGTCGACGGGACCCTTGTCCGGGTCCCAGAGGATCTGCTCGTTGAGCAGTCTGCCGTCGCGTTCGACGACGCCGCCGACGGAGATGGGGGCGCCGATCGCCTTGGCGGCCCGGTCGATGACGTAGCGCGCGTCGGCGTTGGCGAACGGGTCGATGTCGGAGGAGTTCTCCGGCCACAGCACGAAGTCGGGGCGCTCGATCCTGCCCGCCGCGACCTCGGCGGCCAGGCGTTCCGTCTCGCGCGCGTGGTAGTCGAGCACGGCCCGGCGCTGGGCGTTGAAGTCGAGGCCGGCGCGCGGCACGTTGCCCTGGATGACGGCGACGGTCGCGGTGCCCTCCTCCGCCTCGTCGGTGACCAGCGGCCGGGCGGCCACGGCGCCCACGACGGGCACGGCCACGCAGAGCAGGGCCGCCGCCGCCACGCCCCGCCGCGGCGCACCGGCGCTTCGTGCCCCGACGGCCAGGCGAACCGCCTCGGCGAGGCCGAAGCCGCACAGGACGACGGCGAAGCCGAGCACCGGGGTGCCGCCGAGCGCGGCGAGCGGCAGGAACACGCCGTCGGCCTGCCCGAAGGCGATCTTGCCCCAGGGGAAGCCGTGGAAGGGGACGCGTGCGCGTGCGGCTTCTCCGGCGATCCACACGGCCGCCGCCCACACCGGCCAGGCCGGCAGTGCCGACACCGCGGCGACGCCCGCCCCGACCAGCGCGACGAAGACCGCTTCGATCACGACCAGGGCGATCCAGGGGCCGGGACCGACCTCCACACCGGTCCATACCAGCAGGGGCAGCAGGAAGCCGAGGCCGAACAGGTAGCCGAGGCCGAGGCCCGCCTTCCAGCTCCGGCCGCGCAGCACGGCGCCGAAGACGGCGAAGGCGGGCAGGGCGAGCCACCACAGGGTGCGCGGCGGGAAGCTGACGTAGAGCAGCACTCCGGAGAGCGCGGCTGCGGCGGCCGGGAACAGGCGCGTGAGCCGCGCGGCGAGACGCGAGGCGGGGGTGGCCTGCGGCTTCAGCCGGTCCGGCTCGCCGACGGTGGTTGCGGTGACGGTCACCCCCCGGAGTGTACGGCGCGGGTCCTGGCCGCCGGCAGCACGGTGCGAGGGGCCGGGTGGAGCGTGGGCCGCCGGTGCCGCATCGTTTCGGCGCCACCGGCCGCCGTGCCCTCCACGATCCGCCGGCCGGCCGGTGCGGCCTCAGTGCGCCGCCGGGCCCGGGGCCCTCGGGCGGAGGCGGTCCTTGATGACCTGGACAGCCGCTTCCGCGTCGTCGACGGTGATGGTGAAGGTGTGGCCGTCCCACAGCCGCAGCACCACACCCTCGCCGCGCCGCACGACGACGGCGGTGCCCTTCTCCGGCCGCCAGCGGTAGCCCCAGCCGCCCCAGTGACGCGGGGTGACGTGCGGGATGAACTCGGCGCCGACGACATGGGAGAGGGGGATGCGCCGGCGGGGCACGCCGATGTGGCCGCAGCGCACTTCGAGGCACTCGTCGTCGACTCTCAGCGCGACGTGCACGAAGGCCACGGTGCCGAACAGGACGAGCAGTCCCGCCGCGATGCAGCCGACGACGGCCATGGCCAGCGGGGCGATGCCGGACTCCCAGGCCGAGTCGACGGCCAGCGCGATACCGAGAGCCACACAGGCGACACCGATGAGCGCCAGGAACCACTGGACGCGATTGGTGGCACGTCCGGTCCAGACGTCCGGTGCGGGGGTGCTCTCGCCGGGGCGATGCCTCATGGATATGAGACTACTCAGATTTCGCTGCGCGGGCGCCTCGTCGCACAGGGTGACTGGGCCGAGCGGGCGTGCGCCCGTCCGTCAGCCGGCGGGGGCGGCCGTGCGCAGCAGCCGGCCTTCCTCGTACGCCGTCGCGGCCGCGGGCAGAGCGCCCTCGCGTCCGCTCAACAGCACGGTGAGGGTGCCCGTGGCCGGGGCACCGGGGTCGGGCCGGGCGCCGATCCTGCGCAGGGCCTGCGCCGCGACCGCTCCGGCGGAGCCGTGCAGGACGAGGCGCGGGGCACCGGGGCGCTGCACGGCGTCGCGGATGCGTTCGGCCACGAGCTCGTAGTGGGTGCAGCCCAGGACGACGGTCGTCACGTCCTCGGGCGTGAGCGCGGCGGCGGCGGTCACGGCGGCGGTGATCGCCGTCTCGTCCGCGTGCTCGACGGCCTCGGCGAGACCGTGGCACGGCACCTCGGTGACGGGCGTGCCGGCGGCGAAGTCCTCGATGAGTCCGCGCTGGTAGGGGCTGCCGGTGGTGGCGGGCGTCGCCCAGATCGCGACGGGGCCGCCGCCGGCCGCGGCGGGCTTGATCGCCGGGACGGTGCCGACGACCGGCAGGCCGGGTTCGAAACGGGCACGGAGCGTGGGCAGCGCGTGCACGGTGGCGGTGTTGCAGCCGACGATCAGGGCCTCGGGCCGGTGCGCTGCGGCGGCCTCGGCGACGGCCAGGGCCCTACCCGTGAGGTCTTGTGGCGTCCGCGGGCCCCAGGGCATGCCGTCGGGGTCCAGGGAGAGGATGAGATCGGCGTCCGGCCGCAGGCGCCGTACCGCAGCGGTGGCCGCCAGCAGACCGATTCCGGAGTCCATGAGCGCGATCTTCACCAGGCCACGATAGACGATGGGCCTTCGCGCGCCGCCTCGTGGGGCAGACTGCGCACGTGAGCGCCGATGCGTGGACTTCCGTCGTGACCGCCGTATCCGCCGTGTCCCTCGCCGCCTGGCTGTGGCTGCTGCTCGCCCAGGGATTCTTCTGGCGCACGGACGTCAGGCTGCCCCGCCGCGCGGAACCGGAGGCGTGGCCGCCCGTGTGCGTCGTCGTGCCGGCCCGCGACGAGGCGGCGGTCCTGCCGGCGAGCCTGCCGTCGCTGCTCGCCCAGGACTATCCGGGGCGGGCGGAGGTCTTCCTGATCGACGACGGAAGCACGGACGGCACCGGCGACCTGGCGCGCGAGCTGGCCCGGCACCAGGACGGCCTGGCGCTCACCGTGGCCGCGCCCGGCGAGCCGCCGGCGGGCTGGACGGGCAAGCTGTGGGCGGTGCGGCACGGCATCGCCCTGGCACGCGCGCGTGACCCCGAGTTCCTGCTGCTGACGGACGCCGACATCGCCCACGCGCCGGACAGCCTGCGGCAGCTGGTGGCCGCTGCCCGCACCGGCGGTTTCGACGTCGTCTCGCAGATGGCCCGGCTGCGGGTCGAGAGCGCCTGGGAGCGCCTCGTGGTGCCGGCCTTCGTCTACTTCTTCGCACAGCTCTACCCGTTCCGGCGGATCGGCGGGGGCCGGAGCGGGAAGAGGGCGACTCGGACGGCGGCCGCCGCGGGCGGCTGTGTGCTGCTGCGCGCCGACGCCGCCGAGCGGGTACGGATCCCGGACGCCATCCGGCACGCGGTCATCGACGACGTGGCCCTCGCCCGGGCGGTCAAGGGCAGTGGCGGCCGGGTGTGGCTGGGGCTGGCCGACGGCGTGGAGAGTGTGCGTCCCTACCCGCGGCTGCGCGACCTGTGGCGGATGGTCTCGCGCAGCGCCTACGCGCAGTTGCGGCACAGTCCGCTGCTGCTCGCCGGCACGGTCGCGGGCCTGGTGCTGGTGTATCTGGTGCCGCCGGCGGCAGCGGTCGCGGGCGCGGTGGCCGGCGGCGGCACGGCGGCGGTGTGCGGAGCGGCCGCGTGGCTGGTGATGGCGGGGACGTACCTACCGATGCTGCGCTACTACCGGCAGCCGTCGTGGCTCGCTCCGCTGCTGCCGTTCACCGCGTTCCTGTACCTCCTGATGACGGTGGACTCCGCGGTGCAGCACTACCGGGGGCGCGGTGCGGCCTGGAAGGGCCGCACCTACGCCCGTCCGGGCGCCCTGCCCGACGAGGGCTGAGGACCCCCGCCGGGCCGGTTCACTTGCGGCCAGGGGTCCAGTTCATGCCCCACCCGTAGGCGTAGTCGACCGTCCGCTGGGGGCTCACGCCGCGCTCGGGCACCAGGTAGCGGGCCTCGCGCTGGACGACGAGGTCGTCGCCGGTGTTGGTGATCAGGGCGAGGGCGCACACCGTCGAGGGGACCGTGCACTCGTCGAGCGAGAAGTCGATCGGGGCGCCGTACTGCGGCTGGAGGGTG
Source organism: Streptomyces sp. NPDC127100 (assembly GCF_042724095.1). Taxonomy (NCBI): domain Bacteria; kingdom Bacillati; phylum Actinomycetota; class Actinomycetes; order Kitasatosporales; family Streptomycetaceae; genus Streptomyces; species Streptomyces sp. NPDC127100. The sequence goes on from NZ_JBHXFL010000026.1 coordinate 4,854, forward strand.
ACGGTGGCGTGCAGGTCGGCGAAGGAGCGCGCTCCCTCGTAGATGGTGACGAAGACGAGGATGCGCCGGAAGTGCTTCCGGTGGTCGAGGTTGACGGTCAGGTTCTCGCCGGTCGTCACGGCGCCGGTGCGGTCGTCGCCGTCGAGGTGGATGAACGGCGGCTGGTGCAGGGACCCGAAGGCGTTGCCGAGGGCCTGGACCACGCCCTTGCTGCCGTCGCCGAGTTCGTACAGGCAGCACAGGTCGAGGTCGAGGTCGTCGTGCATGGCGACCGGGCGGCCCAGCTTGCGGGCCCAGCCGGAGAACTGCTTGCGCACCTGCCAGTTGAGGTTCACGCGCATGGCGCCCGAGGTGCCGCCCTGCTTGGTCAGGGAGACGGAGGGCGCCGCCTTGGTGAGGGTGACCTTGGTCAGGCGGACCGGCTCCGGGGAGGGCGCCGCGGCCGGGGGCGGCGGCGTGCCCGCGGGCCGCGTCACGGGCGGGACCGGGGGCGGCACGGTGGCCGGGACGGGGGGCGGGGGTGTGGAGGCCGCGGGGGCCTGCTGGGGCTCGTCGACCGTGATGCCGTAGTCGGTGGCCAGACCCTCCAGGCCGCTGTCGTAGCCCTGGCCGACGGCGCGGAACTTCCAGGCGCCCTGACGGCGGTAGAACTCGCCCAGCACGAAGGCCGTTTCGACCGTGGCGCCGGGGTTGTCGAAGCGGGCGACGACGGTGTTCGCCGCATCGCGCACCTCGATGTACAGGTCCGGGACCCGGCCGAAGGATCCGCCGTCCGAGGAGGCGGCGACGATCACCGTCTCGATCGCGGGCTCCACGCGGGCGAGGTCGACCAGCAGGCTGTCGGTGACCCTGCCGCCGGCGTCCCGCTTGCCCTCGTGCCGGACGGCCCCGGAGGAGTGCGCCGGCTGGTTGTAGAAGACGAAGTCCGCGTCGGAGCGGACCTTTCCCGCCACCAGGAGCAGCGCCGAGGCGTCCGCGTCGGGCACGCCGGGGCCGGATCGCCAGCCCAGTTCGACCCGCAGTGCCGTGGCCGGCACCGGGGTGTTCGAGCCTTTAGACATGGACATGTCCGCCCCCATCACGTGTCAGCGCGCCGGGCCGCGCCCCGGCCCGTTCGTCTGGTTTCCCGCGCCCAACCTATTCCCCCCGCCCGTCGGCCGCCCACGAGGAGGGCGCGAGGACCGTGGGCCAACCGCCGGTAACCCGCCCGGAACTTGGCCTTTACCCCAAGATCGCGCCCCACGCTGCCCCATTTTGCCGATTTCGCTCGGATTGGGGATCCCAGGGCACCGCGGGCACGGAAAACAACCCTCTTATCGGTCTCCCCAACCAGCACATCGTGGGCTTAACTTATGTGCCATGACCTCCCCCCGCTCCACTTATGGCGGCGGCTACTACTCCGCCTCCTTCCCGGACACCCCGATCTACGACTCGCTCGTCGCCGAGCGGGGCACCCCGCAGATCGCCCCGATCCGGGTTCCGGCCGCGTACGACGCGCCGGGCAGCCACCTGCCGGCGCTGCCGTCGGCCCTGCCCGCCCTTCCGGCGGCACCTTCCCAGCCCTCCTACGGCTATCCGCAGCAGATGCAGCAGATGCAGCAGCCCGCACCGCTGCAGCAGGCGCCCGCCGCGTACATCCCGCAGCAGGCGAGCGCCCCGCGCGGATACCCCGGTCCCCAGCAGCCGCAGCCGCCCCGCCCGGTCGCGCCCGGCCCCGCGGGGTACGAGGCCATGCGCCCCGCGGCACCGCGGCCCGCCCCGGCGCCCTACCAGGACCCGTACAACAGCCAGCAGTACCGCGGCTACTGAGCCGTATCCCCCGGCGACCGGTGCCGCCTGGCACCATGACCCCATGGGGAACGCGCGACTGCGGTCGATCCACGTCCATCCGGTCAAGGCTTTCCGGGGCCTCGCGCCCCGGGAGGCCCTCGTGGAGCCCTGGGGGCTGGCCGGGGACCGCCGCTGGATGCTGGTCGACGACGGGGGAAAGGTCGTCACACAACGCGAGCAGCCGCGCCTCGCCCTGGCCGCCGCCGAGCTCCTGCCCGGCGGCGGCGTCCGGCTGTCCGCGCCCGGCCGCAGCCCGCTGACCGTCCCGGTCCCGCAGGCGGTGAGCACCGTCCCGGTGCAGCTCTTCGGCGACAAGGTCGAGGCGGTGCCGGCGCGGGACGACGCCGCGCACGCCTGGTGCAGCGCCCTTCTCGGAACCGGCGTGCGGCTGGTGCACCTGGACGATCCCGCCACGCGCCGGCCCGTCGACCCCGAGTACGCGCTGCCGGGCGAGACCGTCTCCTTCGCCGACGGATTCCCGCTGCTGCTCACCACGACGGCCTCCCTCGACGCCCTCAACTCCCTGATCGCGCGCGGGGAGCACGCGGCGGAGGGCCCGCTCCCCATGAGCCGCTTCCGGCCGAACCTGGTCGTCACCGGCACCGAGGCGTGGGCCGAGGACGGCTGGTCGCGCATCGCGGTCGGCGAGGTCGGCTTCCGCGTCGCCAAACCGTGCGGGCGCTGCGTGGTCACGACCACCGACCAGGACACCGCCGTCCGCGGCCGGGAGCCCCTGTACAGCCTCGGGCGGCACCGCCGGATCGGTCGCAGGCTGGTCTTCGGGCAGAACCTCGTGCCCCTCGGTCCCGGCACGGTCCGGGTCGGCGATCCGGTGCGGATCATCGGGTGACGAGAGCGACACGCTCGTACCCCGCCGACCGGGAACCCGGTCCCCTGCCCGCGCGTTGGCCTTCATGGACATGCGAGGAGAGACGGCCGGGGACGCCGGCGCGGGATGCCGCCGGGGTCTCCCCGGCCGGCTCGTGGGCGGACGGATCGACCGGGGGCGGCAGGGAGCGGGAAGGGGGCCGGGCGGTGCGGGCGATCAGGGGGATCTGGCACTGGCGGCACAATCCGCTGCGCCGCACCACCGACCTGGTCGAGGCCTGGGTGGCCCTGACGGGCCTGCTGCTGATCCTCTTCGTCGCGCCCCTGATCGGCGCCCTCGTGGGCGGTGCGGCGCAGGAGTCCCTGCAGCGGTCGGTCCGGGACCAGCACGCGTCCCGGCACCGGGTGACGGCCTCCGTCGTCCGGGAGCTGAAGCGCTCCTCGCTGGACGTCGATCCGGACGGCGTCTCGGCCGGGAACCTGCGCAGCCGCGTCCTCGCCCGGTGGGCGGCGCCGGACGGCTCCGAGCACCGCGGTTCCGTGCTGGCGGGCCTGCGGGACCCGCACCCCGGCGACCATTTCCGGATATGGACCGACGGGCAGGGACGGCTGGTGGCCCGCCCCCTGGACTCCGCCACCGCCACGACGCACGCCACGCTCGCCGGTGTCGGCGCCGCCCTGACCGCCGCGCTCCTGGTCGAGGCGGGCCGGCGCATCGTCGTGTGGCGCATGGTCCGGCGCCGCTACGACCGCTGGGAGCGGGAGTGGGACCGGGCGGGCCCGGACTGGGGCCGGACCGGCACCGGCAGCTGACCGGGTTCCGCCTCTGGTCAACCCACCGTCTGCGCGCACGCTACGGTGGACCGGCCGAACCAATCGGCGACGACTCGCGCGTGAGGAAGCCACAGGTGCGCGCCGGTGTCGGGAGCGCGTGCGGGCCCGCGAGTCCGGGCACGGCCGCGGACCCGCCCCGGCCGGTGCGTCCCCGACGGTGAACGAGCCATCAGTACGACGAGGTGGGGGCACAGCAACGCCATGGCACAGGGCACGGTCCAGGTGACGCACACCGGCACCTCGCGGTGGCGGCGCCGCACGGGTGAGTACGCATCGCTCGCCGCAGCCCTGGAGGCCGCGGCCGACGGTGACGTCCTCACCGTCGCCCCCGGGACCTACCGGGAGAACCTCGTCGTCCAGCGGGCGGTCACCCTGCGCGGCCCCGAGGGGTCCCAGGGCTCGGTCCGGATCGCGCCCGCCGACGGGGTGCCGCTGACGGTGCGCGCCTCGGCCGTCGTCCAGGACCTGCACATCGAGGGCCAGGACGCCGCGGCTCCCGCGGTGCTCGTCGAGGAGGGCACCCCGGAGCTGCTGGACGTCCGCGTGGTGACGCGGTCCGCGTCCGGCATCGAGGTGCGCGGCAGCGCCCGGCCCACGGTGCGGCGCTGCACCGTCGACAATCCGGCGGGCGTCGGCATCGCCGTCCTGGACGGCGGGGGCGGGGTGTTCGAGGAGTGCGAGGTCGTCTCGGCCGGCCAGGCGGGCGTCGCGGTGCGCTCCGGCGCCCACCCGCGGCTGGAGCGCTGCCGGATCCACCACGCCGCCGGTTCCGGACTGACGGCGACCGGCGAGCACTCCGGGCTGGAGGCGGTGGGGTGCGAGATCTACGAGGTGCGGGGCAGCGGTGTCCAGGTCTCCGGCCGGGCCACCGCCCACCTGACCGACTGCGACGTGCACCGCACCACCGCCGACGGCGTCACGCTCGACACCGACGCCGTGCTCACGCTCGCGGACTGCCGCATCCACGACATCCCGGAGAACGCGGTCGACCTGCGCTCCCGTTCCGTGCTCACCCTGACCCGCACCAGCGTGCGGCAGTTCGGGCGCAACGGGCTGTCCGTGTGGGACCCGGGCACGCGTGTGGACGCCAACCAGTGCGAGATCTTCGACAGCACGGGCGACTACCCGGCGGTCTGGGTCAGCGACGGCGCCACCGCGGTGCTCGACTCCTGCCGGGTGCACGACGTGCCGGACGCGCTGTTCGTGCTGGACCGCGGCTCGCGCGCGGACGTCGTCGACAGCGACCTGTCCCAGGTGCGGAACACGGCGGTGTCGGTGAGCGACGGCGCCGTCGCGCAGCTCGACGACTGCCGCATCCGGGACGCCGCGACCGGCGCGTGGTTCCGCGACCACGGCAGCGGCGGCACCCTGAACAACTGCACCCTGAGCGGCAACCGCACCGGCGTGATCGTCACCAAGGGCGCCGACCCCACCATCGAGCGCTGCACGGTCGACTCCCCCTCCGAGGCCGGGGTGTACGTGTCGGCGGGCGGCCGCGGCAGCTTCCTCGGCTGCCGGGTGACGGGCAGCGCCGGCTACGGCTTCCACGTGATCGACGGCTGCCGCACGACGCTGAGGAAGTGCCGTACGGAGCGGTGCGCGCGCGGCGGTTTCGAGTTCGCCGACGGCGGCCCGGACGGGTCGTCCGACTCGGGGCCGCTCGTGGAGGACTGCTCCAGTGACGAGAGCGGCGGCGGCCTGGCGCCGCCCCCGGCCCGGGAGACGGCCGTGCAGACGGCGGGCCACTCCCCCGCCGGCCTGCTGGGCTCGATCCCCGGGCAGCGCAGCACCGAGCCGGAGCCGCTGATCGCGGCCCCCGGTCCGGAGGAGCCCGCGCGGACGTCGAAGGCCGTGCTCGGTGAACTGGACGCGCTGGTCGGCCTGGAGAGCGTCAAGCGGGAGGTGCGGGCCCTGACGGACATGATCGAGGTGGGCCGGCGCCGGCAGCAGGCGGGCCTGAAGGCCGCGTCGGTCAAACGGCACCTGGTCTTCACCGGGTCCCCCGGCACCGGCAAGACGACGGTCGCCCGGCTGTACGGCGAGATCCTCGCGTCCCTGGGCGTCCTGGAGAAGGGCCATCTCGTCGAGGTGTCCCGCGTCGACCTGGTCGGCGAGCACATCGGCTCCACGGCGATCCGCACCCAGGAGGCGTTCCAGCGGGCGCGCGGCGGTGTGCTGTTCATCGACGAGGCGTACGCGCTGTCCCCCGAGGACGCGGGCCGGGACTTCGGCAAGGAGGCCATCGACACGCTGGTGAAGCTGATGGAGGACCAGCGGGACTCGGTCGTGGTGATCGTCGCGGGCTACACGGCGGAGATGGAGCGGTTCCTGTCGGTCAACCCGGGTGTGGCGTCCCGTTTCTCGCGGACCATCACCTTCGGCGACTACGGGCCCGAGGAACTCCTGCGGATCGTGGAGCAGCAGGCCGAGGAGCACGAGTACCGGCTGGCGCAGGGCGTGCCCGAGGCGCTGACGCGGTACTTCGCGGCCATCCCCAAGGGTCCGGCCTTCGGCAACGGCCGCACCGCGCGCCAGACCTTCGAGGCGATGGTGGAGCGGCACGCGAGCCGCGTCGCCCAGCTCGCGGACCCGAGCACCGACGACCTGAGCCTGCTCTACCCGGAGGACCTCCCGGAGCTGCCTCGGTAGGCCCCCGGGCGGCGGCCCTAGGGTCTGTCGTTTGGATCAGGCCGGCTGTGACGGACGGCGCGTCCCGGCCGACCCGAGCGGGGTGTGGTGCGTGCAGCTGCAAGGCGGAGGAGGGCGCCAGGGCGGAGCCCTGGCAACCGACGACAACGCGGCAGATGTGCGTGCCACACCCCGCGACACCGGCATGATCCAAACGACAGGCCCTAGCAGCCGCCGGGGCCGCCGTCCGCGCCCGGTACGACGGGTGGTGCCTGGCCGGTGTGGCGCGGCGCCGGCACCTCCGGGCGCAGCCGGGCCAGCAGCCGCCGCCGTTCCTCGGCGAAGGCCGGGTCCGCCTGGTAGTCGGAGTGGCCCAGGATCGGCGCGGGCAGCGGGTGCAGATCGGTGCGGCCGTACGTCAGCGGATCCTTGAGGGGTTCGCGGTCCACGGCCGGGCCGCAGTCGCCGGGCAGTCGCACCGGGCCGCCGATGGGGTCGGTGCGCCGGTGGAGGTTGCGCCAGCAGTCGACGTCGCGGTGCAGGGAGCCGAGCGCGTCGGCGCCGAAGTGGGCGGGGAACCAGCGGCCGTAGAGGCGCTCCAGCGGGGAGCCGTAGGTCAGCAGGGCGACCCTTCTGCGGGCGGAGGGCGCCAGTTGCCAGGCCGCGGCGGCCGCCAGGACGCTGCCCTGCGAGTGCCCGGAGATGACCAGCCGCCCGCCGGTGACGCGGGTCCAGGTCGCCATCCGCCAGGTCAGGTCGGGAACCGCGCGCTCGGCGTAGCAGGGCGGCGCGAAGGGGTGGGCGGCGCGCGGCCAGAAGGTGCCGACGTCCCACAGGATGCCTATGGTGCGCCGGGCGGAGGCGTCCTTGTAGGCGCGTCTGCCCCAGGTGACGAAGAGCAGGAAGCCGAGGCCGATGAGCCAGGAGCCCAGCGCCTGCGCGGTCTCCGCGGCCCCGTGCACGACGGCGTAGGTGCCGCGGGTGGCGTCGGCCGGCACCTGGTCGGTCGCCAGGGCGCCCACGAGTGCCGCCGCGCCCAGCAGCAGGGTGGTGACGGAGGTGACGGCGACGATCAGGGGGCCCCGGTCGGTGAGGCCGGCCATGGCTCGGGCGGCGGCGATGCGGCGGGTGCGGGCCGGGTCTCCGGCCTCTCCGGGGTGATCGCCCTCCACGGCGGCCCGCTCCGCCCGGGCGAGACGCCAGGTGTGCCCGGCGAGGACGGCGCAGAGCAGCAGCACGACGAGGAGCAGCGGTGGGATGACGGACGCCTGCCAGGTCAGCAGGACGGGTGGCCCGTCGATGGAGGTGCCGGTGCCGTCCAGCCAGTCCGACACCCGCTGCGCCACCCCGCCCGACATTACGCCGCCCAGCGCGCAGGCCAGCATGGCGACGGCGGGCCCGCCGAGGCCGCGGATCGCGGCCCGCGGTTCGGGGCGGGCGCGGTACAGCGCGTGGGCGACCACGCCGAGGACGACGACCAGCAGTCCCTGCACCAGGGCGATGCCGCCGAAGGTCATGTCCCCGGGCAGCCGGCCCGACGACGTCCACCCCGGGCGGGCCCAGCCCGCGTACACCAGGGCGAGCACGAGCAGGACGAGGGCGGCGAACGGCAGGCGTCGTACGACGTGCTGGTCGAGTGTGCGGTCGAGGCGGTTCTCGCTGCGGCCCCGGCGGCAGGTGACGCCCACCGCGGCGATCGCGCCGGCGACGAGTGCCGCCTCGAGCAGCCGTCCCAGCGTGTCGAGCGGCGCCGGGCCACCGGGCGCCCGGTCGAAGCGGGCCGCCGGCACCCCGACCGCGGCGGCGACCGTCAGCAGCCCCGCGGCGGTGTGCGCGGAGCGCAGCCGCGCCACCAGGCGCCGTCCGTACCAGAATCCCGGCCGGTTCAGGGCGGTCCCGCCCAAGTCGCCCTCGGCCTCGGCGGTGCGGTCCATCGGCTGCTGGGACTCGTACGCCCGCCAGGTGCGCAGGGACAGGTACCACAGGAGGCCGGTGAGCGCGGCGGGCACGGCGGCCGCGAGGGCGAGTCTGCGGCCGGGCGGGCTCCACCAGCCGCCGTCGGACGTCACCGGCGACAGGAAGCCCAGCCAGGAGTGCCGCTCCGCGCAGGCGCGCGTGCCCGCGCACTGCCAGGCGACGAGGTCGATCGCGACCTCGCAGGCCGCGGCGACCAGCAGCACGGTCAGGGTCAGGGCCGCGAGCCGCACCAGCAGCCCGTAGAGCCGGACCGTCCGGATCCGGCCGTGCGCGCCGGGCCGCATCCAGTGGGCGAGGTTGACCACCATGAACGGCAGGAGCAGCAGCCACAGGGCGCGGGTGCCGTTGCCGGAGGTGAGGTTGCACCAGACGTAGGCCTCGGGCACCGGCCGGCCCCGGTAGTCCTCGGGCCGGGACTCCGCGTCGGCGTCCTCGGTGCGCCGGAAGACGGCCGCGATGTGGTCGCCGGTGATCCGCACGGTGCGCGGGTCGTCCAGCATCTGTGCGGGTGTCGTACCGCCCACCCCGTGCACCAGGAGTTCCAGGGCGGTGCCGGTCTCCCGGGACGGCGGGCCGGGGTCGGCGGGGCCGCTCCCACCGCCGGATCCCGCCCGTTCCTGTGCCTGTTCCACTGTCCGCACCCCCCGTGACGCGCCGTCGGCCGTGTCCGTGCGGGCACAAGGATCTCCACTTCCCGGGCGTCGCACACCCCCCGGCACGGAATCTCCCCGAACCGGGTGACCGGCGGGACGCGAGGGGCGCGTGCGCTCCTGCGGCCGGTGGCGCGGCCCGCCGTTGGGCGTGCGAGGATGGGGCGTCCGCGCACCGGAGCGGGAAGAATCTCACGGGAGCGGGTGGGCGGGGCGTGTCGGAGGGTTTTGCGGCGAAAGGACCGAAGCGTACGTGAGCGAGAATCCGAACCTCCTCGCGGAGCAGCGGCGCGCCCTGATCCTCGACGAGGTGCGCCGCCGTGGTGGCGTCCGGGTCAACGAACTGACCCGCAAGCTCGGCGTGTCGGACATGACGATCCGCCGCGATCTCGACGCGCTGGCCCGGCAGGGTGTGCTGGAGAAGGTGCACGGCGGTGCGGTGCCGGTGGTCGAGGCGAGCACGCACGAGCCGGGGTTCGAGGCGAAGTCGGGTCTGGAGCCGACCGCCAAGGAGGACATCGCGCGGGCCGCGGCCGAGCTGGTCGCGCCGGGCGCCGCGATCGCGCTGTCCGGGGGCACGACGACGTACGCGCTGGCGCACCGGCTGGTGGACGTGCCGGATCTGACCGTGGTGACCAACTCGGTGCGGGTGGCCGACGTGTTCCACGTCGCGCAGCGCACCTCGGGCACGCGGCAGGGCGCGGCCACGGTGGTGCTGACCGGTGGTGTGCGCACCCCCTCCGACTCGCTGGTGGGGCCCGTCGCCGACCAGGCGATCGCGGCCCTCCACTTCGACGTGCTGTTCCTCGGTGTGCACGGGATATCGGCCGAGGCCGGTCTGTCGACGCCGAATCTCGCGGAGGCCGAGACGAACCGGCGGCTGGTGCAGTCGGCGCGGCGGGTCGTGGTGGTCGCCGACCACACCAAGTGGGGTGTGGTGGGCCTGAGTTCGTTCGCGACGCTGGAGCAGGTCGACACGCTGGTGACCGACGGCGGTCTGCCGGCGGACGCACGGGCGGGGATCGCGGAGCATCTGCGGCTGGTCGTGGCGGGCGAGCCGGACAGCGGCGACTGAGCGTCTCCGGCGGCCGGCCGAGGCGCCGCTGACAGCGGCCGCGCCGGCCGCTAGGGTGACGCCACCTCACCCGTCGCCCGCGTCCCGCGGCTCGTCACCAGGGGGTCGTCATCCATGGCTCGCCGTCTTCGTCCGGTGGGGCTCGACTTCGTCGAGTCGGCCCCCGTGCGTCTGGTGTTCGCGGCGGAGACCGCCGCCGCCCCCGAGGAGGTCTTCCGCTCGCTCGCCGAGGACGTGCCGGGCTGGACCGCGTGGTTCTCCGCGGTGACGTCCGCACGGCCCATAGGCGAGGGAGCGGGGCGCGAGATCCGGCTCGTGGGCGGTGGGCGCTTCCTGGAGGCGGTGCTCGCGGCGCGGCGCCCCGAGGTGTACGCGTACCGCGTGGACGTCACCAACGCGCCGGGAGCCCGGGCCCTTGCCGAGGAGTGGCGACTGGCCCCGGCCGGCACCGGGACGCGCGTGCGGTGGACGTTCGCCGCCGACGGCACGGCGCCCTTCCGCTGGGCCGTGCGCCTGGGCGGTCCGGCGCTGGGGCGGGCCTTCCGGGACGCGGTCGCCGCGCTGGACCGGCGGCTGGCCGTGCGGTAGGCCCGCGCGCGGTCACCCGGGCCAGGCTCCGGTGGCCAGGAGCGAGTCGATGGCCGCGGCGTACGGCCGGATGTCCAGGCCCTGTTCGGCGAGCCACGCGTCGGAGTAGTACTTGTCGAGGTACCGGTCGCCCGGGTCGCACAGCAGCGTGACCACGCTGCCCCGGCGTCCCTCGGCCACCATCTCGGCGACGATCTTCAGCGCGCTCCACAGTCCGGTGCCCGTCGACCCGCCGGCCTTGCGGCCGATGACCCGCTCGAGGGCCCGTACGGCGGCGACGCTCGCGGCGTCGGGGACCTTCATCATGCGGTCGATCGCGCCGGGCACGAAGCTCGGTTCCATCCGGGGCCGGCCGATGCCCTCGATGCGGGAGCCGCAGTCGCAGGTGACGTCGGGGTCGCCGGTGGTCCAGCCGTCGAAGAAGCAGGAGTTCTCCGGGTCGGCGACGCAGATGCGGGTGTCGTGCTGCATGTAGTGCACGTAGCGCGCGAGGGTCGCCGAGGTGCCGCCGGTGCCGGCCGTGGCGACGATCCACGCCGGTTCGGGGAACCGCTCGAGCCGCAGCTGACGGAAGATCGACTCGGCGATGTTGTTGTTGCCGCGCCAGTCGGTGGCCCGCTCCGCGTAGGTGAACTGGTCCATGTAGTGGCCGCCGGTCTCGGCCGCGAGGCGGGCGGACTCCTCGTACATCCTGCGCGAGTCGTCCACGAAGTGGCACCGCCCGCCCTGGAACTCGATCAGGCGGATCTTCTCGGGGCTGGTCGTGCGCGGCATCACGGCGATGAAGGGCACGCCGATCAGCGAGGCGAAGTACGCCTCGGAGACGGCCGTCGAGCCACTGGACGCCTCGATCACGGGCCGGCCCGGCCGGATCCAGCCGTTGCACAGGCCGTAGAGGAAGAGCGAGCGGGCGAGCCGGTGTTTGAGGCTGCCGGTGGGGTGGGTCGACTCGTCCTTCAGGTAGAGGTCGATGCCCCACCGCTCCGGCAGCGGGAACAGCAGGAGGTGGGTGTCGGCCGACCGGTTGGCGTCGGCCTGGACCTTGCGCACGGCTTCTTTCAGCCAGGCTCGGTAGTCGGCGTCGCTGCGGTCGACGTCGACGGTGGCGCCGGTGCGGGACGGCTGGGGGGTGCTCACGACGGGGCTCCTTACGCTGCGCTCCGACGGCGCCTCGCGCGGCCGGCACACCGATCATAAGCACCTTCCACACGCTTCTCACCTGCATAAACACACCTTTGGGGGGCTCAAAGGCGCGCTGGGGCAGAGCGTGTGTCCGGGTGGGGGCGCATTCGCGCGAGTGCTCCGGGCGACCCTCGGAAAGGGGCGGTGCGTACTGGTGCTCGACGCCGGGTGCGGGCAGACTTCACCCGGCGGGACCGGGGTCCCGTCACGGGCGCACACTGGAGCACGAGACGAGCCGGTCCCGGCCCCCTCGCGGTGGCACGGTCCGGCAGACCGACGCGCACGAGGGGGCGGCGGCATGGTGGAGCCGGAGTTCACGGCCACGGGGGTGCGGATCGGCAAGCGGCTGCGTTCGCTCACCCGGGCCGGCCAGGTCCGGATCAGCGGCGGCAGGCTGGAGTTGCTCACCAGCTACGGCAGCGAGATAGACAGCGCGCCGGTGCAGGCGGTGCGCGCCTCCCGGCCCTGGTTCGCCCCGGAGGACCGGGCACTCGCCGACCTCAACGGCAAGCGGTACCTGCTGACCCTCGGGGAGCGCGACCCCGCTCCCGGTGAGCCGGGACCGCCCGCCGCACGCCGTTTCATCGAGGCCGTGCGCAGGGCGGCGGGACACAACGGCTGAGAATGTCCGTAACTTGCGGTGCCCCACCCCTTGCGTCACTCTGGTCACACGTCACTCTGGGTTTACCGGCGATAACGCTGCGAACCAGCCCGCCGGCCATGACAGCAGGCGGCGATGTGCCGCGTGCGCCCTGCTGGATCCGAACTCCGTGTTCTTCCGGACCTCTATGTCGGGGAGTCGCAGCCGTGATCAGTCACCCAAGCAGACACTGCACGGTGGAGCTCCAAGCCCTGCCGTCGCGGATCGGCCAGGTCCGCAGAATCGTATCTGCGCAATTGCGCTACTGGCATATGGATTCCCTGATCGACCGGGCGGCGCTCGGCGTGACGGAACTGCTGACCAACGTCCATCTGCATGCCGTCCCCGACAAGACGTGCACCGTGGAGATAGAACTGCTCCTTGACCGGCTCACGGTCTCGGTGCGTGACCACGATCCGCGTCTGCCCGTGGTGGACGACGCCGAGCCCCTCGCGACCTGCGGGCGCGGGCTCGCGATGGTGGCCGCGATGAGCGAGAGCTGGGGTGCCCGGCCGGACGGCGAGTCCGGCAAGGTCGTCTGGTTCGCGCTTCCCACGGCCGCCACCGTGGCTCCCGTCGCCACGCGTCCGCCGCGCCGCCTGGTCGACGAGGTGCCCGTCGCCGTGTTCGCCGACGCCGAGCGCGCGGTCGAACTGGGCGGACCGCAACCCGCTCCCGCCCGGTCGGCCGTTGCCGGCTGACCGGGCGGTGACCCTTCACCCGTGCACGCGCGGCCGGTGGTGCGGGCCGGTCGCCGGGGGACGCTCGCGGGTCATGCCGCGCCGCCCCCGCCCGGCCGGCCGAACTGCTCGTCGAGCACGGACAGCCGGCGCCAGTACTCGTCCTCGTCGATCTCACCGGAGGCGAAGCGGTGGCCGAGCACGGCGATCGGCGAGCCGTCCCCGGCGGTGGGCGGGCGCCAGGGGCCGCGGCGGCCGCGCCACCCGGTGCGGCGCAGCAGGGCGACGCCGCCGCCGATGACCAGCGCCCAGATCACCGGGAAGAGAAGGATCCACGGGCCGGGCCCGCCGTCGGCGAAGTGTGCCAGGGTCTGCATGTCGTCCAGCTCCTCGGTGGCGATGTCCTGTGTCACCTCCGAGCCTCGCCCCGGCAGAGGTCCGGGTCGTCGTACGGCCGGCGGCAGTGCGCGTACCGCGCGGGGAGCAGGGCGGCGGGCCGCGTCTGCTCCCGCCGGGGTGTCGGGAGCAGAGGCGCGGGTTGTCGCGGGGGCCGGAATCGCCCACTACGTGCCCTGGGCGGCGCCCGGCTGCGGCACGCCTAGGCTCTGGCCCATGCTGAGACTCGGATTCCCCGTCGTCGGTGTCACCGACGTGCCCCGCGCGGTGGCGTTCTGGACGGCCGCGCTCGATCTGGTCCCCAGTGCGGAGAGGGCGAGCGAGACCTGGCGGTCCCTCCTGCACGCCGACGGCTCCGGCCCCGCTCTCGCCGTGATGCGCAGCGAGTCCCCGGTCGAGCCGCGTCCCCGGCTGCATCTGGACCTGTTCACGGACACGGCCGAGGAGCAGCAGGCGGAGGTGCGGCGGCTGATCGGGCTCGGTGCCCGGGCCGTCGACTGGGACCTCTACCCGTCCGACCCCGACTTCGTGGTCCTCGCCGACCCGGACGGCAACAGGTTCTGCGTCGTCGATCTCGGCCACGCGCCGGACGGCGGCGACCGGCCGGCACCCTGACCCGCCCCTAGGACAGGGCCCCCAGGGGGTCGTCCAGCACCGGCTGCCAGGCCAACTCGGCCGCGCCGACCAGGCTGTTGTGGTCCAGGGTGCACGGCAGGATCGGCACGCTGCCGCTCTGCCCCCACAGGCTGCGGTCGGCGACGACCGCCCGCAGCCGTTCCGGATCGGCGTCCAGGAGGGTGCGGTGGAGTCCGCCGAGGATGATCCGGTCCGGGTTGAGGATGTTCACCAGGCCGGCCAGGCCCTGGCCCAGGCGGTCGATGAGGGCCTCGGTGGCGGTGCGGACGGCCGGGTCGTCGTACCGGCCGCGGATCAGGTCGTTGGACTGCTGGAGCAGGGACACCTCGGGCCCCGGATCGCGTCCGGCCGCGGTCAGGAAGGCCAGCGGATCGGTCTCCACGTCCAGACAGCCGCGGCTGCCGCAGTGGCAGGGGCGGCCCTCGGGATTGACGGTGACGTGGCCGACCTCCAGGGCCAGTCCGGAACTGCCGCTGTGCAGACGCCCGTCGAGGACCAGCGCGCCGCCCACACCCCGGTGGCCGGTGGCGACGCACAGCAGGTCGCGGGCGCCGCGTCCGGCGCCGTGCCGGTGCTCGGCGAGGGCGGCGAGGTTGACGTCGTTCGCGGCGAACGCGGGTCCCCCGATGCCCGCGGCGCGCACCTGCTCGGCGAAGATCCGGCGCACCGGGGCACCGGCCGGCCAGGCCAGGTGCAGCGGGTTCAGGGCCAGGCCCTCCGGCTCCGCGACGGCGGAGGGTACGGCGAGTCCCGCGCCGACGCAGCGCCGCCCGGTCTGCCGCAGCAGGCCGGCGCCCGCCTCGACGACGGAGCCGAGCACCTTGGCCGGGTCGGCGTCGACGGCCTCGCAGCCGGGCGCGGTGGCGACGATCCGGCCACCGAGGCCGACCAGGGCCGCGCGGAATCCGTCCGCGTGGACCTGGGCGGCGAGGGCGACGGGGCCGTCCTCGGCGACCGCGAGCCGGTGCGAGGGGCGGCCCTGCGAGCCGGCCGCCGCGCCGGGCCGGGCGTCGACCCGGATCAGGCCGAGTGCCTCCAGTTCGGCGGCGACCGCGCCGGCCGTGGCCCGGGTCACGCCGAGTTCGGCGGTGAGGACGGCCCGGGTGGGGGCGCGTCCGGTGTGCACGAGCTCCAACGCGGGTCCGAGCGCGCCGCGCCCCCGGTCCAGCCGCGTCCTCGAGGTGGTCCCTTCCCCCGCCGCCCGGGGGTCCGCCTTGCCGCTCATGGAGGGGAGTCTCCCATGATCCGCCGGTGCCGGGGTCCTAGAGGCCGCTGACCCTGAGCGTGATGTTCAGCCGCCCGGTGAGCCCCAACTCGGGCGGTGCGGTGCCCGCGTGCACCCGCGGCACCCCGTGGTACGCGAGCCGGGAGGGGCCGCCGAAGACGAACAGGTCACCGCTGCGCAGCTCGACGTCGGTCCAGGGCCGGGCCCGGGTCTCGGTGTTGCCGAAGCGGAAGACGCAGGTGTCACCGAGGCTCAGGGAGACCACGGGCGCGTCCGCCCGCTCGTCGGCGTCGCGGTGCAGGCCCATGCGGGCGTCGGCGTCGTAGAAGTTGACCAGCGCGATGTCGTACGCCGCCGCGGCCGCCTCCGCGCCCAGCGCGTCGGTCACCGCCCGGCGCCCGAGATCGCCCAGCCAGGCCGGGAAGGGCTTCACCGGGGCGCCGTCGCCGTCGACGACGGTGCGGGCGTAGGCGTACGGGTACCAGTGCCACCCCAGGCACACCTGCCGGGCGGTCATCGTGCCGCCGCCGGGGGTGCGGACGGCGCGCAGCCCGGCGGGCGGGCGGGCCCACTCCCGGCAGGCGCGCAGCAGCTCGCGCTGCCGGCCGGCGTCCAGCCAGTCCGGCAGGTGCACCGCGCCCGGGGCGACCTCGGTGCGGTCCCTCGGGAACAGCTCGGCGTCCATGCCTCCATCCTGCCCGACCGTCCCGCCGATCCGGCCTGAGCTGCGGCTCCGCTAGCCTGGACGCACGATGAACGACCGCAGCGACCGTATGACGACTCCGTGGGGCGAGCACGCGCTGGCCCGCTTCCCCGAGGACCCGCGCGACCGGCTGCGTGCCTGGGACGCCGCCGACGAGTACCTGCTGCGGCACCTCGCGGACCAGGACATCCCGCTGTCGGGCACGGTCGTCGTGGCCGGCGACCGGTGGGGGGCACTGGTGACGGCGCTGGCCGCGCACCGGCCGGTGCAGATCACCGACTCCCACCTGGCCCGGGAGGCGACCCGCGGCAACCTGGCACGCAACGGCGTGGCGCCCGGCTCGGTACGGCTGCTCACCACGCAGGACCCGCCGCCCGGGCGGATCGACGTGCTGCTGGTGCGGGTGCCGAAGAGCCTGGCTCTGCTGGAGGACCAGCTGCTGCGCCTGGCGCCCGCCGTGCACGGGGACACGGTCGTCGTCGGCACCGGCATGGTGAAGGAGATCCACACCTCGACGCTCGCGCTGTTCGAGCGGATCCTCGGCCCGACCCGCACCTCGCTCGCCGAGAAGAAGGCGCGGCTCGTTTTCTGCACACCCGATCCCGCGCTGGAACGGCCCGCCAGTCCGTGGCCGCTCAGCTACCGGCTTCCCGACGACGTCGGCGTGCTCGCGGGCCGGACGGTGGTCAACCACGCCGGCGTCTTCTGCGCCGACCGGCTCGACATCGGCACCCGCTTCTTCCTGCAACACCTGCCGGAGGCCGGCGGCGCCCGGCAGGTGGTGGACCTGGGCTGCGGCAACGGCGTGGTCGGTACGGCGGTGGCGTTCGCCGATCCGGACGCCGAGGTGCTGTTCACCGACGAGTCCTTCCAGGCCGTGGCCTCGGCGGAGGCCACCTACAAGGCCAACGGGTCGCCGGGGCACGCGGAGTTCCGGGTCGGCGACGGGCTGGCCGGGGTGCCGGACGGCAGCGTGGACCTGGTGCTCAACAATCCGCCGTTCCACTCCCACCAGGCGACGACCGACGCCACGGCATGGCGGATGTTCACCGGGGCGAAGCGCGTGCTGCGCCCCGGCGGCGAGCTGTGGGTGGTCGGCAACCGGCACCTCGGCTACCACGTCAAGCTGCGCCGGCTGTTCGGCAACAGCCGACTGGTGGCGAGCGACCGCAAGTTCGTGGTGCTGAAGGCCGTCAAGCGGTAGGGCCCGCGACCACCCGGATCAGCGCCGCCACGGTCCGTACCATGGCCTCCCTGCCCACCGTGAGGTAGCGGCGCGAGTCGACGGCGTCCGGGTGGGCGGCGAGGTAATCCCTGATCGCGCCCGTCATGGCGATGTTGAGCGCGGTGCCGACATTGACCTTGGCGATGCCGCCCGCGACCGCCGCGGCGAGTTCGGCGTCCGGGACTCCGGAGGAGCCGTGCAGGACGAGCGGCACGTCCAGCGTCCCCGACAGCTCCTTGAGCAGGTCGTGGTCGAGGGCGGCGGTACGGGTGGTCATGGCGTGGCTGCTGCCGACGGCGACGGCGAGGGCGTCCACCGCGGAGTCGGCGACGAAGGCACGGGCCTCGGCGGGGTCGGTGCGGGCTCCGGGCGCGTGGGCGTCGAGCGGCGCCCCGCCGTTCTTGCCGCCCACCTCTCCCAACTCGGCCTCTATCCACAGCCCCTGGGCGTGCGCCCAGTCGGCCGCGGCCCGGGTCGCGGCGAGGTTCTCCGTGTACGGCAGCCGGGAGGCGTCGTACATCACGGAGCTGAATCCGGCGTCCGGGGCCTGGCGCAGCAGGCCGTCGCTCTCGACATGGTCGAGGTGGAGGGCGACGGGCACGGCGGCGCCCTCGGCGGCGGCGACGGCGGCCCGGGCCAGCGGCAGCAGGCGGCCGTAGCGGAACTTCACCGCGTTCTCACTGACCTGGAGCACGACGGGTGCGCGCACCGACTCGGCGCCGGCGACGACGGCCTCGACGTGCTCGAGGGTGATGACGTTGAACGCGGCGACGGCGGAGCGCGCGGCGGCGGCGCGGGTGATCAGGTCGCCGGTCGTGGCGAGGGGCACGGTGTCTCCTTCTCCCGGACGTTCCGGTTGTCGTACGGGCGTCAGGGGGCGAGGATCACCGAGCGGGTGAGGTGGCGGGGCCGGTCCGGGTCGAGTCCGCGGGCGGCGGCGACGGCGACGGCGAGCCGCTGGGCGCGGACCAGTTCGGCGAGCGGGTCGAGGCCTCCGGCCACCCACAGCGCGCCGGTGTCCCGGACCTGCTCGGCCAGTCCGTCGGGGGCCTCGCCGAACATCCAGGTGGCCGTGCCCGAGGTGCTGATGCTGATGGGGCCGTGGCGGTACTCCATCGCCGGGTACGCCTCGGTCCAGGACAGGGACGCCTCGCGCATCTTGAGCCCGGCCTCGTTGGCCAGTCCCACGGTCCAGCCACGCCCGAGGAAGGTGAACTGGGTGCGGTCGACGAGCCCTTCGGGCAGGCCGGCGGCGAGTGCGGTGCGGGCGTCGGCGACGGCGGCCTCGGGGTGCAGGCCGAAGTGGGCGCGGAGCAGGGTCAGGGCGGTGGTCGCGAACCGGGTCTGCACGACCGACCGCTCGTCCGCGTAGTCGAGGACGACGACGTCGTCGGCCGCGGCCATGACGGGCGTGTCCGGGTCCGCGGTGAGCGCGACGGTGCGGGTACGGCCCTTCAGCACGGTGAGCAGGTCGAGCACTTCGGTGGTGGTGCCGGAGCGGGTGAGTGCCACGACGCGGTCGTAGGCGCGGCCCCGCGGGAACTCGGAGGCGGCGAAGGCGTCCGTCTCGCCCAGTCCCGCCTCCTCGCGCAGCGCCGCCGCCGACTGCGCCATGAAGTACGAGGTGCCGCAGCCGACGATCGCCACCCGCTCCCCCGCCGCAGGCAGCGCCGGCGCGTGCCCGGCCGCCTCGGCGGCGGCGCGTGTCCAGCACTCGGGCTGGCTGTTGAGCTCGTCCTCGACATAGGTCATGGCGCACACTCCCGATCGGTCTCCGAACAGACCTGGCTCGCTTGGTTGTTTCTGCAAGATACAGCGAACTTTCGAGCACTATCAAGCAATCTGGCGAAGGATGGCCGTGCGCTAGGGTCGGCGGGAGGTCGAGGAACGGAGGCGCGGATGTCGCGCGACGCCCGCTGGAAGGCGCTGCTGGAGCTGCTCGTCGAGCGTGGCCGCCTGGACGTCGAGGAGGCGGCGACCGAACTGGAGGTGTCGGCCGCGACGATCCGCCGCGACTTCGACCGGCTGGCGGAGCAGCAGATGCTCGTGCGCACCCGCGGGGGCGCGGTCGTGCACGGAGTGTCGTACGAGCTGCCGCTGCGCTACAAGACCGCCCGCCGGGCCTCGGAGAAGCAGCGCATCGCGCAGGCCGTCGCCGAGCTGGTGGCGCCGGGCGAGGCGGTGGGTCTGACCGGGGGCACGACCACCACCGAGGTGGCGCGCGCCCTGGCGGTGCGCGCCGATCTGGCCTCCGGGACGCCCGCGCTGACGGTGGTGACGAACGCGCTGAACATCGCCAACGAGTTGGCGGTGCGGCCGCAGTTCAAGATCGTGGTGACCGGCGGGGTGGCCCGGGCGCAGTCGTACGAGCTGATCGGGCCGCTGGCGGACGGGGTGCTCGGCCAGGTCACGCTCGACGTGGCGGTGCTGGGGGTCGTGGCCTTCGACGTCGCGCACGGCGCCGCGGCCCACGACGAGGCGGAGGCGGCGATCAACCGGCTGCTGTGCGAGCGCGCCGAGCGCGTGGTGGTGGCCGCCGACTCCACCAAGCTGGGCCGGCGGGCGTTCGCCCGGATCTGTGCCGCGGAGACGGTGGACACGCTGGTCACGGACGGCGCGGCCGACCCGGAGACCGTCCAGCGGTTCGAGGAGGCCGGGATCCGGGTCGTCACGGCGTAGGCGGCTTGTCAGTGGGCGTGGCCGTCGGTGTGCCCGGGGGCGGTCTCCCGGCCGGCGGGGACCGAGCCGGCCTTCACGGTGAACGCCGCGGTGTGCACCTTGCCCTCGTGCCGGAAGTCGAGGAAGAGACGGTAGGTGCCGGTGCTGGGCGCGGTGGCCGTGAAGGAGATGTCCGGGCCGGGCTTCGTGCTGCCGTCGCCGGGCTCGCCGTTCGGGTGGACGTGGAGGTAGGCGAGGTCACCGGAGCGCAGCGCCACGAGGTGGCCGTAGGCGCCGAGGTAGGGCTGGAGGTCGGTGACGGGCCGCCCGCCCCGGGAGACGCTCAGCCTCAGCTCGCCCGCCCTGCCGGGGTTCAGGGTGCCGGTGAGGGCGACCCGGTAGCCGTCGGCCGAGGCGGTGGTGTTCGGCTCGGGAAGTAGCGCGGGCCGGTAGGCGCCGCCGGCC
Organism: Streptomyces sp. NPDC127100; assembly: GCF_042724095.1. Lineage (NCBI taxonomy): Bacteria > Bacillati > Actinomycetota > Actinomycetes > Kitasatosporales > Streptomycetaceae > Streptomyces > Streptomyces sp. NPDC127100. Next base: position 25,074 of record NZ_JBHXFL010000026.1, read on the forward strand.
GCGAGGTCCGCGCCGAGGGTGAGGTTCCCGGCGCCCTTCTTCGCCGGGGTGAAGTCGGCGAAAACGCGGTACCCGCCCGCCTCGGGCAGGTCGACGGGGGTGGTCCAGCTGCCGTCGGCGGCGCGGGTGGGGTGCAGGTGGCGGTAGGTGGCCAGATCACGTGAGGCGACGATGAGATGGAGCTCCTTGTCGTGCTCCCGCTGGTACGCGGTGACGGCCCGGCCGTCGTCGTCGCGGACGGTGAAGCGCAGCTCGGTTCGCTGACCGGCGGTGACGCGCGGAGTGGCGAGGTCGAGCGTGTAGCCGCCCTCGGAGATCCCCAGGCCGCCGGCCGGCTCGCCCTCGTGGCCGCCCGGGTGGCCGCCGTCCCCTCCCGGATCCGCCGGCGGCTCGCCCGGGTGTCGCTCGTGAGAGACGGGCGGGGCGTCCGCGACGACCGGATCGACGACCCGGCCCACGCCGTACGCCGTGCCGAAGGTCGCGGCCAGGACGGCGGTGAACGCGGTGATCCGCAGTCCGGTACTGAGTCCCGTGCTCATGGCGGTCGTCTCCTCGATTCCCCGGCGCCCGCATTGATGGACGCCTCTTCATGCACTTCACAATACCCCCAGGGGGTAGTCAGTCAAGCGCTCGACCGAGGGTTGACGCATACCCCCCTGGGGTATAAAAGTTGTCGGCGGGCGCACTTCCCGGGGCGCCCTCGACGACCCCGCGTCAGGAGCAGTCATGACCACCAGTACGACCAGTGCACCGACCGAGGTGGAACTCGCCATCGGCGGGATGACCTGTGCCTCGTGCGCCGCCCGGATCGAGAAGAAGCTGAACCGGATGGACGGGGTCACGGCGTCCGTCAACTACGCGACGGAGAAGGCCAGGGTCAGCTTCGCGGAGGGGGTGTCCGTCCCCGAGCTGATCGCCACCGTCGAGGCGACCGGTTACACGGCCCGCGAGCCGCAGCCGGTCCGGGACGAGCCAGCGCCGGACGCGGCGGGGGACGAGGAGGACGGGCTGCGGCCACTGCGGCAGCGGCTGGTCACCGCGGTCCTGCTGGCCGTTCCGGTCATCGCGATGGCGATGGTGCCGGCCCTGCAGTTCGAGTACTGGCAGTGGCTGTCGCTGACCCTGGCGGCGCCCGTGGTCACCTACGCCGCCTGGCCGTTCCACCGGGCCGCGTTCACCAACGCCCGGCACGGTGCGGCCACCATGGACACGCTGATCTCGGTCGGCACCTCGGCCGCGTTCCTGTGGTCGCTGTGGGCGCTGTTCCTCGGCAGCGCGGGCACGCCCGGCATGACGCACCCCTTCGAGCTGACCATCGCCCGCAGCGACGGTTCCGGGAACATCTACCTGGAGGCCGCCGCCGGAGTGACGGCGTTCATCCTGGCCGGGCGCTACTTCGAGGCCCGATCCAAGCGGAAGGCCGGCGCCGCGCTGAAGGCGCTGCTGGAGCTGGGGGCGAAGGACGTCACCGTGATCAGGGAGGGCCGTGAGGAGCGGATCCCGGTCGGCGATCTGAAGGCCGGTGACCGCTTCCTGGTGCGTCCGGGCGAGAAGATCGCCACCGACGGCACGGTCGTGGAGGGCGCCTCGGCCGTGGACGCGTCGATGCTCACCGGCGAGTCCGTGCCGGTCGAGGTCGGCGTGGGCGACAACGTCACCGGGGCCACCCTGAACGCCGGGGGCCGGCTGGTGGTCGAGGCGACGCGGGTCGGCGCCGACACCCAGCTGGCGCGCATGGCGAAGCTGGTCGAGGACGCGCAGAACGGCAAGGCCGCCGCCCAGCGGCTCGCCGACCGCGTCTCCGGCGTCTTCGTGCCGGTCGTCATCGCCCTGGCGCTGGCCACGCTCGGCTTCTGGATCGGCAACGGCGCCGGGCCGACCGCCGCCTTCACCGCCGCCGTCGCCGTCCTGATCATCGCCTGCCCCTGCGCCCTGGGCCTGGCCACACCGACCGCGCTGATGGTCGGCACCGGGCGCGGCGCCCAGCTCGGCATCCTCATCAAGGGCCCCGAGGTCCTGGAGTCCACCCGCAAGGTCGACACGATCGTGCTGGACAAGACCGGCACGGTCACCACCGGCCGCATGACCCTGCTCGCCGTGCACACCGCCGCCGGCACCGAGGAGTCCGACGTACTGCGGCTCGCGGGCGCCCTGGAGCACTCCTCCGAGCACCCGATCGCCCGCGCCGTCGCCGACGGCGCCCTCGAGAAGCTGGGCACCCTGCCGGCGCCCGAGGACTTCGCGAACGTCGCCGGGCTCGGCGTGCAGGGCGTCGTCGACGGCCACGCGGTCCTCGTCGGCCGCGAGCAGCTGCTCGCCGAGTGGGCCATGAGCCTGCCGGCGGACCTGGCCCGCGCCAAGGCCGACGCGGAGACGGCCGGCCGCACGGCGATCGCCGTGGCCTGGGACGGCGAGGCCCGGGCGGTCCTCGAGGTCGCCGACGCGGTCAAGGACACCAGCGCCGAGGCCATCACGCGGCTGCGGGCCCTGGGCCTCACCCCGGTCCTGCTGACCGGCGACAACCGGGCCGTGGCCGCCTCCGTCGCCCGCGAGGTCGGCATCGACCAGGAGCACGTCGTCGCGGAGGTCATGCCGCAGGACAAGGTCGACGTCGTCAAGCGCCTCCAGGGCGAGGGCCGTTCGGTCGCGATGGTCGGCGACGGGGTCAACGACGCCGCCGCGCTCGCCCAGGCCGATCTGGGGCTGGCCATGGGCACCGGCACGGACGCCGCCATCGAGGCCGGCGACCTGACCCTCGTCCGGGGCGATCTGCGGGCCGCCGCCGACGCCATCCGGCTGGCCCGCAGGACCCTCGGCACCATCAGGTCCAACCTCTTCTGGGCCTTCGCCTACAACATCGCCGCACTCCCCCTCGCCGCCGCCGGACTCCTCAACCCGATGATCGCCGGGGCGGCCATGGCCTTCTCCTCCGTCTTCGTCGTCGGCAACAGTCTGCGACTGCGCGGGTTCAGGGCCGCGGGCTGAGCCGCCCGCGCGCGGGGTGGGGGCGGGCCCCGGGGTCCGCCCCCGCCCCGTTTCCGCGTGCCAGGCCAGGCCCCCGGGCCGCTGTGGGGCGCGCACCGTCGCCCGGACGGGTGCCGCCGGGGCGCCGTACGGCAGGACACGGACGAGGCTGGTCCGGCGGACGGATCCCGCGGCGGACGCGACGGACGGCCGCGGGCCGCACGGACGGCACCGTGAACCGGACGCGGGGGGGGGACCCCGCACATGCCCCCCGACACCTCACGGAGCAGGAGCCCATGACCGAACCGACCGACGCCGGCGGGGACACCGGCGGACCGCTCGCACCGGACGCGGGGCCGGCGCGGTCCCCCGGCCGCGCCCTCGCCGCCGTGCTCGGCGATCTGCGGGCGGTGGACGGCGCGCTGTACGCGGCGGTGGCCGCCACGTACACGCCCACGCTGGACCGGTTCCTGCGACGGCTGTCCCGCGCCGCCGACCATTCGAGGATCTCGCTCGGGATCGCCGCCGCCCTCGCCCTGGGCGGGGCGCGGGCCCGTGGCGCGGCGCTCGTCGGGGTCGGTGCGGTGGCCGTGACGTCCACGGCCGCGAACCTGCTGGGCAAGCGCCTGGTGCGCCGGCCCCGGCCCGACCGGGAGGCGGCCCGCGTGAGCGTCGACCGATACGTGCCCATGCCCGCGTCGGCCTCGTTCCCGTCCGGTCACACGGCCTCGGCGGTCGCCTTCGCCACGGCGGTCGGCGTCGTCCTGCCGGCGGCCGCCGCGCCCCTCGGTGCGCTGGCGACCGCCGTCGGATACTCCCGCGTCCACACCGGTGTGCACTATCCGGGCGACGTGGTGGCGGGCGCCGTCCTCGGCATCGCCGGGGCGGCCACCGCGCTGGCGGTGGCCGCGGCGCTTCCGGTGCCCGGTCTGCGGACGGTCTACTCGGTGGCGCCGCCCGTGTAGAAGGCGGCGGTGCGATCCGCCCGCACGCGCGCCGACGCGGGATCCGTACCGCTCGCCACGTCGGCCCCGTACCAGGCCTCGCCGCTGGAGAGCACGAACCGGCGCCCGGCCTCCGAGGCCGACCACTCCGCGACCTCCTGGGGGTCCACCGGCGTGCCGCCGCTCGACAGGTACAGCGTGAGGCCGACGAGCATCAGGTCCCAGCCGATGCCCACCGCGCCCGGACCGAACCCGGCCCACCGCTCGTCGTCGACATGGGCCAGGTACTCCAGCTCGAAGCGGGTGCCCCCCTCCCCGGGCGTCAGCCGCAGCTCGATCCAGCTGACCTCCTCACCGTACTCCCAGGTCGCGGCGAAACTCCTGGGCGGGTCGCAGGTCTCGATCGTGCCGCCCGCGTTCCCCTCGAGCTGGTACCGCCCGCCCTGCCGCAGATCGCCGGAGACGGGCAGGAACCACTGCGGGATGCGCCGGGGATCGGTGCAGGCGGCCCACAGGTCGTCGAGGGGGGTGTCGTACGTCCGGCCCACCGTCAGGACGCGGGCCTCACCCGCCCTGCCGGCACGCCGGCCGACCTGCCGGCGCACGGAGTCGATCTGGTGCGTCTCATCGATCACGGGTGAATACCTCCTGAGCGAACTCGCCGACCGGCCCCGAAGCCGCCCTTCCGTCGGCGAGCGACCCGGGGCACCGGTGGCGCACGGGGGCTGCGCGCACGTCGAAGGCGTGCATGCGCACAGACTGTCAGCCGGCACGGGTGCGGGCATCAGCTGATGGTCTGCCCGTGTTCGGGAGGCACCCGTCAGCCGAAGGCCTTCACCGCCTGGTAGTACGTCCACGCCGTGCTGTTGCAGGCGGTCTTCGTGCCCCCGCCGTACCCGGCGCAGACGCGCTTGAGGTCCTCGTAGAAGGCGCTGTCGACGCGCGACTTGTTCGCGCTGAAGGTGCCCGCGGCCTTGTAGTTGCGGTAGCCGAAGTCGTGCCGTGCGCAGGAGGTGCTGAAGGGGAAGCCGAACGGGTTGTCGGGCGAGCTCGAACAGTAGTCCGTCGACCAGTCGAATCCGTACGCGCTCCAGGCGGACCTGTTCGCCCGGGCGGCGGTCCAGGCGTTGTAGCTCGACGCGCTGGTCTGGGTCCAGCTCGCGAGCACCTGCGATTTGTCGGCGGGAGCGGCGTCGGCGGTCGCGGCGGTGGCGACCACGGTGGTCACGGCCAGGGCCGAGGCGGCGAGTCCGGTGGCAAGTCTGCGGCGCATTCCACACCTCCATGAGGGTGCGGCCCGCCCCTCGGACCGCAGGTTCATGTCAAGATGATGCGCATCACGGCCACTTCTTCACACCCCCGCGTCCCTAACGGGTCGTTAACTCTTGGGCGCGGGCGCCCTCGACGCGCCGCGCCCGGCGGAGGCGTTCACCACGGGAGGCCGTCCAGGTGGGCGCCGACCCGGCCGGCGTCCCACGCCCCGTCGGCGATCACCAGGCGGTAGCGGTAGGCGAAGGACTCACCGGGCGGCAGCGCGAACTCCTCGAAGAACGCCCAGGAGAACGCGACCGTCGGCACCGGCGTGGCCCGCACGAACCAGTGCGAGGGGTGGATCGCGCTCCCGCCGTCCAGGTTCTCCGGCGCGTGCGCGAAGACGAGCGTCGAGTGGCCGTCGCTCCCGTCGCGCTCCGCGGTGAAGGCGAGCCACGGGCCCTGCGTGCCCATCAGCCTCTCGGCGCCGGCACCGGCGTCCGGAGCGAAGACGGTGCCGCCGGTGAAGTCGCGGGGGCCGCGCCACTGGAGGCCGGTGTAGCCCGCCATCTCCCGGCCCGCTGTGGTCGGCGAGCCGAAGACCAGCGGCTCGGCCCGGATGTTGGTGAGGCGGATCGACCAGTCCAGGGACCAGGCGCCGGCCTCCTCGTCGACCGAGTGGACGGCGAGCCCGCGTTCCTCCCGGGCCCACTCGGCACCGCCGTTCTCGACCCAGGTCAGGTGTTCGGTGACGTCGAGCCGGTCGTCCCCGGCCGTGAGGTCCGGGAAGCCGTCGTGCCGCATGGCGCCGACGCGCTCGGGCAGCGGCAGGTAGCCCTCGCCGTGGACGTAGGAGTTGCCGCCCCAGAAGTTCTGGCCGGAGAGGTGACTGGCCGTCATCTGCACGCCCTTGTGCCAGCGGTGGTCGTTCGGCCGGTAGCCGGTGACCGTGTGCCCGGCGAGAGTGCGCACGGGATGGGCGTAGGGCTTGCGGGACTCGAAGGCCTCGGGATCGGGGCGGTAGACGTAGCGGAGGATCTCGGTGCCGTTCGCCGCCGTGACCGCGATGTGGTCGCCGAGGGTGTGACCGACGCGCAGGGTGCTCATGCGCGCCCCCCGGGGGCCCAGCCGGGGTGGCCGCCGTGCATGGCCGGGTGGAACGGGTCGCCGGGACCGATGTCGCCCGCGTTCACCGGCCGGCCGGTGAACGCCGCCTTGTACAGGGCGGCGGCGAACTCCAGCGTCCCCCGGGCCTCGGCACCGCTGCCGGGCGGTCTCGCCCCCGCGTCCCAGGCGTCCAGCACGGCGCCGAGTTGCGCGGTGTGCGAGCTCGGCACGTCCGCCGCCGGGGTGCGCCAGGCAGCGGCGCGCGCGGGGTCCACGTGCCGGGCCGGAGTGTAGGTCCAGTCCTCGTTGCGGTGCCCGTACAGGTGGGTGAGCTCCACGGTGGCGTCGGCGCAGTCGACGCGGACACGGCTCACCTCGTCCGGGGAGAGCACGCTGTTGACGACGGTGGCGAGGGCGCCGTTCGCGAAGCGCACCAGGGCCGTGGAGACGTCCTCGCTCTCGGTGTCGTGGACCAGGCGCGCGGCCATGGCCCGGATCTCCCGCCAGGGCCCCAGCAGGTGCAGCAGCAGGTCGTACTGGTGGATGCCGTGGCCCATCGTCGGGCCGCCGCCCTCGGTGGCCCAGCGCCCGCGCCAGGGCGTCGCGTAGTAGGCGGCGTCGCGGTGCCAGGTGGTCTGGCAGTGCGCGACCAGCGGGGCGCCGAGCTCGCCGCTCGCGATCAGCTCCCGGGCGTGCGCGGCGCCGGAGCCGTACCGGTGCTGGAGGATCACGGAGGCGTAGGCCCCGGACGCCTCCTCCGCCGCCGCGATGTCGTCGTACTCGGCGAGGGACAGGCACAGCGGCTTCTCGCACAGCACCCAGGCCCCGGCCTCGAGCGCCGCCACCGCCTGCTCCCGGTGCAGGGACGGCGGTGTGCCGACGAGCACCAGGTCGGGGCGGACCTCGTCCAGCATGGCGCCCGTCGAGGTGAAGCCGGCGACGTCACCGCCCGCGGCCCGCCGGAAGGCGTCGAGCCGGGCCCGGTCCACGTCGACGGCGGCGACCAGCTCCACGCGGTCGGCGTGGGCCGCGAGCGCGGGCAGGTGGCCGCCGGTGACGACGGCGCCGGTACCGACCACGGCGACGCGGCGGCGGGCGGGTGGTGGGGACATGCGGTCCTCCTCTGACGGCGGCGGACGGCCCGCGCTCCGGGCCGCGGGTGCGCCCTCGCGGACACTCCCGAAGGCTTAGAAAGCGCTTGCCCTCCGGCGCACCCTAGATCGCGGAGGAAGCACCCCACAAGCCCTCGCGGGAGCCGCGGACGGGAGACCTGACCGGGTCCCAGCGTTTGCGGGACCGGCGGGCGGCTGGTCGACTGTCGCGGGGGGCGAGCCGGTCGCACCGCGCCGGTGCGGACCCTTCAGCTCTTCTCCGGAAGGAGTACAGGCGTGAGCACCCCGAAGCCGTCGGCACAGCAGCAGAGCTCCGACGGCAGCCAGCCCTGGCTGCACCAGAGAGGCCGGACCATCCAGGAGTTCGGCACCGTCAAGCAGTTCCCCGTGGCGATGTCCATGGAGACCCGCCTCTACTCGTGCCAGCGGCTCAACAAGGTCCTGGCGGACACCCGCATCCTGCACGATCTGTACAAGAAGTATCACTGGCTCATGCGCGGGGCGACGTTCTACCAACTCCACCTGCTGCTGGACAAGCACGCCGGGGAGCAGCTGGAGCTGATCGACACCGTCGCGGAGCGCGTCCAGACGCTCGGCGGCGTGGCGATCGGCGACCCCCGGCACGTCGCGGAGATCACCACGGTGCCGCGCCCGCCGGACGGCGTGGAGGAGGTCCCGGCGATGCTCTCGCGGCTGCTGGAGGCGCACGAGCTGATCCTCACCGACTGCCACGACGCCGCGGCCCGCACCCAGGAACTCGGCGACGACGGCACGAACGACCTCCTGGTCTCCGAGGTCGTGCGGACCAACGAGCTCCAGGCCTGGTTCCTCGCGGAGCACCTCGTCGACACGCCTCTCGTGCACGTCTGACCGACCGCCGAGGGGCCGGCCGGCCCCGGACGTCCTCCGTCCGGGGCCGGCCCGTACCGCACCCGCGGTCGCCCCGCGCCCGCCGCCGAAGCGCCTCGCCGCTCTTTCACCTCCGCTGTGAAAGTGTCCCGTTATGGCCCACATGCCCTCCGATTCCCACGGCGCCCGTGCCCAGCCGCCGACGCGCGGTCAGAAGTGGTCCACGTTCCGGCAGTCGCCATTCTGGCCGGCCACCGTGCTGGTGCTCATCCTCGCGGCGGCGGCCGGACTCTTCGCGGGCTCGTACACCTACTCCATGGCGAACCCGACGCCGCACTCGATCCCGACGGCCGTGGTCGGCCCGTACGACCAGGGACGCGGCAAGGCCTTCCTGGACGGCCTGGAGCAGGCGCTGAACGCCTCGGTGAGGCTGCACCCCTACGACACCACCGCCGCGGCGCGCGACGCGATCGAGGACCAGAAGGTCTTCGGGATCTTCGAACTGCACGACTACGGGCGGACGGCCGTGCTCGACCTGTCCAGCGCGTCGGGCGCCTCCGTCGCCGAGGTGCTGGAGCAGACCGCCCCGGCGGTGGGGAAGAAGACCGGGGTCGCGGTCACCGTCCGGGACATCAATCCCCTCCAGGAGGGCGACCCGCGCGGACTGGCGATCTTCTACATCTCCCTGGCCGCCGTGATCATCGGCTTCGTCGGGGCGATCCAGCTCAGCGTGCACGCCCGTTCCCTGACCCCGTTCGAACGCATCCTCTTCACGATCGCCTACGCGCTGCTCGGCGGGTTCGCCATCGCCGCGACCGTGGACTGGCTGCTGGGCGCGCTCGACCTGCCGTTCGTGCAGTCGTGGTCGATCCTGGCGCTCACCCTGTTCACCAGCGGCATGGTGTTCACGATGTTCAACACCCTGGTCGGGCGGTGGGCGATGCTGCCGACCTGGGGCCTCATGGTGCTGCTCGGCAATCCCTCGTCCGGCGGCGCGGTGTCCTGGCCGCTGCTGCCGTCCCCGCTGGGCGAGATCGGCCGGTGGCTGCCGCCGGGCGGCTCGGTCAACGCGCAGCACACGGCCGTGTACTTCCAGGGCCACCAGCACCTGTTCCCGTACCTGGTGCTGGGCGGGTGGGCGCTGCTGTCCTGCGCGGTGTTCTGGACCTGGCGGCACCGCCACCCGGGCGGCCGCGAGAGGAGCCAGGCCGACGCCGAGTCCTGACCTGCCGCCCCGTCCGCCCCGCGGATCTGTTCCGGCCGCCGCCCGGCTGCGATCATGACGGGAGTCCCCGCCACCGGTTGGAGTGCACATGGCCCTCGACATCGACGCGATCCGCGCGCAGATACCCGCCCTCAAGTCCGGCACCGCCCGCTTCGACGCGCCCGGCGGCACCCAGACCCCGCAGCCCGTCATCGACGCCGTCGCGGAGGCCCTGGCCGCCCCGCTGGCCAACCGGGGGCGGACCACCGAGGGCGAGCGCAACGCGGACGGCATCGTCACCGGTGCCCGCGCCGCCCTGGGCGACCTGCTCGGTGCCGATCCGCGCGGCGTGGTCTTCGGGCGGAGCGCCACGCAGCTGGCGTACGACCTGTCCCGGACCCTCGCCAGGACGTGGGGGCCCGGTGACGAGGTGGTCGTCACCCGCCTCGACCACGACTCCAACATCCGGCCGTGGACGCAGGCGGCCCGGGCGGCCGGGGCGACCGTGCGGTGGGCCGACTTCGACCCGGCCACCGGGGAACTGCTGCCCGAGCACATCGGGGCGGTGCTGTCCCCGCGCACCCGGCTGGTCGCGGTCACGGCCGCGTCCAACCTCATCGGCACCATGCCCGACCTGCCGGCCGTCGCCCGGCTCGCGCACGGCGTGGGGGCACTGCTGCACGTCGACGCCGTGCACTACGCCTCGCACGCCGCCGTCGACCTGGCCTCGCTCGGCGCGGACACGCTGGTGTGCTCGCCGTACAAGTTCCTCGGCCCGCACCTCGGCGTGCTGGCGGCCCGGCCCGAGTTCCTGGAGACCCTGCACCCGGACAAGCTGCTGCCCTCGAGCGACGCCGTCCCCGAGCGCTTCGAGCTGGGCACGCTGCCGTACGAGCTGCTGGCCGGTGCCCGCGCCGCGGTGGACTTCCTCGCGGACCTCGCGCCGGACACCTCCGGCGGCCGGCGGGAGCGGCTGGCCGCGTCCTTCGCGGCGCTGGAGGCCCACGAGGACTCCCTGCGGGGCCGCATCGAGCGGGGGCTGTCCGAGCTCGGCGGGATCACGGTGTACTCGCGGGCCGCGCGGCGCACGCCGACCCTGCTGTTCACCGTGGCGGGCCTGCGCCCGGCCGAGGTCTACCGCCTGCTGGCCGAGCGGGGGGTCGACGCCCCCGCCGGGTCCTTCTACGCGGTGGAGGCCTCCCGTCACCTGGGGCTGGGCGACGAGGGCGGCGTCCGGGTCGGTCTCGCGCCGTACAGCAGCACGGACGACGTGGACCGGCTGCTGACGGCGCTGGGCGGCCTCCCCCGCTGACCGTCGCTCACGCCAGGGGCACGCTCACCTCGCCGCTGCCCTGGGCGCTCTCCCCGCCCGCGACGCGCACAGTGAACGGACGCCCGGTCCCGCTCGCGGTGACCCGCAGGACGTCGCCGTCGCGCCGGACGCTGAAGGTCGCGGCCGGGGCGCCCAGCAGGTCGGGCACGGTGACCTCGGCGGTGTACCCGGGCGCGGCGGTGGGGTGCACCAGCAGCACCGGGGCGTCCAGCCAGTCGCCGTCGGGGCACCGGTCGTCCGAGGCCAGCGGCAGGACGGCGCCCTCGCGGACGTACAGCGGGAGGCTGTCGTAGCCGTGCCGTTCGGTGCGCCACGCCGGGCCGGTGACGCGCTCGCCGGACAGCAGGTGCGTCCAGGTGCCCTCGGGGAGGTACACCTCGACCTCGCCGTCCTCCGTGAAGACCGGGGCAACCAGGAGGTCGGGGCCGAGCATGTACTGGCGGTCCAGCGGGCGGCAGCCGGGATCGTGCGGGAACTCCAGGACCATGGGCCGCATCACCGGCACGCCGGTCCGGTGGGCCTCGGCGGCGGCCCCGTACAGGTAGGGCATCAGACGGTGCTTGAGCAGGGTGAAGCGGCGGGCCACGTCGACGGCCTCGTCGCCGAACTCCCACGGCACCCGGTACGACGAGGAGCCGTGCAGGCGGCTGTGCGAGGAGAGCAGGCCGAAGGCCAGCCAGCGCTTGAAGACCGCCGGGTCGGGCGTGCCCTCGAAGCCGCCGATGTCGTGGCTCCAGAAGCCGAAGCCGCTCAGGGACAGGGACAGGCCGCCCCGGAGCGACTCGGCCATCGCCTCGAAGGAGGACCAGCAGTCGCCGCCCCAGTGGACGGGGTACTGCTGGCCGCCCGCGGTCGCGGAGCGGGCGAAGAGAACGGCCTCGCCCTGCCCGCGTTCCTTCTCGAGGAGTTCGAAGACGGTCCGGTTGAACAGGTGGGTGTAGTAGTTGTGCATCCGCTCCGGGTCGGACCCGTCGTGCCAGACCACGTCGGTGGGGACACGCTCGCCGAAGTCGGTCTTGAAGCAGTCCACGCCCTGGTCGAGCAGCGGCTTGAGCTTGCCGGCGAACCAGTCGCGGGCGGCCGGACTGGTGAAGTCGACCAGGCCCATCCCGGCCTGCCACAGGTCCCACTGCCAGATGTCGCCGTTCGGCCGGCGCACCAGGTGCCCGAGGGCGGCGGCCTCGTCGAAGAGCGGTGACTTCTGGGCGATGTAGGGGTTGATCCAGACGCTGACCTTCAGCCCGCGTGCCTTGAGCCGGGCGAGCATGCCCTCCGGGTCGGGGAAGACCTCCGGGTCCCACTGGAAGTCGCACCACTGGTACTCGCGCATCCAGAAGCAGTCGAAGTGGAACACGGTCAGCGGGATGCCGCGCTCGGCCATGCCGTCGACGAACGACGTCACCGTCCGCTCGTCGTAGGACGTGGTGAAGGACGTGGTGAGCCACAGGCCGAAGGACCAGGCGGGCGGCAGGGCGGGGCGTCCGGTGAGGGCGGTGTAGCGGGTGAGGACGTCCTTGGGGGTGGGGCCGGCGACGACGTAGTACTCCAGCGTCTGGTCCTCGACGCTGAACTGCACCTGCCCGACGGACTCCGAGCCGACCTCGAAGGAGACCGCGCCGGGGTGGTTGACGAAGACGCCGTAGCCCCGTGAGGAGAGGTAGAACGGGATGTTCTTGTAGGCCTGCTCGCTGCTGGTGCCGCCGTCCGCCTGCCAGATGTCGACGACCTGGCCGTTCTTCACGAACGGGGTGAAGCGCTCACCGAGCCCGTAGATCTGCTCGCCGACGCCGAGCGCCAGCCGGCTCAGCATGTGGTGCGCGCCGTCGCCGGTCGTGGCGAACGCGGTGCTCTTGGCGTTCGCGTGGGTCAGTTCGCGGCCGTCGGCGTCGTGGAAGGTGAGGCCCCAGGGGCCGGCGCTGTCCAGGCGCAGGGTCAGCGGGCCGCTGGTCAGCTCGGTGACCGTGCCGTCCTCGCGCACCGCGCCGGCGCCGTCGGGGGTTTCCGTGAGGGCGAAGTCGGGGCCCGGGCGGTGCTTGCCCGCGTGGTGGGTGACCCGCACGCCGATGACGCCCTCGACGGGGGAGAAGCACTCGACCGTGAGGAGCGGGGCGTTGAGCGTGTCGCCGCGCCGCGTCACCTTCTTCACGGCGGCATGGGCGGTGAAGCGCTTCGATTCGGTGCGTACAGCGCGTACCTCGGTGGCGTACGACAGGTGCACGCCCTCGCGGATGAGCCAGAAGCCGTCGGTGAACTTCATGATCTTCCTTGGATGGGGCGGGAACGGTCGAGTGGGTGCGCGGAGGCCGTCCCACAGCGTTTTGATCGTACACAGAACAAATCCGGAAACCGAGGCCCCCGGTCGGCCTTTGTCGCTCTGATCAGGTGCGATCACGTAAAAGAACGACGCCTTCACGCGGCGGAAGAACGAGATGGAGGCCGTCTACCCCTAGCGCCGCGGCCCGCCTCTGACGTATTAGTCATCACAACAAACAAAACAGTCCGGCAAGGAAGCCGGATCGTACGACAGCAAGGGCCGCATGATGTCGAAGCGCTTCAACGCCGCGCACCGCGGGCGCGAACGCTCACGCAGAGCCGTCGTCCCGCTCGCCGCCGTCTCCGTCCTGGTCGCCGGAACGGCACTGACCGGCTGCGGGCAGCAGCGCGACGCCGATGTGTACACCGTGATGAACTCCTCGACCGACGAGTCGTACCACCGCTGGGACGCGGAGGCGATGGCCCGCTGCGGGGAGCAGCTGGGCGTCACCATCGAGCAGCAGAGCGTCCCCGCGGCGCAGGTGATGACGAAGGCGCTGCGCATGGCGTCGTCCAAGTCACTGCCGGACATCGTCCAGTTCGACGCCTCCGAGATGCCCACGTTCGCCGACGCCGGCGGCCTCGTCGACCTCCGCACGCTCGGGCTGAGCACGAAGGACATCCCCGACGGCATCGTCGACTTCGGCTCGTACGAGGGGACGTACTACGGCGCGGCCCGCTCCGTGAACACGCTCGCCCTCTTCTACAACAAGGACGTGCTGGACAAGGCGGGTGTCCGGGTGCCCGCCACCTGGGCCGAGCTGCGCGAGGCCGCCAGGACGCTCACGCGGGGCAAGCGGTACGGTCTGGCGCTCAGCGCGGGCGGCGCGGAGGACGGCGTCTTCCAGTTCACGCCGTTCATGTGGTCCAACGGCGGCGACGAGACGAAGCTGGACAGCCCGCAGGTCGCCGGGGCGCTCGACTACTGGAAGAGCCTGCTGAAGGACGGTTCGCTGTCGAAGTCGACGGTCAACTGGACCCAGGCCGACGTCAACGACCAGTTCATGGCCGGCAACGCGGCGATGATGATCAACGGCCCGTGGCAGGTGGAGACCCTCAACACCGACAAGTCGCTGCACTGGGGCATCGCGCGGATTCCGGTGCCCGAGGCCGGTGACGACTCGGTGGGACCACTGGGTGGCGCGGTGCTCACCGTGCCGAGGACGGGCGACGCGGCGCGCGAGAGGACGGCCGGTAGGATCGTCGCCTGCCTGGCCGGCCAGAAGGAGCAGCTGACCTACGCGCTCAACAGCTGGATGGTCCCGGCGAACGCCAAGGCCGCGGCCGTGTGGCGCGAGCGGGTGCCCGAGCTGGACGCCCTCGCCGACCAGGTCGCCACCGCCCGGTCCCGGACCGCCAAGCTCGGCGCCGGCTGGTCGGGGGTGTCGCTCGCCCTGCAGAGCGCCTTCCAGTCCGCCCTGACCGGCCAGTCCAGCGAGGCCGCACTGAAGCGCGCCCAGCAGCGGGCCACGAGCGGGAACTGAGGGAGCGCACCCATGACCACGTCCACCGTCACCGCACAGACACCCGCCGGGGCGTCCGCACCGGCCGCGCCGGACCCCGCCCGGGCCGGGCGCCGGCGCAGGCTCTCCCAGTGGGGCTTCGTCGCCCCCGCCGTCGTCTTCATGCTGCTGTTCTTCGGCTACCCGCTCGTCCGCAACGTCGTGATGAGCTTCCAGCACTACACGCCGAAGACGTTCTTCACCGGTGAGGCGCCCTTCAACGGCACCGACAACTGGTCCACCGTCTTCCACGACGCCCTCTTCGGCAAGGCGCTGTGGCACACGCTCGTGTTCACCGCGGGCTCACTGCTCGGCCAGTTCTGCATCGGTCTGGCACTCGCGGTGTTCTTCAGCCGGCGCTTCCCGCTGAACGGCGTGCTGCGCTCGCTGATCCTGCTGCCCTGGCTGGTGCCCATGGTGGTGTCCGGCATCGTCTGGCGGCGCATCCTCGACCAGGACACGGGCGTGCTCAACTCGTTCCTGGACACCCTCGGGCTCGGCGGCCACACGCCGTGGCTGACCAGTCCGGACATGGCGCTGCTGTCCGTCATCCTGGTCAACATCTGGATCGGCATCCCGTTCAACATGGTCATCCTGTACGGCGGTCTCCAGGAGATCCCGAAGGAGCTGCACGAGGCGGCCTCCCTGGACGGTGCCTCCGCCTGGCGGACCTTCCGCTCCGTGACGCTGCCCATGCTCAGGCCCGTCATCACCGTCGTGCTCGTGCTCGGCTTCATGTCGACGGTCAAGATCCTCGACCTGATCCTCGCCCTGACCGACGGCGGCCCCGCCGACTCCACCCAGACCCTGGGCACGCTCACCTACCAGAACTCGTTCGTCCAGCTCGACTTCGGCGCGGGCGCGGTCGTCGGCAACGTACTGATCCTGATCTCCGCCGTGTTCGCGGTGTTCTACCTGCGGGCCAACCGCTCCGAAGGGAAGTGACCGACGATGGCTCCTCAGACTCCCCCCGGGTCCCGGCGCCGCTGGGGCTCCACCGTCGCCGGTGTGCTCGTCCTGTGCGTGATGCTGTTCCCGCTGTACTGGATGCTCAACACCGCGCTCCAGCCCGAGTCGGGGCTGCTCGAGGTCGACCCGGTGCCGGGCGGCGTGGACCTGTCCGGCTTCTCCAAGGCGCTCAGTGACCAGGGCGGCCATCTGCTGACCTCGCTGGCCGTCTCGCTCGGCGCGGTCGTCATCTGCCTGGCGATCGCGGCGCCCGCGGCGTACGGGCTGGCGCGGTTCGGGCTGCGCGGCTCGCGCACCATCGTGTTCGGGACGCTGATCACCCAGATGGTGCCGGGCATCGTCATCGCCAACGCGCTCTACAACTCCTACGTCGACCTGGGCCTGGTCAACTCCTACTTCGGCCTGATGCTGGCGGACGCCTCGCTCGGCATCCCGTTCTCCATCGTCCTCATGCGGTCCTTCATGGTGTCGATCCCCGGCGAGGTGATCGAGGCCGCGCAGATGGACGGCGCCGGACCGGTCCGGACGTTCCTGCGGGTGGTCCTGCCGATGAGCCGCAACTCCCTCATCACCTCGGGCCTGTTCGCCTTCCTGTTCTCGTGGAGCGACTTCATGTTCGCGCTCACCCTGAACACCACCGACGAGGTCAAGCCGGTCACGCTGGGCATCTACCAGTACATCGGCGCGCACGTCGGCGACTGGGGCTCGGTGATGGCCGCCTCCGTGCTGTCCGCCGTCCCCGCGGCGATCCTGCTCGTCCTCGCCCAGAAGTACATCGCCGCCGGCATCACCGGCGGTTCCGTCAAGTGACCACCGCACCTGGAGATGGGCTCTTCCGCATGAGTGACTTCCCCGGCTTCCCGCCCGGCTTCGTCTTCGGCGCCGCGACCGCCTCGTACCAGATCGAGGGCGCGGCACGGGAGGACGGCCGCGGGCCGTCGATCTGGGACACCTACAGCCACACCCCCGGTCTGACGGCCAACGGCGACACCGGTGACGTGGCCTGCGACCACTACCACCGCTACCGGGAGGACGTGGCGCTGCTGCGCGACCTGGGCGTGGACTCGTACCGCTTCTCGATCGCCTGGCCGCGCATCGTGCCCGACGGGTCGGGCGCGGTGAACGGCAAGGGGCTGGACTTCTACTCCCGCCTCGTCGACGAGCTGCTGGAGGCCGGCATCGAGCCGGCCGCCACCCTCTACCACTGGGACCTGCCGCAGGCGCTGGAGGACCGCGGCGGCTGGCGGGTGCGGGAGACGGCGGAGCGGTTCGCCGAGTACACGGCCGTGGTCGCCGAGCACCTGGGCGACCGCGTGCCGCGCTGGATCACGCTGAACGAGCCGTGGTGCAGCTCCTTCCTCGGCTACTCCATCGGCCGCCACGCCCCCGGCGCCAAGGAGGGCCGCGGCGCCCTGGCCGCCGTCCACCACCTGCTGGTCGGCCACGGTCTGGCGGTCCGGGCACTGCGGGCGGCCGGGGTGCGGGAGGCCGGCATCACGCTCAACCTGGACCGCAACCTGCCGGCCACCGACTCCCCCGCCGACCTGGCGGCCGTGGTCCGCGCCGACACCCAGCACAACCTGGTGTGGACCGAGCCGCTCCTGGCGGGCCGGTACCCGGCGACGGAGGAGGAGACCTTCGGCGAGCTGATCACCGGCGAGGACTTCCGGCGGGACGGCGACCTGGAGCTGATCTCCCAGCCGCTGGACTTCCTCGGCATCAACTACTACCGGCCGATCGTGGTCGCCGACGCCCCGTACCGCGAGGCGGACCCGGCGCTCAGGGTGGCGACGGACAACCGCTACGAGGAGGTGCGGCTGCCCGGCGTGCGGCACACGGCGATGGGCTGGCCGGTCGTCCCCGGCAGCTTCACCGACCTGCTCGTGCAGCTGAAGAAGCAGTACGGTGACGCGCTGCCGCCGGTCCACATCACGGAGAACGGCTCGGCGGAGGACGACACGGTCGCCGCGGACGGCGCGGTGCACGACACGGACCGGGTCGCCTACCTGCGCGACCACCTCACGGCCCTGCGGGCGGCGATGGACGCGGGCGTGGACGTGCGGGGCTACTACGTGTGGTCGCTGCTGGACAACTTCGAGTGGGCGTTCGGCTACGACAAGCGCTTCGGCATCGTGCGGGTCGACTACGGCACGCAGGAGCGCACGCCGAAGGACAGCTACCGCTGGTACCGGGAGCTGATCGCCGCGCACCGCGGGTGAGACACCGCGGGGAGGGGGCCGCCGGGCAGCCGGGCGGCCCCCTCCCCGTTTCAGCCCGCGCCGCGTTCCGCGTGCCCGGCCGGGTCCGCGAGCACCTCGCGGACGATCGCTCCGGCCGCGCCCCGGGCCGCGTCGCCGAGGGACGAGGCGGCCCGCAGCCGCTTCCCGTCCTCGGTCCACAGCCCGGAGACCACCCGCAGGGCGAGTTCGCGGTCGACGGCGGGCGCCAGCCAGTCCATCAGCTCCCGGTAGACACCGCCGAGCATCACCGCTTCGGGATCGAAGAGGTTCACCGCACCCGACACCACGACGCCCAGCTGCCGTCCCGCCCGTTCGATCGCCGCCAGCGCGGACGGCTCGCCCCGCCGCGCCCGGCGTTCGAGTTCGGCGACGCCCCGCACGCCGGTGCCCGCGTCGATGCCCGCGGCCTTCAGCAGGGCGGCCTGACCGGCGTACTGCTCCAGGCAGCCGCGGGCCCCGCACCGGCACAGCGGACCGTCCGGGTCGACGACCATGTGCCCGATCTCCCCGGCGAAGCCGTGCGCGCCGCGCAGCAGCTCGCCCCGGAGGACCAGCGCGCCGCCGATGCCGATCTCGCCCGTCAGATAGAGGAAGCTGCGCACTCCCGCGGTGCCCGCCCCGAACCACAGCTCGGCGAGCGCGGCGGCGTTGGCCTCGTTGTCGGAGCTGACCGGCAGCGGGCGGTGGGCGGGTCGCAGGGCCAGGAGCGCCTGCGCGAACAGGCCCTCGACGGCGACCCGCTGCCATCCGAGGTTGGGTGCCTGGCGGACGGTGCCGCCGGTCACCAGTCCGGGCAGCGCGACGTGGACGCCGGCCGGTGCGAGGTCCTGCTCGGCCGCCGAGCCGACGGCGCGGGCCGCGAGCCGGGCCGCGCGCGCCAGCACCTCGGAGGGCTGGACCCCGCGGTTGTCGTGGTGCTCCACGAGGCGCACCCGGTCGGTGCCGGCGAGGTCGACCACGCACACGGTGACGTAGTCGATGTTGATCTCGACGCCCAGACCCGCCGGACCCGACCGGGACACCTTCAGGACGGTGCCGGGCCGGCCCACCTGGCCGCTGCTGGTCTTGCCCCACTCGGTGACGAAGCCGTACTCCAGCAACTGCTCCACCAGGGACGACACCGCGGCGCGGGTCAGCCCGACGTGCGTGGCGATCCCGGCCCGGGTCGCCTCCCCCGCGTCGTGCACGGCTCTCAGGACCAGACTGAGGTTGTGCCGTCTGACCGTGGCCTTGTCGGCCTTCGGCTCCAGGGGGGTCAGGTTGTTCATCATCGTGCGTCGAGCGTATGCGACGGCGAACCCGGCTCCCACCTGGGACGGAGCCGCGACGAGCGGGCGGCGGGCGAGGACCCGGCCTTGCCGGTCGCCGGGGTCCGCACCTAGCCTGCTGTTTTGTGCCGCAAATAAACAAAACCCGATCGCACAGCGCCGTGCCGGGTCCCCGAACCGATCTCACCCGTCTCCGAGCCGCCCTGACCGCCTTCTTCGCCCTCGACGGCTTCGTCTTCGCGGGCTGGGTCGTGCGCATCCCCGCCATCAAGGAGCAGACCGGCGCCTCCGCCGCCACGCTGGGACTGGCCCTGCTCGGTGTCTCGGCGGGCGCCGTGGTCACCATGACCCTCACGGGACGGCTGTGCCGCCGCTACGGCAGCCATCCCGTCACCGTCGCCTGCGCGGTCCTGCTCTGCCTGAGCGTGGCCCTTCCCCCGCTGACCCACTCCGCGCTCGCCCTCGGCGCCTTCCTGCTGGTGTTCGGCAGCGCGTACGGCGGGATCAACGTCGCCTTCAACAGTGCCGCCGTCGATCTGGTGGCCGTGCTGCGGCGCCCGATCATGCCGAGCTTCCACGCCGCGTTCAGCCTCGGCGGCATGGTCGGCGCCGGGCTCGGCGGGCTCGTCGCCGGGTCGCTGTCGCCGGTCCGGCATCTGCTCGGCCTCACCGTGATCGGCCTGCTGGTCACGGCGGTCGCGGGCCGCGCCCTGCTGCGCTGCGCACCCGCCGCGCCGCCGGACGCCGCCCGCCGGCACGAGGGCACCCCACGCCGGCTCGACGGCCGTACCCGGCGCCTGGTGTTCACCTTCGGCCTGATCGCGCTGTGCACGGCGTACGGGGAGGGGGCGATGGCCGACTGGGGCGCCCTGCACCTGGAGCAGGACCTCGACGTGTCGCCGGGCCTGGCGGCGGCCGGCTACTCCTGCTTCGCGCTCGCCATGACCGTGGGCCGGCTGACCGGCACGACGCTGCTGGAGCGCCTCGGGCAGACGCCGACGGTGGTGGCCGGCGGCACCGTCGCCGTGGCCGGCATGCTGCTCGGTTCGCTCGCCCCCTCCGTGTGGGCGGCGCTGTTCGGCTTCGCGGTCACCGGGCTCGGTCTCGCCAACCTCTTCCCCGTCGCGGTGGAACGGGCCGGCGCGCTGGGCGGCCCGAGCGGCGTCGCCACCGCGTCCACCCTGGGCTACGGCGGCATGCTCCTCGGGCCGCCCGCGATCGGCTTCATGGCCGACTGGATGTCGCTGCCGGCGGCGCTCACCAGCGTCGCGGCACTGGCGGCCGTGGCGGTGCTCATCACCCTCGCGACCCGCCGCGCGGCGGCCTCGCCCTGACGGGGTCCGGCGTCCCGCGCACCGGGTGGTGACGGGCCTGCCCCGGGGCGCGTCCCGTCGTGCAGACTCTGCGCCATGGAGACCGTCACGTTCGTCGAGACACTGGACCGCGAGGGCGGGCTGCTGGCCGCCGCCGCGGAGAAGGCGGGGACCGGCGCCGAGGTGCCGACCTGCCCCGGCTGGCGGGTGCGCGACCTGCTGCGGCACACCGGGACGGTGCACCGCTGGGCGGCCGGGTTCGTCGCCGAGGGCCACACCTCGTACCACCCCGACGGCGGCCTGCCCGACCTGGACGGCGACCGGCTCCTGGCCTGGTTCCGCGAGGGTCACCGGCAGCTCGTCACCACCCTCGCCACCGCCCCGCCCGACGTGCGCTGCTGGCACTTCCTGCCCGCGCCGTCGCCGCTGGCCTTCTGGGCCCGGCGCCAGGCGCACGAGACGACCGTGCACCGGCTCGACGCCGAGTCGGCCCGGGACGGCGACCCGGCCGGCGGCGCCCCGGCCGACGTCGGCACGGACTTCGCCGTGGACGGCATAGAGGAGCTGCTGTGCGCGTTCCACGCCCGCCCCAGGAGCGCGGTGCGCACCGGGGAACCCCACGCCCTGCGGGTACGGGCGACGGACGCCCCCGGTGCCGTGTGGACCGTACGGCTGTCGGCCGAGCCGCCCGTCGCGCACCGCACAGGCGCCGACGCCGCCGACTGCGAACTGAGCGGTCCGGCCGCGGCGCTGTACGCGGCGCTGTGGAACCGCCGCCCGTTCCCGGAGGTGACCGGCGACCGGTCCCTGGCCGCGCTGTGGCGCGAGAGGTCGGGCGTCACCTGAGCCGAGCCGGTCCGGGCGCGGGGTTCAGCCCAGCCAGCCCGGGCGCACCAGCCCCGACTCGTAGGCGAGGACGACGAGTTGGGCACGGTCGCGGGCGCCCAGCTTCACCATGGTGCGGCTGACGTGGGTCTTGGCGGTGAGGGGGCTGACGACCAGGCGGCGGGCGATCTCGTCGTTGGACAGGCCGATGCCGACCAGGGCCATCACCTCCCGTTCCCGCTCGGTGAGGCGGGACAGCGCGCCGGCGGCGGCCGGTTCCTTGGAGCGCGCCGCGAACTCGGCGATCAGACGGCGGGTCACCCCCGGCGAGAGCAGCGCGTCCCCGGCCACCACGGCCCTCACGGCGCGCAGGAGTTCGGCGGGCTCGGTGTCCTTGACCAGGAACCCGGAGGCGCCCGAGCGGATGGCCTCGAAGACGTACTCGTCGAGCTCGAAGGTGGTGAGCATGACCACCTTCACGTCCTTCAGCGCCTCGTCGCCGGTGACCCGGCGGGTGGCGGCCAGGCCGTCGAGGGCGGGCATCCTGATGTCCATCAGGACGACGTCGGGGCGCAGTTCGCTGATCGCGCGCACCGCCTCCTCGCCGTCTGCGGCCTCACCGGCCACCTCGATGTCCGGCTGCGCGTCCAGCAGGGCCCGGAAGCCCGCCCGGACCAGTGACTGGTCGTCGGCCAGCAGTACCCGGATCACCGGTCCTCCTCCTCGGCGTGCCGCACGGTGAGCGGAAGGGACGCGAGCACCCGGAAGCCGCCGCCGGGGCGCGGGCCCGCCTCGACGGTGCCACCGAGCGCCGCCGCCCGCTCCCGCATGCCGGCCAGTCCGTTGCCGCTGCCGCCCGCCGGGGCGCCGGTCGCGGGTCCGTCGTCGTCGATGCGCAGCCGCAGGGTGCCGCCGTCCCGGGTGAGGTGGACGCGGGCGCGGCGCGAACCCGAGTGCCGTACCACGTTGGTGAGGGCCTCCTGGAGGATCCGGAACGCCGCGAGGCCGGTGCCGGGCGGCAGGCGCGGCGGCTCCCCCTCGACCTCCACGGTGAGTCCGGCGCTCGCCGCCTGTTCCACCAGCTCGGGCAGCCGGTCCAGGCCGGGGGCCGGGGCGCGGGGCGCGTCTCCGGGGGCGCGGAGGGTGTCGAGGACCTGCCGGACCTCGCCGAGCGCCTCCTTGCTCTTGCCCTTGATGGTGGTGAGCGCGGTGCGGGCCTGTTCCGGGTCGCTGTCCAGGAGGGCGAGACCGACGCCCGCCTGCACGTTGATGACGGAGATGCTGTGGGCGAGGACGTCGTGCAGTTCGCGGGCGATCCGCAGCCGTTCCCGGTCCGCGCGCCGCCTGGCGGCCTGCTCGCGTTCGGCCCGCTCCCGCGCCCACTGCTCGCGCCTGGTGCGGGCCAGCTCCGACAGGGCGACGATCGCCACCACCCAGACGGCGATCACCAGCTCCTGCCCCCAGGAGGCGGCCCGGTCCCCCGACGGCGGCAGCCACCGGTAGAGCCAGTGGGCCAGCAGGGCGTGCCCGGCCCACAGCGCGGCCATCGCCGCCCACGCGGCTCCGCGGTGCCCGGCGACGACGGCACTGAGGCAGGCCACCGCGACGGCGAGGAACACCGGCCCGTACGGATATCCGGCCCCCAGGTACACCAGGGTGGTGGCGGCAGTGCCGGACACGACGACCACCGGGTACCGCTGCCGGGCCAGCAGGGCGACGCCGGTCACGAGCAGCAGGACGCGGGCGAAGGGGTCGAGCGGGGACCGTTCCCCCGTCTGGGCGTGGGCGGCGAAGTTCGAGCCGAGCAGCACGAACGCCGTGATCAGCGCCGTGGAGAGCCAGGGCCACCGGGGACCGCGCTCGCCGTCGCCCCGGTGGTGCCGCCACGAGGGCGCGTACCGCCACCGCGGCGGTGGCCCGCCCCCGTGCTCGTGCTGTCCGTCCATGCCCGCCACGCTAGACGCCGCGCACGCCGGGCGGCGTCACCCGCGCGTGGTGATCGCGGGTACTCCCGGCGAAGTACGGCGGCGGCCGGCGACGCGGAGCGGCGGGGCGGCTCGGCGCCCCGCCCGCGGCCACCGGAGCGGACGCTCCCGGCGCCTCCCGGACGGGCCGGCGCACCCGTGCCTCCCGTTGGCCGGGAGCGCGGTCAGGCTCCGGTCTCGTCGGCCGCGGGCGCCGCGGACCGCCGGTCCACGGCCGACAGGGCCCGCTGCGCGAGCGGGTGGCTGCGGACCAGCTCGCCGAGCGACGTCGAGCCCTGGGTGATGTCCCGGAACGCCTTCCAGGCGGGACGGAAGCCGGTCAGCGCCGCGTGGAAGAATCCCGGACGGCGCTCGAACATCGTCAGCATCCGCTTGCCGACGCTCATCTCGACGCCCAGCCCGGCCTTGACGGCGAACGCGTAGTTCAGGGCCTGCTTGCGCGCGTCCACGGCGTCGTGCGCCTCCGCGATCCGCACCGCCCACTCCCCCGCGAGCCGTCCCGAGCGCAGCGCGAACGAGATGCCCTCGCGCGTCCACGGCTCCAGGAGCCCCGCCGCGTCCCCGCACACCAGCACCCGGCCCCGGGACAGCGGCGAGTCGTCGGCGCGGCAGCGCGTCAAGTGGCCGGAGGAGATGCTCGGTTCGAAGCCGGCGAGACCGAGGCGCCCGATGAAGTCCTCCAGGTACCGCTTGGTCGCCGCGCCCTCGCCGCGGGCCGAGATCACACCGACGGTGAGCGTGTCGCCCTTGGGGAACACCCAGCCGTAACTGCCCGGCATCGGGCCCCAGTCGATGAGGACCCGCCCCTTCCAGTCGTCGGCGACCGTCTCGGGCACCGGGATCTCGGACTCCAGGCCGAGGTCGACCTGGTCCAGCTTGACCCCGACGTGCGCGCCTATCCGGCTCGCGCTGCCGTCCGCGCCGACGACGGCCCGGGCCAGCACCGTCTCGCCGCCCTGGAGGACGACGGCGACGGTCCGCCGGTCGGGCACCGCCGACCCGTGCTGCTCGACCCGCGTCACCGTCGCCCCGGTGCGCAGCTCGGCGCCCGCCTTCTGGGCGTGCTCGACGAGTTGCTGGTCGAACTCCGGCCGGTTGACGAGGCCGAACAGCATCTGCTTGGAGCGCCGGGTCCGGGTGAAGCGGCCGTTGTGGGAGAACGTCACCGCGTGCACACGGTCCCGGAACGGCAGGTCGAAGCCGGGAGGCAGGGTGTCGCGCGAGGGTCCGATGATGCCGCCGCCGCACGTCTTGTAGCGGGGCAGCTCCGCCTTCTCCAGCAGCAGCACGCGCCGCCCCGCGACCGCCGCCGCGTAGGCGGCCGAGGCCCCTGCCGGTCCCGCGCCCACCACGACGACGTCCCAGACCTGACGCGTGTCGTCCGCCGAAGAGTTCTCGCTGCTCACGATGGTCTACTGCTCCGATCAAACCGCATGCCGCACCTGACCCCCGCATCCTACGGCGGGCATCGCCGCAGGCCACTGTGGGAGGATCGGCGACGGACGCCACCCGCACACCGGGAGGTGCCCGCACCCGCAGGATCACCCGTACACAGCGGTACGCATGCGGGCACTCGCCGCAGCGCCCGCTCACGTACTCATCGGTACAACGTCGCACCCGCAAGGAGCGTGCCCATGTCGTCGAATCCGGTCGCCGAGACCGTGTCCTCGCTGATGCCCAGGGCGAAGGAGGAGCTGGCCGAGCTGGTGGCCTTCAAGTCGGTGGCGGACTTCGGCCAGTTCCCGCGCGTCGAGAGCGAGGGCGCCGCCGGCTGGATAGCCTCCGCGCTGCGCGCCGAGGGCTTCGAGGACGTGGCCCTGCTCGACACCCCGGACGGCACCCAGTCGGTGTACGGCTTCCTGCCGGGCCCCGAGGGCGCGAGGACGGTGCTGCTCTACGCGCACTACGACGTGCAGCCGCCGCTGGACGAGGCGGGCTGGGACACACCGCCGTTCGAGCTGACCGAGCGCGACGGCCGCTGGTACGGACGCGGCAGCGCCGACTGCAAGGGCGGCGTGCTGATGCACCTGCTCGCCCTGCGCGCGCTGAAGGCGAACGGCGGCGTGCCGGTGCACGTCAAGGTCATCGTCGAGGGCTCCGAGGAGCAGGGCACGGGCGGTCTGGAGCGGTACGCCGAGGCACACCCCGAGCTGCTGGCGGCGGACACCGTCGTCATCGGCGACGCCGGCAACTTCCGCGTCGGTCTGCCGACGGTCACCTCGACCCTGCGCGGCATGACGCTGGTCCGCGTGAAGGTCGACACGCTCGAGGGCAACCTGCACTCCGGCCAGTTCGGCGGCGCGGCACCCGACGCGCTGGGCGCGCTGATCCGCGTCCTGGACTCGCTGCGCGCCGAGGACGGTTCGACGGCCGTCGACGGCCTGGCGTCGGACAACGGGTGGCAGGGGCTGCAGTACGACGAGGAGCAGTTCCGCCGGGACGCCAAGGTGCTGGACGGTGTGGAACTGATCGGCTCCGGCTCGGTCGCCGACCGCATCTGGGCGCGCCCCGCCGTCACGGTGCTCGGCATCGACTGCCCGCCGGTGATCGGCGCGACTCCCTCGGTGCAGGCGAGTGCCCGGGCCCTGGTGAGCCTGCGGGTCCCGCCGGGCGTGGACGCCGCCGAGGCCACCAAGCTGCTCCGGGCCCACCTGGAGACGCGCACGCCGTGGGGCGCGCGGGTGGAGGTCGAACAGATCGGCCAGGGCCAGGCGTTCCGCGCCGACACCACCAGCCCGGCGTACCAGGCGATGGCGGACGCGATGGCGGTGGCGTACCCGGGCGAGGAGATGCAGTACGCCGGCCAGGGCGGATCCATCCCGCTGTGCAACACCCTCGCCGCGCTCTACCCGCGGGCGGAGATCCTGCTGATCGGCCTGAACGAGCCGGAGGCGCAGATCCACGCCGTGAACGAGAGCGTGTCCCCGGAGGAACTGGAGCGGCTGTCCGTGGCGGAGGCCCTGTTCCTGCGGAACTACGCGGCGAGCTGACGACTCCGCCCCTTCGCGCTCGGCCGGACGGGGGACGGCCCCCGTCACGGGCGCGGGCCGTCCCCGCGGGCGGCCCGGAAGGGCGCGGCGGGCGGTGGTGCGGACGCGCGGTGCGGCCGGCCGGTGTCAGCCGACCGGCCTGCCCGCCTCCAGGTACAGCGCCCTGCCGCGTTCCCTGGCCCGCAGGGCCCAGCGCAGGCGCTCGTAGCGGACCGGGGGCAGCAGGGCGGCGGCCTCGGTCTCGCCGACGAAGCGCCAGTCGCGCAGTTCGGGACCCGGCAGCAGCACCCGGTCCGCCTCCTCGGCGTCGAGCCGGCCGCCGTCGAAGAGCAGGCGCAGACCGCCGTAACCGGGGGGCGCGGGCGACTCCCAGTCGACGACCAGCAGGGCGGGCACCTCGTCGAGGTGGATGCCGGTCTCCTCGGCGACCTCGCGCATCCCGGCCCGGGCGGGCGCCTCGCCCGGTTCGACGACACCGCCGGGGAACTCCCAGCCGGGCTTGTAGGTGGGGTCGACGAGCAGTACCCGGTCCTGCTCGTCGAAGAGGAGGACACCGGCGGCCAGCGTCTCGGCGGTGGGCTCCGGGGTCTGCACGATGTCGCAGGCGGGCACCTTCCCGGTGCCGACGGCCTCGGCGATGCGGGCGGCGGTCTCGTACGGGGTGAGGCCGCCGTTGTCGATGGGATGGGCGTCGGCCGTCAGCCAGGAAGCGAGGGCGGCCCGGTACGGCTCGATGCGGTCGTACGACCACTGGCGTACGGGTATCTCCCCGTCCGCCGCCTCCGACCCCTCGCGGCGCGCCATCCGTTCCCGCAGGATCGTTTCCGCCGGAGCCAGGAGGACGTGCCGGACCGCTGTCCGGCGGGCGGCGAGGCCGCCGAAGATCTCGTCACGGTACTCCTGGCGCAGCAGGGTCATGGGGACCACCAGCGTCCCGCCGAGTTCGGCGAGCATCGCGGCCGCCGTGTCGATCACGAGGCGCCGCCAGATCGGCAGGTCCTGGACGTCTCCGACGTCGGCGAGGTGCTTGGGCGGCAGCAGGTGCCCGAGCGCCGCGCCGATGACCTCGGGGTCGAAGAGCGTGCTGTTCGGGATCAGCTCGATCAGTTCCCGTGCGGTGGTGGACTTCCCCGCACCGAACGCGCCGTTGA
The DNA here is from genome assembly GCF_042724095.1 of Streptomyces sp. NPDC127100. Lineage (NCBI taxonomy): Bacteria > Bacillati > Actinomycetota > Actinomycetes > Kitasatosporales > Streptomycetaceae > Streptomyces > Streptomyces sp. NPDC127100. Next base: position 52,394 of record NZ_JBHXFL010000026.1, read on the forward strand.
TCCAGACGACGGTCACAGGTCCCCCTCTTGTCTTGGCCCCCTGTGGCTTGCCCGCTTCACCCTGCCACGGAAACCAGATCCAGTTGAGGGCCTACGACGGCGGCGCCGGTGCCCCCCGGACGAAGGGCACCGGCGCCGCGCGGGCCGCGAACGGCGCGTCAGGCGCCCCGCGCCGGACGGTCCTGGCCCAGGGACAGTCCCTCGGGGGCGACGGTCCGTTCCACGGTGCCGAGCGTGTCGTCCACGTCGAGGTGGTGGAGCGGGACGTCGTCCGGGGCGGCGTGGGACGGGCTGACGGCGGCGACGACGAAGCCGGTGGCCAGGGAGGCGAGGGCGAGCATGCTGCGCTTCTTCATGCCTGCTTCAACTGCGTGACCGGTCCCTGGTCACGGCCGGGCGTCCGTCCGGTCCACGAGCCGGTTCACGAGTGGCGTCTAATCACCATCACCCACCCTCTTCCAACAAAGCCCGACACGTCCTAACGTAAACGCGCAGTGATGACGTGCACATGGCGCCCCGGACCGTGTCCCTCCGCGCCCGTGCCACGTTTCACCCGTCGTTCCACCTGCCGCGGATTCGGAGGAACGTAATGAGACGTCACCTTTCCCCCCGCCCCACCCGCAGAGCCCTGGCCGGGGCGCTCGTCACCGGACTGCTGTGCGCGGCGGGACTCGCCGCCCCCGCGGCCGCCGCCCCGCCGGCCGCCCGGGAGCAGCCGGCGGCCGCCCCGGACGACGGACTCGCCCTCACCCCGCCCATGGGCTTCAACAACTGGAACTCCACGCACTGCCGCGCGGAGTTCGACGAGGCGATGGTCAAGGGCATCGCGGACATCTTCGTCGAGAAGGGCCTCAAGGACGCCGGGTACGAGTACGTCAACCTCGACGACTGCTGGGCGCTCCCGCAGCGGGGCGCCGACGGCAAGCTCGTGCCCGACCCGGCGCGCTTCCCGAACGGCATCGACGCGGTCGCCGACTACGTGCACGCCAAGGGCCTCAAGCTCGGCATCTACACCAGCGCGGGCACGAAGACGTGCGACAGCACCGGCATGCCCGGCGCCCTGGGCCACGAGTACAGCGACGCACGGCAGTTCGCCGACTGGGGCGTGGACTACCTCAAGTACGACAACTGCAACAACCAGGGCCTGGACGCCGTGCAGCGGTACACGACCATGCGCGACGCCCTGCGGGCCACCGGCCGGCCCATCGTGTACAGCATCTGCGAATGGGGCGAGAACAAGCCCTGGGAGTGGGCGGGCGACCTCGGGCACCTGTGGCGCACCACCGGCGACATCAGCGACAACTGGGGCTCGATGCTGTCGATCCTCAAGAAGAACCTCCCGCTCGCCCCGTACGCCGGCCCGGGCAACTGGAACGACCCGGACATGCTGGAGGTCGGCAACGGAGGCATGACCGGCACCGAGTACCGCACCCACTTCTCGATGTGGTCGGTCATGGCCGCCCCGCTCCTCATCGGCACCGACCTGCGCAAGGCGTCCGACGAGACCCTCGAGATCCTCGGCAACCGCGAGGTCATCGCGGTCGACCAGGACCCGCTGGGCAAGCAGGGCACCGTGATCTCCTCCGAGGGCGGCCGCTGGGTGGTCGCCAAGGAGATGCGGGACGGCAGCCGCGCGGTGGCGCTCTTCAACGAGTCCGACAGCCCGCAGCGGATCACCACCGACGCCGAGGCCGTGGGACTCCCGGACGCTCCCGCCTACACCCTGCGGGACCTGTGGCAGCACCGCGACTACCACACCGCGGGCACCCTGTCGGCCACCGTCCCCGCGCACGGCACGGTCCTCCTTCGGGTCCGGACCGACCGCGGCTGGGCCCAGCATCCGCCCGCCGTCGCACTCGGCCTGGAGGGCGGCACGCTGGTGGAGGCGGGCACCCCGGCCCCGCTGACCACGACGGCCACCGACCTCGGCCGCACCCCGGCGCGGCAGGTGTCCGTGACCGTGCGCGGCCCGGAGGGCTGGCGGGTGCGGGCCACCTCACCGACCGGCACCGCCGTCCTCCCGGCGGGCCGCTCGCTGCGCACCACGTGGTCCCTCACCGCGCCCGCGGGCACTCCCCCGGGGCCGTACGACCTCACCGTCGAGGTGACCCACCGCTCACCGGACGGCGCACGCGTGGGGACGACCCTGCCGGTGACGGCGTCCGTGGTGGTGCCGCCGCCCGCCGGGACGTCCGGGCTCGGCGACCTGCCGTGGCTGTCGGCCACCAACGGCTGGGGCCCGGTCGAGCGCGACACCAGCAACGGGGAGAGCGCCGCGGGCGACGGCAACCCGATCACCATCGGCGGCGTGGTGTACGAGGCCGGGCTCGGGGTGCACGCGGCGAGCAGCGTCGCGTACTACACGGGCAGGGCCTGCGAGAAGGTCACCGCCGAGGTCGGCGTCGACGACGAGAAGGGCGCCAAGGGAACCGTCGCCTTCCAGATCTGGGCGGACGGCACCGAGGTGGCGTCGACCGGGGTCCTCACCAACGCGATGCCGGCCCAGCCGATCAGCGCGGACGTGACCGGCGCCGAGGTGGTCCGGCTCGTCGTCACCAACGGCGGCGACAACACCGACTCGGACCACGCCGACTGGGCGCGGGCCCGGCTGACCTGCTGAGCCGCGTCCGCCCCGGTCAGACCCCCGCCGTGGTCACGCCCGCCGTCCTGGTGAGCGCGGCCGCGGCGGCCCCGACCAGTCCCGCGTCCGTGCCCATGCGGGCGGGCACGACCGTCAGGCGCTGCACGAAGGACAGCGTCGCGTAGTCGGCCAGGGCCTTGCGCAGCGGGCCGAAGAGCACCTCGCCGGCCTTGCCCACTCCCCCGCCGACCACGGCGATGTCGATCTCGACGAGGGTCGCGGTGGCGGCGATCCCGGCGGCCAGCGCCTGCGCCGCCCGCTCGAAGGAGGCCAGGGCCACCGGGTCGCCCAGGCGGGCGGCGGCCGCCACCGCGGCGGCCGACGTGTCGCCGTCCGGGCCGGGACGCCAGCCGTCGGCCAGCGCGCGCCGCGCGATGTTCGGGCCGCTGGCCACCCGCTCCACACAGCCGCGCGAGCCGCACGGGCACGGGTCGCCGTCCAGATCCACGCTGATGTGCCCGATGTGCCCGGCGTTGCCGGTCGGGCCGGGATGCAGCGCGCCGTTGAGGACCAGACCGCCGCCGACGCCCGTCGAGACGACCATGCACAGCGCGTTGTCGTGCCCGCGGGCCGCGCCCTGCCAGTGTTCGGCCGCCGTGATCGCCACTCCGTCGCCGATCAGCTCGACGGGCAGGCCACCGGTGGCGGCGCCGACCCGCCGGACGAGGGGGAAGCCGCGCCAGCCGGGCACGTTGACCGGGCTGACCGTGCCGGCGGAGGCGTCCACGGGTCCGGCGCTGCCGATGCCGACGGCCGTGACCCCTCCCCACAGCGGCGACGCGGTCAGCTCGGCGAGGACCGCGTCCACGGCACCCATCACGGTCTCGCCGTCCTCCCGGGCGGGCGTCGCACGCTGCGCGCGGGCCTGGATCCGGCCGTGGCCGTCCACCAGCGCCCCGGCGATCTTGGTGCCGCCGATGTCCAGCGCTGCCACGAGGTCGGTGTGCATCAGAGTCGGATCTCCCCGTCAACCGTAAGAAAGTGGGAACACGAGCGGGAGCAGCGGACGGCCGCGCGGTGGGGGTCGCGGACCGAAGAGTGCGATGGACAGTGTCCCCCGCATCTGACAACGTTGTCCAGGCTCTATGCTCGACGCCACATCCTCATACAAGCGCATCAGCACCGCATCCCCGTGGACGACAGGAGCCGACGCAATCCCGTGGACGACAGGACAGGACACCGCACCGTGCCCGACACGCCCCGCCGCGCCGACCGGCTCCCCGGGAACCGCTACGGCAACCGCCCCACCATGAAGGACGTCGCCGCCCGCGCCGGCGTCGGGCTGAAGACCGTCTCCCGGGTGGTCAACGGCGAACCGGGCGTCACCCCGGAGACCGAACGGCGCGTCCAGGAGGCCATCGACGCGCTCGGCTTCCGCCGCAACGACAGCGCACGGGTGCTCCGCAAGGGCCGTACCGCGAGCATCGGACTGGTGCTGGAGGACCTCGCGGACCCCTTCTACGGGCCGCTGAGCCGCGCGGTGGAGGAGGTGGCCCGCGCCCACGGGGCCCTGCTGATCAACGGCTCCAGCGCGGAGGACCCGGACCGTGAGCAGGAGCTGGTGCTGGCGTTGTGCGCGCGGCGCGTGGACGGGCTGCTGGTGATCCCGGCCGGGGACGACCACCGGTATCTGGAGCCCGAGCTCAAGGCCGGTGTCGCCACGGTGTTCGTCGACCGCCCGGCGGGGCAGATCGACGCGGACGTGGTGGTGTCCGACAACTTCGGCGGCGCCCGTGACGGCGTGGCCCACCTGATCGCGCACGGTCACCGCAGGATCGGCTTCATCGGCGACATGCCCCGCATCCACACCGCCGCCGAGCGGCTGCGCGGGTACCGGACCGCCATGGAGGACGCGGGCATACCGGTGAAGGACTCCTGGATGTCGCTGGGCGTCACCGACCCCGAGCGGGTGCGCCGGGCCGCCGAGGAGATGCTCGCCGACCCGCACCCGGTGACCGCGGTGTTCACGGGCAACAACCGGGTGACGGTCACCGTGATCCGCGTCCTCGCCGAGCACACCCGGCGCGTCGCCCTGGTCGGCTTCGACGACATCGAGCTCGCCGACCTGCTGCGGCCGGGCCTCACCGTGGTCGCCCAGGACGCGGCGGCCCTCGGCCGTACGGCGGCCGAGCGGCTGTTCGGGCAGCTGGACGGCACCCTGCTCGCCCCCGAGCGCATCGAACTGCCGACCCGGCTGGTCACCCGCGGCTCGGGCGAACTGCCGCCGGCGGACTGAGCGACCCGTGGACGACGCGGAGGACGCCGGGGCCGGCCGCGCGGGGGCCGGGGAGGACCGGACGCTGGCGGCGCTCGGTCTGGCCGGGGCGCCGCGGGAGCATCCGCTGCTGTACCCGGGGGCGTGGCCGCGGGAGTCCGGTCTGCTCGACGGTGACCGGCTGCTGCCGCTGGACCGGCCGGTGCACGGGGACCGCGTCCCGCTGCTGGCGATCGGCTCGAACGCCAGCCCGGATCAACTGCGGCTCAAGATGGCCGAGTTCGGCATCGGGACGCCGATCCCGATGGTCCGGGCCCGGGTCACCGGGATCGACATCGGCATCTCGGCCCACGTGAGCCGCATGGGCTACGTGTCCGCGTCGCCGGTGCGCGCGCCGGACGCCGTACGGGAGCTGTTCGTGCTCTGGCTCGACGCCGAGCAGCTCGCCGCGATCGACGCGAGCGAGGGCGTGCCCATGGCGGCCGGGAACTTCGACCGCGCCTGGCTGCCGGCACCCGACGTGCGCGTCGAGCCGGCCGCCGGCACGGTGCTGCGCGGCGTCTGGGCCTACGTCAACCGGCACGGGGTCCTGCGGGACGGCGCCGGGGCACCCCGCCGGCACCCCGGCGAGCAGCGTCCCCTGCTCACGGAGCTGCTGCACGGGTCGGCCCGGCTGCGGGAGCTGTTCGGGGCGACGCCCGAGGAGTTCTGCGCGCGGGCGCGGTCCGACCGACGGCTGTGCGAACGGGGGACGCGGCTGTTCGCCGAGGAGCGGCGGGTGACGGCGTCCGGCCTGGAGCCCTACGTGGACCCCGGCCGGACCGGCGGGCCGCCTCCCCCGACCGGGCCGCCGCCTACTGCGCCGATGCCGTGAGGTCGCCACGCCGGGGCGACGAGAAGCCCTCCAGGTCGGCACGGGTCAGGCCGGTCAGCCGGGCGACCTCGCCCGTGTCCAGGGCGCCGCAGTCCAGGCCGCGCAGCAGGTAGCCGCTGAGGGCCTTGGCGGTGGCGGGCTCGTCCATGACGTCACCGCCCGCCTGGTTGGCGTAGCGGGCGAGGCGGGCGGCCGCCTGTTCGAAGCCCTCGCGGTAGAAGGCGAAGACCGCCGCGTACCGGGTGGGGATGTGACCGGGGTGCATGTCCCAGCCCTGGTAGTAGGCGCGGGCCAGGGCACGGCGGGTCAGCCCGAAGTGCAGGCGCCAGGCGTCGTGGACCTTCTCCGTGGAACCGACCGGCAGGACGTTGGTGGAGCCGTCCGAGACCCGCACGCCGGTGCCGGCGGCGGCGACCTGCATGACAGCCTTGGCGTGGTCGGCGGCCGGGTGGTCGCTGGCCTGGTAGGCGGCGGAGACGCCGAGGCAGGCGCTGTAGTCGAAGGTGCCGTAGTGCAGTCCGGTGGCGCGACCGTCGGCGGCCTGGATCATCCGGGCGACGGCGGCGGTGCCGTCGGCGGCCAGGATGGACTGGCTGGTCTCGATCTGGATCTCGAAGCCGATCCGGCCGGGCTCCAGGCCGCGGGCCTTCTCGAACGCCTCCAGGAGCCGGACCATGGCGGTGACCTGCTCGGGGTACGTCACCTTCGGCAGGGTGAGGACCAGCCCGTCGGGCAGGCCGCCGGCCTCCATCAGGCCGCTGAGGAAGACGTCGAGCGTGCGGATGCCCCGGGCGCGCACGGGCGCCTCCATGCACTTCATGCGGATGCCCATGTACGGGGCCGCGGTGCCCCGGTCGTAGGCCTCGGCGACCAGCCGGGCCGCGCGGGCGGCGGCTTCGTCCTCCTCGGCGTCGGACCGGTTGCCGTAGCCGTCCTCGAAGTCGATGCGCAGGTCCTCGATCGGCTCCCGCTCCAGCTTGGCTCGCACCCGGGAGTACACCGGCTCGGCGAGCTCGTCGGACAGGCCGAGGACGGCGGCGAAGGACGCGGCGTCGGGGGCGTGCTCGTCGAGGGCGGCGAGCGCCCGGTCGCCCCAGGAGCGGACGGTGTCGGCGACGAAGGCGTCACCGGGGACGTAGACGGTGTGGACGGGCTGGCGGGTGCCCGGGTCCCCGGGGTAGCGGCGCTCCAGTTCCGCGTCGACCGGTGCGAGGGAGGCACTGATCTCCTCGCCGACGGCGCCCGCGAGACTCGTTGCCACCTTCTCGTGCTGACCCATCCCACACCCTCCTGTTTTCCGCTGAACGGAATCGATAATCCGTAGAGCGAAGTTATCTGTCACCTCTGCCCCGGTCAACCGCCCCCGGGCGGCGCCCTGCCGCCCCACCATCGTGCGCACACGACGAGGCCCCCGCGACCACGGACGGTCGCGGGGGCCTCGGCCGGGCCTGCGGCGGAAGGGTCAGCCCTTGCGGGACTTGACTTCCTCGGTGAGCTGCGGGACGACGTCGAAGAGGTCGCCGACCACGCCGTAGTCGACCAGGTCGAAGATCGGGGCCTCGGCGTCCTTGTTGATCGCCACGATCGTCTTCGAGGTCTGCATGCCGGCCCGGTGCTGGATCGCGCCGGAGATGCCGTTGGCGATGTAGAGCTGCGGCGACACGCTCTTGCCGGTCTGGCCGACCTGGTTGGTGTGCGGGTACCAGCCCGCGTCCACCGCGGCACGCGAGGCACCGACGGCCGCACCGAGCGAGTCGGCGAGCGCCTCGATGATCGCGAAGTTCTCCGCGCCGTTGACGCCACGGCCGCCGGAGACCACGATCGCGGCCTCGGTCAGCTCCGGACGGCCGGTCGACTCGCGCGGCGTGCGCGAGGTGACCTTGGTGCCGGTCGCGGCGTCCGAGAACGTGACCGACAGGGCCTCGACCGCACCGGCGGCCGGGGCCGCCTCGACGGCCGCGCTGTTCGGCTTGACCGTGATGACCGGGGTGCCCTTGGAGACACGGGACTTGGTGGTGAACGCGGCGGCGAACACCGACTGGGTGGCCACCGGGCCCTCGTCGCCGGCCTCCAGGTCGACGGCGTCGGTGATGATGCCGGAACCGAGACGCAGCGCCAGACGGGCGGCGATCTCCTTGCCCTCGGCGGAGGACGGCACCAGGACGGCGGCCGGGGACACGGCCGCGACCGCGGACTGGAGCGCGTCGACCTTCGGCACGACCAGGTAGTCGGCGTACTCGGCGGCCTCGTGGGTGAGGACCTTCACCGCACCGTGCTCGGCGAGGGCGGCGGCGGTGTCACCGGCACCGTTGCCCAGGGCGACGGCGACGGGCTCGCCGATGCGGCGGGCGAGGGTCAGCAGCTCGAGGGTGGGCTTGCGGACGGCACCGTCCACGTGGTCGACGTAGACGAGAACTTCAGCCATGGGACTTCTTCTCTCCTGCTTGCGAGATGTGAGGGGCGGTCGGCGAATCCGGGGCTCAGATGAACTTCTGGCCCGCGAGGAACTCGGCGAGCTGCTTGCCGCCCTCGCCCTCGTCCTTGACGATGGTGCCCGCGGTGCGCGCCGGGCGCTCGGCCGCGGAGTCGACCGTGGTGTACGCGTTCTCGAGACCGACCTCGTCCTCGTCGATGTCGAGGTCGGACAGGTCCCAGGACTCCACCGGCTTCTTCTTGGCCGCCATGATGCCCTTGAAGGACGGGTAGCGCGCCTCGCCCGACTGGTCGGTGACCGACACGACCGCCGGCAGCGACGCCTCGAGCTGCTCGGTGGCGGAGTCGCCGTCACGACGGCCCTTGACGGTGCCGCCCTCGACCGACACCTCGGACAGCAGCGTCACCTGCGGGACGCCCAGACGCTCGGCGACCAGCGCGGGGACGACGCCCATGGTGCCGTCCGTGGAGGCCATGCCGGAGACGACCAGGTCGTAGCCGGCCTTCTCGATCGCCTTGGCCAGCACCAGGGAGGTGCCGATGGCGTCGGTGCCGTGCAGGTCGTCGTCCTCGACGTGGATCGCCTTGTCCGCACCCATGGACAGCGCCTTGCGCAGCGCGTCCTTCGCGTCCTCGGGACCCACCGTCAGGACGGTGATCTCCACGTCGTCGTCCGAGTTCTCCGAGATCTGCAGCGCCTGCTCGACCGCGTACTCGTCCAGCTCGGAGAGCAGACCGTCGACATCGTCGCGGTCGACGGTCAGGTCATCGGCGAAGTGCCGGTCGCCAGTGGCGTCGGGCACGTACTTCACAGTGACAACGATCCTCAAGCTCACGCCGGCTCTCCTACTGCATCGTCATTTCAGTGCTGCCTGCTTGCAGGCAGCATAGGCGCCTCAAGCGGCCGATTCCGGTCGGGGCGACCCGCGCTTCCACCCGGAACATTACTCGTCAGTACACCCAGTTCCTGCCCGCTAAGCAAGCGCTTTGAACTGTGACCTTCGCAACGCAGCGTAACCGGAACTCGACTGTTCCGCAGAAGCGGACGGAGGGGGTGGGAAGGGCCTCGTGGACGCTCAGTCGCGAAGGCCGGTGAAGCGCCCCTGGTGGTACAGCAGCGGCCTGCCGGAGCCCGCCGGATCACCCAGGAGGACCTCGGCCAGCACGATGCGGTGGTCCCCGGCGGGCACCCGGCCGACGACCCGGCACACGAGCCAGGCGAGGACGTCGTCCAGCACGGGAACGCCCTCGGGGCCCTCGTGCCAGGCGGTGGGCGCGCCGAAGCGGTCGGCACCGCTGCGCGCGAAGGTGGCGGCGAGCTCCCGCTGGTGCTCCCCGAGCAGGTGGACGCCGACGTACTCGGCCCCGGACACCGCGGGCCAGCTCGAGGAGCCGGTGCCGATGCCGAAGGAGAGCAGCGGCGGCTCGGCGGAGACGGAGGTGAGGGAGGTGGCCGTGAAGCCGGCCGGGCCGGCGTCGCCCCGGGCGGTGATCACCGCCACCCCCGCCGCGTGCCGGCGGAAGACGGACCGCAGGAGGTCGCCGCCGGCGGCGGTCCGGGGCGCGGCGAGGTCGGGTGTGGCCGGCATGCGGGAGGTCCTTCCGCCGTGTGCCTCGGTCCGGGGAGGGGGAAGCGATGGCATACGGGCAGGCTGTCGATGGATGGCACACACAGTCAAATACGTCCCGTGATCCGGAGGCTGTGGAGGACGCCTCACCGACGGGGTGGCGATGATCACACCGCCTCCCCCAGGGCGGCGATCACGTCCACCCTGCGCGGCTGTCCGACGGCCCGGCGCACGACGCGGCCGTCGGCGTCCAGGACGAGCACGGTCGGGGTCTTGCGCACGTCCAGCGCGCGGACGAGTTCCAGCCGAGTCTCGGCGTCCACCTCGACGTGGGTGACGCCGGGGACCATGCCGGCGACCTCGGCGAGCACCCGCCGGGTGGCCCGGCAGGGGGCGCAGAAGGCGCTGGAGAACTGGACGAGCGTGGCGCGCGCGCCGAGTTCCGCTCCCAGGTCGGCCGCGTCCAGGCGCAGGCCGTCGCGCCGCTCGCCGTCGTTCCGCCCGCGCACTCGCACCTCTCCCGCTCCGCCGCCTCGCGGCCTGTGCCGGGGGCGCGCCTCGCGGACGCCCCGGTCCGGTCGTCCACAGATCCAGCGCCGGGGGGCGGGCGAAGATTCCCGGTTCACCGTCACGTTTCGGCCAAACGGCGGGCAAGGACGTGATGAGGATTACGCCACGGCCGGGCACCAGGGCTGGTTCCCCGACCGTTCTTGGGGCACGATCTGGACAAGCCGTAAACCTACGGCTGCGTAACCTTCGACTGGGAGTCCCCTTCCCAGGCAGACAAGGAAGGGCCCGGCCCGCCCATGGCAGAACTCGTCTACCGCCCGGTCATCGGTCTCGCCCGCACCATGTTCAAGGTGTGGGACCTCAAGATCGACTGCCGTGGGTCGGAGAACATCCCGCGCTCGGGCGGCGCCGTGCTGGTGAGCAACCACATCAGCTACCTCGACTTCATCTTCAACGGCCTGGCGGCACTCCCGCAGAAGCGGCTGGTCCGCTTCATGGCGAAGGAGTCGGTCTTCCGGCACCGCATCTCCGGTCCGCTCATGCGCGGGATGAAGCACATCCCGGTGGACCGCAAGCAGGGCGAGGCCGCGTACGCGCACGCCCTGGACTCGCTGCGGTCCGGCGAGATCATCGGGGTCTTCCCGGAGGCGACGATCTCCGAGTCGTTCACGCTCAAGAGCTTCAAGTCCGGCGCCGCGCGCCTGGCCCAGGAGGCGGGCGTTCCGCTGGTGCCCATGGCGGTGTGGGGCACGCAGCGGCTGTGGACCAAGGGGCACCCGCGCAACTTCAAGCGCAGCCACACCCCTGTCACCATCCGGGTGGGCGAGGCGATGGAGGCCTCCCGCGAGCAGTACGCGGGCGCCATCACCCGCCGTCTGCGCGAGCGCGTCCAGGAGCTCCTGGAGGCCGCCCAGCGCGCCTACCCGGTGCGCCCCAAGGGCGCCGAGGACACCTGGTGGATGCCGGCCCACCTCGGCGGCACCGCGCCGACACCCGAGCAGCTGCGCACGGCCGAGGCCCACTGAGCCGGGCGCGTCCCCGGCGTCACGCCGGGAGGGCGGCGGGCAGCGTCGCCCAGAGGTGCGCGCGGTCGGTGGCCGCCCGCAGCGCGGTCAGCACGGCCGGGTGGGGGGCCGCGTAGAGCTCCGGGCAGTCCGCCTCGCCCGCTGCGGGATCCGGCACGAAGGCCAGCCGCTCCCGCCCGAGGGAGAACCGCGCGTCCACCCCGGGCTTGTTGCCGCGCGGGTCCTGGCGGTGCCAGGCGCCGTCGAACCGTACGGCGACCAGCCCGTGCACCACGTCGAAGCGCTGGTAGCACAGGGCCGTCGGGATGTCCTCGGCACGCAGCAGCGCCGTCAGCGCGTGTGCCTTGGCGTAGCAGATGCCGGTGCGCTGCCGCAGGACGTCGGAGGCGCGCCAGGTGACGCGCGGATCGCCGGCGTCCTGCGAGTGCGGGATGGTGTCCCGCACGAACTCGAACGCCAGTCGCGCATAGTCATACGAGTCCTCCGCCTCCTTGGCGAGGCGTCCGGCCACGTCCCGTACGTACGGGTGGTCATGGTCGATGACCTCGTCGGCGGCCAAATAGGCGGACAGGTCAGGGTTCTTCTGGATGAGCTCCATGCGCCGGAGCATAGGAATGCGATCACCCGTAAGTCAATGACTTTTCAGGTGACCGCATACCTATGCATCATTGCCTAGCGCGCCATCTCCTCCTTGAGCGCGGCGACGAAGGCGTCCACGTCGTCCTCCGTGGTGTCGAAGGCGCACATCCAGCGCACGTCGCCCGCGGCCTCGTCCCAGAAGTAGAAGCGGAAGCGCTTCTGCAGGCGCTCGCTCACCTCGTGCGGCAGCCGCGCGAAGACCGCGTTGGCCTGCACGGGGTAGAGGATCTCGACGCCGTGCACGGCGCGTACGCCCTCGGCCAGACGCTGGGCCATCTCGTTGCCGTGCCGGGCGTTGCGCAGCCACAGGTCCTTCGCGAGCAGGGCCTCCAGCTGCACCGACACGAAGCGCATCTTCGAGGCGAGCTGCATCGACAGCTTGCGCAGGTGCTTCATGTGGCGCACGGCGTCCTGGTCGAGGACGACGACCGCCTCGCCGAACAGCGCACCGTTCTTGGTGCCGCCGAGCGAGAGGAGGTCCACGCCGACCGCGTTGGTGAACGTCCGCATCGGGACGTCCAGGGAGGCGGCGGCGTTGGCTATCCGGGAGCCGTCCAGGTGCACCCTCATGCCGTGCGCGTGGGCGTGCTCGCAGATGGCCCGGATCTCGTCGGGCGTGTAGAGCGTGCCGAGTTCGGTGCTCTGGGTGATCGAGACGACCTGCGGCATCGCGCGGTGCTCGTCGTCCCAGCCGTACGCCTGCCGGTCGATCAGCTCGGGGGTGAGCTTGCCGTCGGGTGTCGGCACGGTGAGCAGCTTCAGGCCGCCCATCCGCTCGGGCGCGCCGCCCTCGTCGACGTTGATGTGCGCGCTCTCGGCGCAGATCACCGCCCCCCAGCGGTCGGTGACCGCCTGGAGCGCGACGACGTTGGCGCCGGTGCCGTTGAAGACCGGGAAGGCCTCCGCCGTCGGCCCGAAGTGGCTGCGGATCACCTGCTGGAGGTTGGCCGTGTAGTCGTCCTCGCCGTACGCCACCTGGTGCCCGCCGTTGGCCAGGGCCAGGGCGGCGAGCACCTCCGGATGGGCGCCGGCGTAGTTGTCGCTGGCGAATCCGCGGACCTCGGGGTCGTGGTGGCGACGCGCGTCGGTCTTCGGCGGGTTCACGGCTTGTCGGTCAGCCACAGACGGTTTCCGTTCACTTCCGCGGCGGGCTTCTCCCAGACTCCGGCGACCGCCTCGGCCAGGTCCTTGACGTCCGTGAAGCCCGCGAACTTCGCGTTGGGGCGCTCGGCGCGCATCGCGTCGTGCACCAACGCCTTGACCACCAGGATCGCAGCCGCGGAGGTCGGCCCCTGCTCGCCCCCCGCCTTGCGGAAGTAGTCCGCCATGGCCAGCGTCCACGCCTCGGCCGCGGCCTTGGCGGCCGAGTAGGCGGCGTTGCCCGCGGTCGGATGCGACGCGCCGGCGGCACTGATCAGGACGTAGCGGCCGCGGTCGCTGCGCTGGAGCGCCTCGTGGAACGCGAGGGTGGTGTGCTGCACGGTGCGGACCAGCAGCTTCTCCAGCAGGTCCCAGTCGCCGAGGTCGGTCTTGGTGAAGGTCTGGCTGCCGCGCCAGCCGCCGACGAGGTGGACCAGGCCGTCGACGCGCCCGAACTCCTTCTCCGTGCGGTCCGCCCACGCCCGGGCGGAGTCGAGGTCCAGCAGGTCGACCGTCTCACCGGTGACCGTGGCGCCGCCGTGCGCGTAGCGCGCCGCGTCCACCGCCTCCGCCAGCCGCTCCGGGTCGTTGTCCGAGCCGACGACGGTCGCGCCCGCCTCGGCGAGCCGCAGCAGCGCGGCCCGTCCGGCGGGTCCGCCCGCTCCGGCCACCGCGATCACCGCGCCGTCGAGCGCCCCGTTCCCCATGGTCCTCGCCTCCCGAGCCTGTACTGCCTGCTGTGGTTCCCTCTTGCCGCCGCCGTCGCTCACGCGGCGGCCCGCTCGGCACCGTCCGCCGTGATGCCCTTCGTGGAGGCGATCACATTCTTCAGCTTCTTGGACAGGGCCTCGTAGAACATGCTCAGCGGAAACTCGTCCGGAAGCACGTCGTCGACGAGCTTGCGCGGCGGCAGGGTCAGGTCCAGGGCGTCGGGGCCCTTGGCCCACTTCGAACCCGGGTGCGGGGCCAGGTAGGCGGAGACCAGCTCGTACCCGGCGAACCAGTGGACGATCTTCGGGCGGTCGATGCCGTCGCGGTAGAGCGTCTCGATCTCGCCGCACAGCTGGTTGGTGACCTGCGGGGCGCGCTGCCAGTCGATGAAGAGCTTGTTGTCCGTCCAGCGCACGACGTCGTGCTTGTGCAGGTAGGCGAAGAGGAGCTGACCGCCGAGGCCGTCGTAGTTGCGCACGCGCTCGCCGGTGACCGGGAAGCGGAACATGCGGTCGAAGAGCACCGCGTACTGCACGTCACGGGCCTGCGGGACGCCGTCCGACTCCAGCTTCACGGCCTCCTTGAAGGCGGTGAGGTCGCAGCGCAGCTCCTCCAGGCCGTACATCCAGAACGGCTGGCGCTGCTTGATCATGAACGGGTCGAAGGGCAGGTCGCCGTGGCTGTGGGTGCGGTCGTGGACCATGTCCCACAGGACGAAGGCCTCCTCGCAGCGCTTCTGGTCGTGCACCATCGCGGCGACGTCCTCGGGCAGCTCCAGGCCCAGGATGCCCACGGCGGCCTCGGTGACGCGGCGGAAGCGGGCGGCCTCGCGGTCGCAGAAGATGCCGCCCCACGAGAAGCGCTCGGGCGCCTCGCGCACGGCGATGGTCTCCGGGAAGAGGACGGCCGAGTTGGTGTCGTACCCGGCCGTGAAGTCCTCGAAGGTGATACCGCAGAACAGCGGGTTGTCGTAGCGGGTGCGCTCCAGTTCGGCCAGCCAGTCGGGCCAGACCATGCGCAGCACGACCGCCTCGAGGTTGCGGTCCGGGTTGCCGTTCTGCGTGTACATCGGGAACACGACCAGGTGCTGGAGGCCGTCCGCGCGGTTCGCGGCGGGCTGGAAGGCCAGCAGCGAGTCGAGGAAGTCGGGCACCTGGAAACCGCCGTCGGCCCAGCGGCCGAGGTCCTTGACCAGCGCCTCGTGGTAGGCACGGTCGTGCGGCAGCAGCGGGGACAGCTCGCGCACGGCCTCGGCGACACGGCGGACCGCGTCCTCTGCGGCGGTGCGCTCCGGGGCGCCGTCGGCGTCGAAGTCGATCGACCCGTCCTTGGACTGCCATGGCCGGATCCGCTCCACGGCATCCTTGAGCGCGGGCCACGCCGGGTGCTCCACCACCCTGCTCGCCGGAGGAACCTTCTCCCCCGCACCCACCTGCACAAGAATTTCCGTCATGTCCCATCCTCCACGGGAGAAGCTTGCGTCACGACACCGTATGCATACGAGGTTTCTCTCAGCAAGGGGCACCCCCGTAAATTATCCTGCCTCACCCGGCCTATCGCCGCATTTTTTCCTGTGGGGTACCGAGATCCGTATACCACGCGCGGCTGTGGGGAAACGGTCCCGCAGGGCTGCCGGGCCGCCGCCCCGCACGCCGACGTCGACGAAAGCGAGTCGAGCCTTGAACTTTCTCACCATCGGTCACCGCGGAGTCATGGGTGTCGAACCCGAGAACACCTTGCGCTCGTTCGTCGCCGCCGAGCGGGCCGGCCTCGACGTCGTCGAACTGGACCTGCACCTGAGCAAGGACGGCGCGCTCGTCGTCATGCACGACGCGGACGTGGACCGCACCACGGACGGCACCGGGGCGATCGCCGACATGACGCTCGAGGATCTGCGCGCGCTGGACGCGGGCCGCGGGGAGCGGATCCCGGTCTTCGAGGAGGTGCTGGACGCCGTCTCGGTGCCGTTGCAGGCCGAGATCAAGGACGCGGCGGCGGCGCGGACCCTGGCCGAGGTGATGCGCCGCCGGGATCTGGTGGACCGGGTGGAGGTCATCTCGTTCCACGACGAGGCCATCACCGAGATCGCCCGGCTCGTGCCCGGGGTGCGGACGGCCCTGGTCGCGCAGTACTACGGGCCCGACGTCGTGGACCGGGCCGTCGCGGCGGGCGCCGCGACCCTGTGCCTGGACATCAACCGGATCACGCTGGAGGTCGTGGAGCGGGCCCGCGGGGCGGGCCTGCGCGTCTTCTCCTGGACGGTGAACACCCAGGACCAGCTGAGGCTGGTGCGCGCCCTGGGGCTGGACGGCGCGACGACCGACCACCCGGAGATCAAACGCACCGGTCGCTTCACGGCGTGAGTCTCAGACCAGCGGTTTGACCAGCAGCTCGAACCGCAGGTCGGCACGCTGCGGGACGCCGAAGCGCTCGTCGCCGTACGGGAAGGGGGTCATCTTTCCCGTGCGGCGGTAGCCGCGCCGCTCGTACCAGGCGATCAGGTCCTCGCGCACGGAGATCACGGTCATGCGCATCTCGCCGACGCCCCAGGTCGCGCGGGCCTGGCGCTCCGCCTCCGCGATGATCGTCCTGCCGAGCCCGGCGCCCTGGAGCGCGGGACTGACCGCGAACATCCCGAAGTAGGCGTGGTCGCCGCGGTGTTCGAGCTGGCAGCAGGCGACGAGCCGGCCCTCGCGCTCGACCGTCAGCAGCCGGCTGTCGGGCGCCTCGATGACCTCCAGCACCCCCTGCGGGTCGGTCCGCTGCCCCGCGAGGATGTCCGCCTCGGTGGTCCATCCGGCCCGGCTGGAGTCCCCCCGGTACGCCGACTCCACGAGCGCGACGATGTCGTCCACGTCGGCGTCGGTGGCGTCGCGGAAGACCGGAGCGGCGTCGGTGGCGGATTCCATGGGCGGGTTCCCCCTCTGTCGTGTGCGTCTTCGTCGTGTGCGTCTTCGTCGGGTACGTCTTCGTCGTGCGCGTCGGCTTTCGCGTGGCCGGAACGGGGTCGAGCGTATCCCGGCCGCTACCCTCGCCCGCATGGTGCATGTACTGAGCAGCCGCGTTCTGCTCCGCCCCACCGACCCGGACCGCTCCCGCGCCTTCTACGGCGACCAGCTCGGCCTCGCCGTCCACCGCGAGTTCGGCACGGGGCCGGAGCGCGGCACCGTCTACTTCCTGGGCGGCGGGTTCCTGGAGCTCTCGGGCCGTGCCGACGCGGTCCCGGCCGCCTCCCGTGAGGTTCGGTTGTGGCTCCAGGTCGAGGACGTCACCGCGGCGCACGAGGAGCTGGCGGCCGCCGGCGTCGAGATCGTCCGTCCGCCGGTCCAGGAACCGTGGGGGCTGATCGAGATGTGGATCGCGGACCCGGACGGGACGCCGCTCGTCCTGGTCGAGATCCCGGCCGGGCATCCGCTGCGGTACCGGCCGGGCATCTGACCGCCGGCCGGTCCGGCCGCGCGCGGCGGCGGGAGCGGACGACGAGCGCGGCACGGAACGTGTCCGGGCGGGAACCCGCGGCGCCTCACGTGCGCAGGGCGCCCAGGCGTCCCTCCAGCTGCACCAGCAGCTCGCCGAGCAGACCGGCGAGCTCTCCGAGTTCCGGGCCGTCCAGGCCGGACAGCACGGCGCTCTCGTAGGCGAGCTGCGCGGGCAGGATGCCGTCGACCGTGTCGCGTCCCGCGTCGGTCAGCCGGACGTGGGCGACCCTGCGGTCGCGGGCGTCGCCGCGGCGCTCCACCAGACCGCGTTCACCGAGCTGCTTGAGGCGTTTGGTGACGGCGGCGCCGGAGGAGAACGTCTCGCGGGCCAGCTCGCTCGGGGTCAGCTCGTGGCCGGTGCGGCGCAGCGCGCCCAGCAGGTCGAACTCCGCGCGGGACAGCCCCGCCCGGCGCAGGGGGGCGTCCTCCGCCTGCTGGAGCAGGGCGGCGCAGCGGTTGATGCGGCCGATGACCTCCATGGGCCCGGTGTCGAGCCCGGGGTGGACGGCCCGCCACTGCCCGACGACCATGGCGACGGTGTCGCCCCGGCGGTCGGGCGGGGGCGCACCGCCGGACCGGGGCTCTTCGTCGCCGGTCGCCGATGATTGCGCGGTCGCCGTCATGGCCGTACGTCCTCCGTGTCCGTGCCGGGGGCCGCGAGCGTTCCCCTGCGTCGTACCGTCGCCGCGAGCGTACGGTGTGCCGCCTGCTCGGCGAGCACCACCCGCTCCTGCGGCAGTGCGCGCTGCCACCATTCTCCGGCCGCGGCGTCGGCGGTGGCCCGCAGGTCGACGACCGCGGAGGCGAGGTTCCGGCGGGCGGACTCCAGGGCCTCGGGGGCCGCCTGCGGGTCGGCCAGCAGACGGGCGGCTCGCTCCCGGGCGTGGCCGACGGCGTCGAGCGCCCGCTCCACGCGCCGGCCCGCCCTCCGGTTGGTGACGGCCACGGCGGCGACGAAGCCGACCAGGGCGCCGATCAGGGTGTCCACCACGCGGTCGGTCACCAGGTCGCCGGTCGGCTGGTAGCCGGGGAGCTCGGTGACGAGCAGGGCCAGCGGGGTCACGCAGACGCTGCCGAGCCAGTAGTTGCGGCCGATGAGCGCCTCGGCGCCGAAGTTGCAGACCAGGATGCACAGGACCAGGGCGAGCGGGCCGAGGTGGGCGATCGGGGTGACGGCCGCGAAGAGCAGGACGCCGACCAGGTTGCCGACGACGCGCTGCACGGCCCGGCTCCAGGTGAGCGTGATGTTGGCCTGGTAGAGCGAGGCCGCGGTGACCAGCGCCCAGTAGGGGCGGCCCACGCCGAGGGCGAGGGAGGCGTAGCCGGCGAGCGCGCAGCCGAGCGCGGTGCGGACGGCGATCGGGGCGAGCGGTCCGAGCCTGCTCCACAGCGGGCGCGGCGCGGTGGCGCGTTCCGCGGCCACGCCCAGCAGTTCGCCGGCGTCCGCGCGGGAGTCGTCGGTGCGCGGGACCGGTCCCGTGCCGCGAAGGGCGCGGGCCCAGTCCCGCAGGCGTCCGGGGTCGGAGTCGGCCGGCGCGGCGAGTGTCACCTCGGCGCGGACGATGAGCCGTTCGAGGGCGCGGCGGGTGTCCGAGGGACGGTTCCCGGCCGCCAGCAGTGTCTGCCAGGCGGCCTGGACGGCGGCGTAGGCGGCGGACCGGGCCCCCGGGGCTCCCTCGCCGTCACCGTCGCCCGCGGCCTCGGCGTACGCGGCACTGGCGTTCAGCGCCTGGGCGGTGGCCCGGCGCTCCGGGCCGTGCCGCCGGACCAGTGCGGGGGCCATGCCGACCAGCCAGGCCCACGCGCCGGCCGCGGCGGCGAGCGCGAGGTGGCCGGGGACCTGGCCGAGGGTCTGCGGGACGAAGAGCGAGGCCGAGCTGACGAAGGTGAGGATCACGTTGGCGGGCGGCCCGACGCGAGTGGCGTCGCACAGCACCTTCTGGACGGCGGCCAGCACGGCGCCGACGGTGACCAGGACGACGGCTTCGTCGGTGAGGGACGCGGCGACCAGGGCCACCGCGAGACCGCCCAGCATGCCGAGCAGCACGTACGCCAGCGTCCTGCCCCGGGCCGCGTACGGGCGGTTGTGGGCGTACAGGGCGCACAGGGACCCGGCCATGGTGTACGCCGCCAGGTCCAGCCGGTCGAGCGCCACCAGGAGCAGGCTGGGCGGCGCGACCGCGGCGACCACGCTGAGGGCCGGCTTGAACCAGATGTCGGAGGGACGCCCGAGGCGCAGCGCACCGGCGACCGGGAGGCGCCGGGAACGTGGGGAGGTGGGGTTCGTACTGCTCATGAAGAACCATGTTAACAGGTGTTTTACCTGTAAAGGATTCTGCCCGGTCGGTCGCGCTCCCCCGAACGCCCCCCGAGTACCCCCTCGCGCTCGCGTGCACGCCGCCGTGCGGGGGCATCCCTTGACCAACCGTCGGAGCGGATCGAGGGGGATCGCGTGCACGGACCGGCGTCGTCCGGCTGGCTGCTGGTCGCGCTCTGCGCGGCGAGCGGGGCCTACTGCCTGCTGCGGATGCGCAGCAGCGTCGAGGAGCAGCGCCGCGCCGCGGGAGGTGAGGCGCTCATGGGCTTCGGCATGGCCGCGATGGCCGTGCCGGCGGCCGTCTTCGTCCCGCCGTCATGGGCCTGGCCCGTCTACGCGGTGGTGTTCGGCGCGGCCGGGCTGCACGCGCTGTGGACGGCCCGTACGAACGCACGTCACCTGCACCACCTGGTCGGGGCCGGGGCCATGGTCTACATGGCCGTGGTGATGGCCGCCTCCTCCGGTCACGCGCACGGCGGCTCGGGCGCTCCCCCGCTGACCGGGGCCCTGCTGCTCTACTTCACCGGATACGTACTGGTGACGGGGGTCAGGCTGGTGCCCGTGCCCGCCGTGCCCGCCGTGGCGGGCACGGGCGGGTCCGCCCGGTGGGGCGACCGGCCGGAGCTCGCCCGGGCCTGCCGGCTCTCCATGGGGCTGGCGATGGTGGCGATGCTGCTGACGATGTGAGGCCGGTTGGGACACGGCGGGCCGGGGCGGGACCGTCGGCCGCGTCACTTCGACCGAAGGTCCGTACCCCCGCGCGCCACCCCCCTCATAGGCTGCCCCCATGCTTCTCCCCGCGGCACTGCTGCTGCTCGGCGCCCTGACCGCCGTCGCCGCCCCCCGGCTGCTCGCCCGGGCCGACTGGCCGGACCGCGAGCCGGTGGTCGCCCTGTGGGTGTGGCAGTGCGTGGTGGCGGCCGTGCTGGTGTGCTGCGCGCTGTCGATGACGTTCAGCGCGGCGGCGGCCTGGCACGCGGTCGGCGGTCACGTCTTCGCGACGGCGCCGCGCGCGGTGGCGGAGGCCTACGCGCTCGGCACGGCCGGCCTCTGGGCGGCGACGACCGCCGTCGCGCTGGCCTGCGGCGGACTCCGGAGCGCCGCGATGCTGGCCCGCGAGGTCGTCCGGGCGCGGGCGCGGCGCCGGCTGCGCCGGGCCGGACTGCGCGACCGGGCGCCGCTGTTGCCCGGCGAGGCGCCGGGGCGCGACCGGCTCGTCGTGCTGGAGAGTGAGCACGCCGACGCCTGGTGGCTGCCCGGCACTCCCCCGCAACTGGTCGTCACCACCGCCGCGTTGCGCCGCCTTGAGGGCCGGCAGCTGGACGCGGTGCTCGCCCATGAGCAGGGGCACGCCCAGGCACGGCACGACTGGCTGCTCCACTGCTCGGCCGCGCTGGCCGAGGGCTTCCCGCGGGTCCCGGTGTTCGCCGCGTTCCGCGAGGAGATGCACCGCCTGGTCGAACTCGCCGCCGACGACGTGGCCTCCCGGCGCTTCGGCCGGCTGACGACCGCCCTGGCGCTGGTCGAACTCAACGAGGACCGCGGCGTGTTCGGGCCCTGCCCGGCCGCGCACGCCGATGTGCCGCGGCGGGTGCACCGGCTGCTCGCCCCGCGGGACCGGCTGACGGCGGCCCGGCGGCTGCGGCTGACGGCGGCGGGCGCGCTGGTGCCGGTGGTGCCGGTGCTGGTGGCGTTCGTGCCGGGGCTGCGGGCCCTGGGCTGAGGCCGGGGCGGCTTCCCGCCCCCGACACCCCTGGCACACGGATCACTTGCGGGGGGAGTGGCCCCCCGCCCCCCGGGTCGGCGAGTATCGCAGCATGCACTCGCCGCCCGTCGACTCCCCGCCCCGTCCGCCGCAGCCCCGTACCGTCGTCCGCACGGCCTGGGGCCTGGCCCTGTGCTCCGTGGTGCTGCTCGTCCTGGTCGCCGCCGAGTGGCGCCCGTTGACCGGTCTCGACGCCGACATCGCGCGCACCACCCACCGCTGGGCGGTCGACGAGACGGGCGTCACGCGTGTCATGCGTGTCCTCACCGACTGGGTGTGGGACCCCTGGACGATGCGCCTGTTGTGCGCCCTGGTGGTGGTGTGGCTGTGGTGGCGGCGCGGGGACCGGCGCACGGCCGTCTGGCTGGCGGTGACCTGTGCGCTGGGCAGTCTGCTCCAGCAGGTGCTCAAGGCCGCGGTGGACCGTCCCCGTCCCGTCTGGCCCGACCCCGTGGACTCCGCGCACTACGCGGCCTTCCCGTCGGGCCACGCCATGACGGCCGCCTTCGTGTGCGGCCTGCTGGTGTGGCTGCTCCACCACTACGGCGCCCCGCCCGGTCCGCGCCGGACCGCACTGACGGCGGCGGTGGTCTCGGTGGCCGGCGTCGGCGTGACCCGGGTGTGGCTGGGCGTCCACTGGACGACGGACGTCGTCGCGGGCTGGCTCCTGGGCGCACTGGTGGTGGCCCTCGCGGTACTCGCCCACGGGCGGTGGGCGCGGTGAGCGCGAAGGCCGCCCGCGGGCACCGCACGGCCCCGTAACATCCGCCCATGGCTGCCGTTCTGTTCGACTTCTCCGGGACCCTCTTCCGCATCGAATCCGCCGCGGCCTGGCTGCGCACGGTGCTGGACGACCGAGGAGTGGCGCTGTCCGGCGAGGAGTCGGCGAGGACGGCCCTGGCGCTCGAGGCGGCCGGTGCGCTGCCGGGCGGGGCACCTCCGCTGCGGGTGCCCGAGGAGCTCGCCGGTGTGTGGGAGGTGCGGGACGAGAGCGCCGCGCTGCACCGGGCGGCGTACACCGGGCTGTCCCGTCAGGTGCCGCTGCCCGATCCCGGGCTCCACGACGCGCTGTACGACCGGCACATGGCGCCGGGGGCGTGGAGCCCCTACCCCGATGCCGTCGAGGTGCTGAGCGCGCTGCGCGAGCGCGGGATCGCCGTGGGGGTGGTCAGCAACATCGGCTGGGACCTGCGCCCCGTCTTCCGCGAGCACGGCCTCGACCGGTACGTCGGCACGTACGTCCTGTCGTACGAGCACGGCGTCCGCAAGCCCGATCCCCGGCTGTTCGCGACGGCCTGCTCGGCACTCGGCGTCGATCCGGCGCGGACGCTGATGGTCGGCGACGACCGGCGGGCGGACGGCGGCGCGGCGGCACTCGGATGCGGTGTGCACTTCGTGGACCACCTGCCGGTGGCGGAGCGGCCGGACGCGCTGCGGGCGGTGCTGGACCTGGTGCGCTGATCCGCCGGCGGTCTCATCCCCGCTCGCGCAGGTAGGCGTCGAGCTCGGCGGCTCCGGTCAGCATCGCCCGCCCGCGCGCGGACAGCCGGGCGTGCCAGTCGCCCAGTGCGCCCTCCAGCGGCTCCAGACCGCCGGCCGCCCGCACCTGGGCGATCAACGGGGCGATCTGCTCCAGCAGGTAGCCGCCCCGCCTGAGCTGGTGGGCCAGCCGGGCGTCCCGTACGGCGGCCTCGTCGTAGACGCGGTACCCGGTCTGCGGGTCGCGGCGCGGGTGCACCAGCCCGGCGTGCTCCCACTTGCGCAGTGTCGCGGGCCGGATGCCGAGCCTTCGCGCCAGCGGCCCGATGAACGTGTCGCCGGGCCCGGACGCCGCCGGCCCGGCCGCCGGGGCGGGTCCCAGGTCGCGGAGGGCACCCTCGACGGCCTGGAGGGTCCGCCGGTCGTCGAGGAGCTGGGCGTGGCTCTCGTCGACGAGGCGGAACGCCGCGTCGTCCGCCCCCCGGTTGACGGCCTGCATGACCGACGTCGCCGTCCGGTGGCCGTGACCGGGCACCAGGGCCAGGAACGCGCGCAGGGCCCCCGCGTGCAGCGGGGTGTAGGTCCGGTAGCCGGTGGGCGTGCGTCCGGCGGCCGGAAGGATGCCGGCCTCCTCGTAGTTCCTGATCGCCTGCGTGGACAGTCCGTGCCGACGCGCGAGGTCGACCGGCCTGAGCCGTTCGCCGGTTTGAAGGTTTCTCCCCATGGGCCGACGATATCGCGGGAAAAGTATCCACCGAAGGTTCAACGATACGGTTGAATCCATGGCTACTGACATCGAGGACACCGTCCATGCCGTCGAGGCCGCCGCCCTCATGGGGCTGCTCCCGTCCCGGCCGCGGCTGCTCGCGCTGGGCGAACCGACCCACGGGGAGGACTCCCTGCTCACCCTGCGCAACGAGCTCGTGCGGCAGCTGGTCGAGGAGGAGGGTTACCGGACGATCGCGATCGAGAGCGACTGCATGACGGCCCTGGCCGTGGACGAGTACGTCGCCACGGGCACGGGCTCCCTCGACGAGGTCGTGGAAAGCGGGATCAGCCATGGATGGGGCGCGTTTCCGGCCAACCGTGAGCTCGTGCGCTGGATGCGCGCCCACAACGCCGGCCGGCCCGCGTCCGAGCGGCTCCGCTTCGCCGGTTTCGACGGCCCGCTGGAGATCACGGCGGCCGCGAGCCCGCGGCAGGCGCTCACCGCGCTCCACGGCCACCTCGCCGCCCAGGTGGAGACGGAGCTGCTCCCCTGCACCCCGGAGACGCTCGACCGCCTGCTCGGCGCCGACGAGCGGTGGACCGATCCCGCGGCGATGACGGACCCGGCCGCGTCCGTGGGGCGGTCGGCAGACGCCGGCCGGCTGCGGCTGCTGGCCGACGACCTGGCGGCGCTGCTCGACACGGAGCGGCCCCGCCTGAGCACGACGGGCTCACGGGACGACTGGGACCGGGCGTGCCTGTACGCGCGGACGGCGACCGGCCTGCTGCGCTACCACCACTGGATGGCCGACACCTCCCCGGCCCGCATGAGCCGCCTGCTGGCCGTGCGGGCGCAGATGATGGCCCACAACCTCCTCGCCCTCGCCGAACGGGGCCCGGCCCTCGTCCACGCCCAGAACGCGCACCTCCAGCGGGAGAAGAGCTCGATGCGGATGTGGCAGGGCCCGGTGGAGTGGTGGAGCGCCGGTGCGCTGGTGAGCGCCCGGCTCGGCGAGGAGTACGCCTTCGTGGCCACGGCACTCGGCACGCTGCGGCACCGGGGGGTGGACACGCCGCCGCCGGACACCGTCGAGGGACTGCTGTACGCGCTCCCGGAGGACCGCTGCCTCGTCGACACCGCGCGGCTGACCGGCGCCCTCGGCGGCACCCTGCCCGGGCCCCGCGAGTCCCCGTGGTTCGGCTACGCCCCGCTCGACCCGGCCCAGCTGGCGGGCATCGACGGCATCGTGTTCGTCAAGGACGTCCCGCGGGGCTGAGGTCGCGGTGACGGTCGGCCATGGGCGCCGGCAGGGCGGTAGCCCGAAGCAACCATGACTGCGTCCGCCCGCCTTGGGCGATCCCCCGTGTCGCCCAAGGCAGACGGTAGCCGGACGGACCCCCGCCGGGGGCCGGTCCGCCTGCGCTGAGTATAGTTGGCTGTCCGCCAGTCAACGCAGGAGTACAGCATGTCCCCGCGCAGCGCCTCGGTCAATGAAGAGTTGCGGAGGCGTTCGAAGGAACGGCTCCTGCAAGCCGCGGTGGAGCTGGTGGGTGAGCGCGGATACGACGCGACGACGCTCGGCGACATCGCCGACCGGGCGGGGTCCGCACGCGGTCTGGTCTCGTACTACTTCCCCGGCAAGCGCCACCTGGTGCAGTCCGCGGTGCACCGGCTGATGCACCGCACGCTGGAGGAGGCCCTGGAGCGCGAGCCGCGCACCCCCGAGGGGCCGGAGCGGATGGCGCGGGCCATCGACGCGATCCTGGGGCTCGCCCGGGACCGGCCGGTGCTCATGCGCCAGCACATGGCGGGCCTGCTCCAGGCGGAGGGGTTCGTGCCGTGCCCCGAGCAGCGGCGGCTGGCCGAGCTGCTGCGGGACACCGTGGCCCGGCACGGCTCCCGGGACGTCGACAACGACTATCCGATGCTGCGGGCCCTGCTGATGGGCGCCGTCTTCGCCGCGCTGGTGCCGGGGGTGCCGATGCCCGTGCCGGCGCTGCGCGCCGAGCTGTTCGAGCGCTACCGGCTGGACTGGGAACTGGGTGTCCCGCCGGAGACCGAGGCCCCCGGCGGGACGTGCGACACGGATCTGTCGCGGTTCTTCGCGACCGGCGCGGCACCGGGGTGCCCGCCGCCGGCCGGCCCGACGGACCAGTCGGATCAGTCGAAGTAGTTCGGCTGCGTCTGCACGTTGAGCTCGCGCAGGTGGACCCGCTTGGCGGGGTCGGTGCGCCGGTCGCCGAGCTTCAGGACGTCGAAGCCCTTGGCGATGTCGTTCGAGTAGATGTAGCCGTTGTAGTAGTACGCCGACCAGGAGCCGCCCGTGGCGAGCGACGTGGTGCTCAGCGGGCCGCGCTCGAAGTAGGCGATCTCCTTCGGGCGCGCGGAGTCGGTGAAGTCCCACACGGAGACGCCGCCCTGGTACCAGGCCTGCACCATGAGGTCCTTGCCCTTGACCGGGATCAGCGAGCCGTTGTGGGCCACGCAGTTCTCGGTGTCCGCCTGGTGGCGGGGGATCTTGAAGTAGCTGCGGAAGACCAGCTTGCGGTGGTCGCCCTTGCCGACGATGTCGTAGATGCCGTCGGCGCCGCGGTCAGGGCCGATCTCCGCGTTGCAGGTGGGCGCGCCGCCGCCGCCCAGCTCGTCGGTGAAGACGACCTTGTCGGCCTTCTGGTTGAAGGTCGCCGAGTGCCAGAACGCGAAGTTGACGTTGTCCTGGACCCGGTCGATGACCTTCGGGTTCTCGGGGTCCTTGATGGAGAGCAGGATGCCGTCGCCCATGCAGGCGCCCGCGGCCAGGTCCTTCGAGGGCAGGACCGTCAGGTCGTGGCAGCCCGTGGTCTTGGAGACGCCCGGGTTGGTGGGTCCGCCCGGGTTGCCGCCGCCGTCGGGGCCCTCGCCCGGGAACAGCACCGGGAAGTTCACGACCGCCGCCCGCTCGGGCGCGTTGCGCGGCACCTTGATGACCGAGATGCCGTCGTGCGGCGGCCGGCAGTCGGGGTAGGCGGCGTTCGGGGAGTACGAGGAGACGTAGACGTAGACGTTCTTGCGCTCGGGCACCAGCGTGTGGGTGTGCGAGCCGCAGGCGGTCTCGACGGCCGCGACGTACTTCGGGTTCCGCTTGTCGCTGATGTCGAAGACCTTCATGCCCTCCCAGGAGGACTTCTCCGTCGCGGGCTGGGTGGTGCTGTTGCAACTGCTGTCGCTGCGCGAGGAGTCGGTCGACAGGAACAGCAGGTCGCCGGAGACCGACACGTCGTTCTGCGCGCCCGGGCAGAGGACCTGCGCGACGGTCTTCGGCTTCTTCGGGTTGCTGAGGTCGAAGATGCGGAAGCCGTCGTAGTTGCCGGCGAAGGCGTACTTGCCCTGGAAGGCCAGGTCGGTGTTGAAGCCGGGCAGCGCGTCCTTCGGGATGTTGGCCAGGTGCTGGATGTTGCCGGAGTGGACGACTTCGTCCTGGCCGGGGATCTCGCCGCTCGCGATGGCGTCGCGCGCCTCGGCGCGCGCACTCGAGGAGACCTCCTTGGACGAGGCCGGGCCGTCACCCGGGTCGGGGATCGCCGCGGCCGGGCCGGCCGTGAGCAGCGCTGCCATGAGTCCGGCGGCGGCCGCCGCGACTCCCAGGCGTCTGCGCCGTGTTCGCGGGTCGCTCAACAGGGTCACTGCTACCTCCCTACGTCCGTTCCGGTTGGAACGGTTCACGCACCTCCGCAGTATCGTCTTCGCCATGCACATACCAATAGGGGCGCAACAAAGTCGTCATGAAGTTTCTTGATCAGTAGGGCGCGAAAACGTGCTAGTACGGTCATCCCACGCACGAGGTGTTCCGTGCCCCGCCGGCCACAGGAGGTTGCCGTGCCCATTCGTTCCGCCTCGACAGGGGCATCGCTCGTCATGGCGTCGCTGACCGCACTGGCCGTCCTCGGACTCGGGGCCTGCGACTCCGGATCGGACGCCGACTCGGCGGCGGCGGCCGGACCTTCGGTGATCGTCCCGGGCGAACCCGGCGAGGCCAACCGCACGATCTCGGCCGAGGAGGCCGAGCGTCGGCGAGCCGACGACGACTCCCCCAACTCGGCGGACGTCGCCTACGCGCGGATGATGATCCAGCACCACGCCCAGGCGCTGGAGATGACCGAACTCGTGCCGGAGCGCGCCGAGTCCGGGCAGGTGAAGAAGCTCGCCGAGCGGATCTCAGCGGCCCAGGGACCGGAGATCACCGCGATGAGGGGCTGGCTGACGTCGCACGGCCGCGAGGAGGCGGGCGGCGGGCACGAGCACGCCACGATGCCCGGCATGGCGACCGAGGCGCAGCTCGCGAAGCTGCGCGCGGCGGACGGCAAGGCCTTCGACCAGCTGTTCCTCACGCTGATGATCACTCACCACGAGGGGGCGATCACCATGGCCACGGACGTGAAGTCACAGGGGAACAACGTGCAGATCGAGGAGATGGCCGACGACGTGGTCGCCCAGCAGACGAGCGAGATCTCCCGCATGCGCGGGATGCTCTGACGGGCCTCGGCGAGGCGTCAGCGGCGCGCGCGGCGCGGGGTCAGGAAGCCGTCGTCACGTGCCTGGCCGATCAGCCTGAGCGACTTGCGCCGGCTGTGCCCGGTCGCGCGCATCACCGCGAGGACGGGGTCGGCGCCCTCCTGCCGGGCCGCCCGGTACTCCTGCGCGACGAGCCGGCGCTCCTCGCTGCCGCGCGGCCGGGCGGGGCGGGCCCGCCGCGGGGCCGGATCGCGGTCCGCCGGGGGCCGCACACAGGCCTCGAAGAGCGGGTTCTCCAGCCACTCGGCGAGCACGGACAGGTCGTCGAGGGACAGGGCCGGCTCCGCCCGCACGTCCTCGACCCGGACCCCGTCACCGCAGAGCACGGCGAGCGCGTCGATGCGGGCGCCGTCGGGGAACATCCACCGGACGTCGAACCACGACGTGGTCGTGTCCCCCACCCGCACCGCCCATGTGTGCCGCACGGACATATCACCGTCGTCCGGACAGCGATCGGAAAGCTGAAGAGAACGATCAACAAAGGATGCTTCGAGCACATCCGCAACGTAACCGCACGATCACATTCCCTAGCAGCGACACACGCGCCCTCCCCCTCGGGCGGCACCCCGTCAGCGCAGCCGCGCACGCTCGAGGGGTGTGCCGGTGCTACGGGGGTCCTACGGGCGATCCGCCCGGCCCGCTCCGCCCGACGTCCGCCCGGACCCGACCGGCCTGCTCCCGCTGGTAGTCGGTGTACGCGTCGCGCAGGGCGGCGCCCGGCCAGTCGGGAGGGAGGAGTTCCGGCGGCAGGACCGGGTCGGCGAGCAGATGGCGCACGACGGCCGCGAACGCGGTGAGCCGGCCGGCCGGCCCCTGCGCCCCGTCGACGTGGGCGAGCAGCGCCCGGGCCGTCGCGGACCAGGCGTCCAGCGGCCACAGCTCCGCGGCGAGCTCGCCGGGTACCCGCTCGGGGCGGGCGGTGCAGCGCTCGGCGACCGCGTCGAGGGCACCGGGCAGCGGGCGGCCCAGGTTGGCGGGGCGCAGCCACACGCCCTCACGGAGCTCGGCCAGGCGCAGGCCCGCCAGCCGGGTGCGCAGCGCGGCACGTTCGGCGGGGCCGCGTCCGGTCGCGGTGATCACGACCATCTCCCAGTCGCCGTCCCACGCCCGCGTGTGCGGGCGCACGGCCTCGTCCTGGCGTCGCTGCCGCTCCAGCAGCCGCTCGCTGAGGCGGTAACCGGTGTCCGTGCGCCGCAGGTCACCGGCGCCCACCATCCGGCTGAGCGCCGCCCGCACGGTGGAGCCGCCGAGGCCGAAGCGCTCCACGAGCCGCACCAGGTCCTTCACCGGCAGCTCGGCCGGGTGCGTGCCGAGCAGCAGGCTCAGCACGACCGACCGCGCGGACAGCGGACGCAGCGCGAGCCCGTCCGGGGGCACAGGGTCGTTCATCCGCGTGGACACGGCACGTACTGTACGTGCGCGCGGACTGTTGCACTATTGCTGCGGTTGTAGGGATGATGCAACACTCATCCCATGACGACACTCGCGCAGGAGCCGTACGAGCACGAGGGAACCGCGGACCGACCCGTGGGGTACGCCACGCACGACGTCGTGAACCAGCCCCCACCCGCGGCGCCGTACGACGCGTCCGAGGACGCGGCCCTGCTGGAGGGGCTGCGGCGGGAGGGCGCGGGCTGGGCCGAGGAAGGGCTGCGGCGGCTCGGCCTGCGGGCCGGCAGCGCCCAGGCGCAGGAGTGGGGCGAGCTCGCCAACCGCCACGAGCCCGTACTGCGCACCCACGACCGCTACGGGAACCGCGTCGACGAGGTCGAGTACCACCCGAGCTGGCACCACCTGATGAGCGTGGCGGTCGGCGAGGGCCTCGCCGCCTCGCCCTGGGCGGACGACCGGCCGGGCGTCCATGTGGCGCGGACCGCGGGCGGACTGGTCTGGGGGCACACCGAGGCCGGACACGGCTGCCCCACCTCCATGACGTACGCGGCCGTGCCCGCGCTGCGCCGGCAGCCGGAGCTCGCGAAGGTCTACGAGCCGCTGCTGACGAGCCGGGAGTACGAGCCGGGACTGCGTACGCCGGCGGAGAAGCGGGGCCTGCTGGCCGGCATGGGGATGACCGAGAAGCAGGGCGGCTCGGACGTCCGGACCAACACCACCTCGGCCGCCCCGACCGCCGAACCCGGCGTCTACACGCTGCGCGGGCACAAGTGGTTCACCTCGGCCCCGATGTGCGACGTGTTCCTGGTGCTGGCCCAGGCGCCCGGCGGACTCTCCTGCTTCCTGGTGCCGCGGGTCCTGCCCGACGGGACCCGGAACACCTTCCGCATCCAGCGGCTGAAGGACAAGCTCGGCAACCGGTCCAACGCCTCCTCGGAGCCGGAGTTCGACGGGACGGTCGCCTGGCTGGTGGGACCCGAGGGCCAGGGCGTCAAGACGATCATCGAGATGGTCAACTGCACCCGGCTCGACTGCGTGATGTCCTCGGCGACGCTGATGCGCAAGACGCTCGTCGAGGCCGGTCACCACGTACGGCACCGCAGCGCGTTCGGCGCCCGGCTGATCGACCAGCCGCTGATGCGCAACGTCCTGGCCGACCTGGCGCTGGAGTCGGAGGCCGCGACGACCCTCACGCTGCGGCTGGCCGGTGCCGCCGACCGGGCGGTGCGCGGGGACGCCGGGGAGGCGGCCTTCCGGCGGATCGCCACCGCCGTCGGCAAGTACTGGGTGACCAAGCGGGGTCCCGCGTTCACCGCGGAGGCCCTGGAGTGCCTGGGCGGCAACGGCTACGTGGAGGAGTCGGGCATGCCCCGCCACTACCGGGAGGCACCGCTGCTGTCGATCTGGGAGGGCTCCGGGAACGTCAACGCCCTCGACGTCCTGCGAGCGCTCGGCCGCTCGCCGGAGACCGCGCACGCCCTCTTCGGGGAACTGGCCCTCGCGCGCGGGGCGGACGCCCGGCTGGACGCGGCCGTGGCCCGGCTGGAGACGGGGCTGACCACGGCGTCCGAGACCGGCGCCCGCCGCCTGGTGGAGCTGATGGCCCTCACCCTCCAGGCGTCCCTGCTGGTCCGGCACGCCCCGCCCGCCGTCGCCGACGCCTTCTGCGCGAGCCGGCTGGGCGGCGACTGGGGCCACGCCTTCGGCACGCTGCCGGACGGTGCCGACCTCGGCGGCATCCTGGGGCGGGCTCTGCCGGGCGACGGCTGAGCGGCGTCGCCCGGGCGGGGCGCCCGGGCACCTCGCCGGACCCGACACCACCGCCGCGACCTGGGGCGGAGCCCTTTCCGGAGGTGACTGTCAGTGGCGGGGTGCAGACTGGCCGGTGTCCGGGACGAAGGCGTCGACGACGACGCCGCGGAGGTGATCGGCATGACCGAGGTTCTGCTCGCCGTGGGCACCCGCAAGGGCCTGTTCATCGGGCGCCGGCGGGGTGGCACCTGGGAGTTCGACGAGAGTCCTTACTTCAACGCACAGGCCGTCTACTCGGTCGCCGTCGACACCCGCGGCGACACCCCGCGGCTGCTGGCCGGCGGCGACAGCGCGCACTGGGGCCCGTCGGTGTTCCACTCCGACGACCTGGGCCGGACGTGGACGGAACCGGCGCAACCGGCCGTCAGGTTCCCGCAGGACACGGGTGCCTCACTGGAGCGCGTGTGGCAGTTGCACCCGTCGGCGGCGGAGCCGGACGTGGTGTACGCGGGCACGGAACCGGCCGCGCTGTACCGCTCGGAGGACCGCGGGGTGAGTTTCGAGCTGGTCCGGCCCCTGTGGGAGCACCCCACGCGGTCGCGGTGGGTGCCGGGCGGCGGAGGTGAGGGGCTGCACACCGTGCTCACCGACCGGCGGGACCCCCGGGCGGTGACGGTCGCCGTGTCCACCGCCGGCGTCTTCCGCACCACCGACGGCGGTGCGAGCTGGGCGCCGTCCAACTCGGGTGTCTCCGCGGTGTTCCTGCCGGACCCCGACCCGGAGTTCGGCCAGTGCGTGCACAAGGTCGCGCGGGACGCGGCCACCCCGGACCGGCTGTACCTGCAGAATCACTGGGGGGTGTACCGCAGCGACGACGCGGGCGGGCACTGGACGGACATCGGCGAGGGGCTGCCGTCCACGTTCGGTTTCGCGGTGGCCGCCCATCCGCACCGCGGCGACACGGCGTACGTGTTCCCGATCAACGCCGACGCGGACCGGGTCCCGGCCGACCGCCGCTGCCGGGTGTTCCGCACGGCCGACGCAGGCAAGAGCTGGGAGCCGCTGACGGCGGGGCTGCCGCGGGAGGACCACTACGGCACGGTGCTGCGCGACGCGCTGAGCACCGACGACGCGGACCGGGCAGGCGTCTACTTCGGCAACCGCAACGGCGAGGTGTTCGCGTCGGCCGACGACGGGGACAGCTGGCGGCAGCTGGCCTCGCACCTGCCGGACGTGCTGTGCGTCCGGGCCGCGGTCGTCGGCTGATCCGCCCCCGCCGGTGGACCGGCGTCCCTCCGCTCACGGCGGGGGGCGCCGGCTCCTGACGTCCTCGCCGACACGGGCCGCCGACGGTCCTACGGCAGCCGCCAGTCCACCGGCTCGGCTCCCTGCCGCGCCAGCAGGTCGTTGGCCCGGCTGAAGGGGCGGGAGCCGAAGAAGCCGCGGTCCGCGGACATCGGCGAGGGATGCGCCGACTCGATCGCCGGGTAGCCCTCGAGCAGGGGGCGCAGATTGCGCGCGTCCCGGCCCCACAGGATGGACACCAGCGGCGTGCCCCGTGCGGCGAGGGCGCGGATGGCCTGCTCCGTGACCTCCTCCCAGCCCTTGCCGCGATGGGCCCCCGGCTTGCGCGGGGCCGTGGTCAGCGCCCTGTTCAGCAGCAGCACGCCCTGGCGGGTCCACGGGGTCAGGTCACCGTTGGAGGGCCTGGGCAGGCCCAGGTCCGTGTGCATCTCGCGGTAGATGTTCTCCAGGCTGCCCGGCAGCGAGCGCACCTCGGGCGAGACGGCGAAGCTCAGGCCGATCGCCATCCCCGGTGTCGGGTAGGGGTCCTGACCGACGATCAGGACCCGTACGTCGTCGAAGGGCTGCTGGAACGCCCGCAGGACGTTCGCCCCCGACGGGAGGTACGTCCGGCCCGCCGCCACCTCGGCGCGCAGGAAGTCCCCCATGCCGGCGATGCGTCCGGCGACCGGGTCCAGGGCCTTCGCCCAGCCGGCTTCGACAAGTTCGTGCAACGGTCGTGGTGCCACGCTGCGTCACTCTACTGGCCGACACGGACAGTCAGTACCGGCGGCCCGTCACCGGGGTGCGCCGCGTCACGTGGCGCTATTCTTCCTCCTCGTCGAGGCCGGCCGGCGGCGAAAGAGCCCGCCCGGCCGGTCGACGTGAGGGGGAACGTGGTGCGTACTGCGCCCGGTGCCGTGGCCGGTTGCGGATTCCTGGCCGTGGACTCCGGCGGTTCCGGACTCCGCGTCGTCGTCGGCGCCGCCGACGGGCGCGGTCCGCTGGGGCGGCGGGCGTCGCGGGAGCCCGTGCGCACCGGGGCGCGCGGCATCGACCCCGGTCACCTGCTGGAACAACTGGTGCCCATGGCACGGTCGTTGACCGAAGAGACCGGTGTGGGCGAGATCGGCACGGTCGTGGTCGGGGCCGCCGGTATGGCCACCCTGGGCGACGCCCTGCGCGCCGAACTGCCGGCCGGGCTGGGCCGGGAGCTGGGCGCGCGGAAGGTCGCGCTCGCCGCCGACGCCGTGACCGCGTACGCGGGCGCCCTGGGCCCCCGTGCCGGGGCCGTGGTGGCCGCCGGTACGGGGCTGATCGCGATCGGCACCGATCTGGCCCACTGGCGCCGGGCGGACGGCTGGGGACATCTGCTCGGCGACTGCGGCAGCGGCGCCTGGATCGGGCGGGCCGGCCTGGAGGCGGCGTTGCGCGCCCACGACGGAAGACAGGACGGTTCCGCCCTGCTGCTGGCCCGCGCCGAGGAGCGGTTCGGTCCGGCCGCGGGGCTGCCCGGGGCGCTGTATCCGCGCACCGACCGCCCGGCGGTCCTCGCCTCCTTCGCGCCCGAGGTGGCCGCCTGCGCGGACGGCGACCCGGTCGCCCGGGGCATCCTGCGCGCCGCCGCCGGGCACATGGCCGACTCGGCCGCCGCGGTGTGCCCGCCGCTGGGCACGCCGCGGATCGCCGTCACCGGCGGCCTGCTGAAGCTGGGCGACCCCCTGGTCGTGCCGCTCGGGGAGGAGCTGGAGAAGCGGCTGCCGCATGCCCGGCGGGTGGCGGCCGAGGGCGATCCGCTGGACGGTTCCGTGCGCATCGCGACCGACCTGGCGGCCGATTCCCTCACCCTTCCGGGCGACGAACGGCTGCTGTGCGTGACGACGGTGCGGGGCGGCTGACAACAGCCCTTCGGGGAGGGGAATCGTACCGATGTCTTCCGATCCGTACATCACTCATCAGACAAAACAGGACGGATACCGCTCACCCGCACCCTCCCCGAACAGGGAAGCCCAGGAAACCAGTAACATGCGGCGCCATGAGCTCCCCCACTGGGCCCGCGTCCGGCCTGCCAGTACGAATGCCGCGCCCCCGCCAGCCCGGGCGGCACCGCCGACCCGAGCCCCTGGTGGCTCCCGAGGGCGCGCCCGCCCTCGTCCTCGCGGTGCCGGGCACGCCCAGTAGCGCCACCCGGGGCCTCGCCGAGGAGATCGTGAGCATCGCCCGCTCCGAGCTGCCCGGCATCGACGCCCGCATCGGATACCTCGACGGCGACGACGAGGAGTTCCTGTCGCTGTCGACCGTGCTGGTACGCGCCGCCGAGGAGCGCACCGCCCGCTACGAGCAGGCGCGCGCCGCCGGCCTCGAGGTGCGGGAGCCCGAGGGCCCCGTCGCCGTGGTCGTGCCGCTGCTCGCCGGCCCGGACGGCGCGCTGCTGCGCCGGATCCGGCAGGCCGTCATGGACAGCCGGATCGCGGCCGAGCTGACCGACGTGCTCGGCCCGCACCCGCTGCTGGCCGAGGCGCTGCACGTGCGGCTCTCCGAGGCCGGTCTGGCCCGTGCCGACCGCGCCCGCCTGTTCACCGTGGCGACCGCCGCGGACGGCATCGTCCTCGCCTCCGTCGGCGGCGACGAGGCGGTCCAGGCGGCCGGGATCACCGGCATGCTGCTGGCCGCGCGCCTCGCGGTGCCGGTGATGGCGGCGGCGCTCGACCAGGAGGGCTCGATCGCGTCCGTGGCCGAGCAGCTGCGCTCCTCGGGCTCGCAGCAGCTCGCGCTGGCGCCGTACCTGATCGGCCCGGAGATCGACGCGGCCCTGCTGGAGGAGGCGGCCAGGGAGGCGGACTGCTCCACCGCCGAGCCGCTCGGCCCCTACCCGGCGATCGGCAAGCTGACGCTGGCCAAGTACACGACGGCACTGGGCATCTCGCCGCAGCAGCCGCAGGGCACGCCGGTCCGCTGAGGCGGACGGCACCCGCACCACCGAGCACGTACGGCCGAAAGGGCCCGCCTCCCACGGGAGCGGGCCCTTCGCCGTGCCGTACGGCGGCGGCAGGTCAGCCGAGGACCACGCAGGACGCCGCCGGCACCGCGAGCGAGCCGACGCGGCCGGGCATGCCGGTCGCCGGGTCGAGCGCGAACCACGTGACGTCTCCGGAGCGTTCGTTCGCCACGTAGAGGAAGCCGTCCGACACGGCGATCGCCCGCGGCCAGTGGCCGCCGCAGGGGACGGTGCCGGTCAGCCGGAGCCTGCCGGGTTCGACGGCGAGGACGGACAGCACGTCCTCCCCGCGGGTCGCGGTCCACACGAAGCGTCCGTCGGGCGAGACGGCGATGCCCGACGGGTAGGCGTCGCCGGCCGGGACGCCGGGCAGCGCCGCGACCTCGGTGAGCGGCCGCAGCGTGCCGTCGGCGGCGTCCCACCGGCAGACGGTGACGGTCGGGGCGAGTTCGTTGGCCACGTAGGCGTGGCTGCCGTCCGGGTGGAAGGCCAGGTGCCGGGGTCCCGAGCCGGGGCGCAGCGCGATCTCCCGGTGCACGGCCGGGGCACCGTCCCTCAGGGTGCAGACCCGCACCGAGTCGGTGCCGAGGTCGACGCTGACGGCCCACCGCCCGCTGGGGTCGGGCTGCACCTGGTGGGCGTGCGGTCCCTGCTGGCGCTGGGCGTGCGGGCCGGATCCGGTGTGCCGGAGCACGCCGGACGCGGAGCGGGCGAGGGAGCCGTCGGAGCGGACCGGCACGGCGGTGACGCTTCCGGAGCCGTAGTTGGCGGTGAGGACGTGCCCGGCGAACAGGCTGAGGTGGGTCGGTCCGTCGCCCCCGACCGGTACCGGCCGCCCGGCCGGCTCGGGCTTGTCCGTGCCGACGCGGTACGCGGCCACGGCCCCCTCGGCGGTCTCGCTGACGGCGTAGAGGGTGCCGCCGTCGGGAGCGAGGGCCAGGTAGGACGGGTCGCGGACGCCGTTCAGACTGCTCAGGACCTTCAGCGCGCCCTCGCCGGGCGTGACGGCCGCCGTCACGATCCCGGGGCCCCCGGCCGCCGTGAACGATCCGATGAACGCCCGCCGCTGCCGCCTGCCGCCGTCCGCCATCGCTGACCCCTCTCGTCCCGTGCCGCGCCGGGCACCGCGTCGGGTGCCGACCGGTCGTCCGCCCCGGGGCGACGGTAGCAGTCGATCACTCGCGGTCTAGACCAAACGACTGGCGCGTGACGGGGGTCAGGCCCCGACCAGCGGGGAGCCGGAGGGGCTGCGCAGCGGCGCGGCGAGTTCGGTCAGGGCGCGCTCCAGACCGTGCAGGTGGGCGAGCGCCGGTTCGGCGGCGAGCGGCCGCTCCTGGTGGGCGGGGACGGCTCCACCGCCGGTCAGCGCCTCGACAGCGGTCTCGACCCGCCAGCAGGCGGCGGCCAGCCGGGCGTCGTGCGAGGCCTCGGGATCGGCGGCGACGGCGACCAGGCCCCGGATCTCCCGGGCGCAGTCGTCGAGCAGGGCGAGCACGCGCCGGGCGCGGCGCTTGCGGCCCCGCACGGGGTTGAGCGGGTGCACGAGCGGGGCGACCGAGAGCCGGACCCGGCCGAGCAGCTGCTCCAGTTCGGCCACCCGCGGCGCCGGGTCGGCGTCCTCCGTGCCGGCGAGGCGGGCGGCGGCCTCGGCGGTGCAGGCGTGGACGCAGCGCAGGGCCCGCTGGATCCAGGCGTCGGTGACGGCGTGGGTGGTGACGGGCAGGACGAAGAGCACCGCGAGGACGGCACCGAGCGCGCCGACACCGGTCTCGGCGACCCGCACGGCGAGCAGGCCCGGGCCGAGGACGCCGAGCAGGCCGTAGAGCAGCTCGGCGAGCACCGTCACGCAGAGCATCATCCAGGTGTAGGACACCGCGGCGGAGTAGAAGATGCCGAAGACGCAGGCGGCGGCGAGCACGGCCGTGGGCACCGCGGCCCCGGCGGCCGGAACGGCGATCAGGAAGCCGATGCCGATGCCGACGACCGTGCCGAGCACCCGCCGGAAGCCGCGGACCAGGGTGTCACCGCGCGAGGTGGTGTTGACGAAGACCCACCAGGTGGCGCCGACGGCCCAGTACCAGCGGTCGCCGGACACCAGCTGGCCCACGACCAGGGCGAAGCCCGCGCCGGCCGTGGCCTGAACGGCCTGGCGGGTGGTGATGCGGGCGAGCCCGGTGCCTCCGGGCGGGGCGGGAACGGCGGCCGGCGGCAGGCGGCGCTCGTAGCACCACAGGCCGAAACGGACCGCCGCGGCGGTGGCCACGGACAGCAGGACGGCGGCGAACATCTCGGGCAGCCGGCCCGTGGTCGCGTGCAGGAACTGGGCGATGAAGAAGGTCATGAAGGCGAACACGCCGAGGCTGTGACCGCGCGGGCCCCAGCGCCGGGCGTACACGCCCGCGCCGACCACGGCGAGGAAGGCCAGGTCGCGGAGCACGGGGTGACCGTGCAGTCCGGCCGCGGCGGTCAGCACGGGCAGTCCCGCCACCGGCAGGAGTGCGGTGGTCACCGCCTGACCGCGGACGGTGGCGTCGGTGACGGTGAACAGGGCGAGCAGCGCGGCGAGCCCGCCGATGACGGCACCCACGAGGGAGATGCCCGCCATGCCGCAGACGGCCACGGCCGCCCCGATGCCGACGACGGCCCGCGCGGCGAAGCGCAGCCGCACCCGCCCCGGATCCGGGCTCACGAACACCCTCTTCAGCACTGACCGCCCCCTCGCACACTGGTCCGGACATCACCGGCATGAAAAAGGCGCCGCGGGATCCGCAGCGCCATCGACCCCTCCATATCAGCATCCCTTCCACCAGTGGCTCAACTGCCGCTCCTGGAACTGGGCCATTGGTACAGTGATCACGGCATGTTCACGGCCACCCAAGAGCCATTGGCCGACGAGAGGAGCCAGGACGCCATGGCCGTCGACGAACTCGACACCCGCATCCTGCGTCTGCTGCTGGAGCAGCCGCGCACCAGTGTCCGGGAGTACGCCCGCGTCCTCGGGATCGCCCGCGGGACGCTCCAGGCTCGTCTGGACCGTCTGGAGCGCGACGGCGTGATCACCGGCGCCGCGCCGTCCCTCTCCCCCGCCGCGCTGGGGCATCCCGTGCTCGCGTTCGTGCACATCGAGGTCACCCAGGGTCATCTGGACGAGGTGGGCGAGGCGCTGGCCGCCGTGCCGGAGATCGTCGAGGCCTTCTCGATCACGGGCGGCGGGGACCTGCTGACCCGTGTGGTGGCCCGGGACAACGCGCACCTGGAGGACGTGGTCCAGAAGCTGATCAGCCTGCCCGGCGTGGTCCGCACCCGCAGCGAGGTCGCCCTGCGCGAGCGCGTCCCGCACCGCCTGCTGCCGCTGGTGGAGTCGATCGGGCGCGCGGCGCGGAAATGAGCGCGCGAGCTTTCTGCCCGATGCGGTGATCAGACCGCCGTCCGCGTCCGTATCTCCTGGTGTCCGAGCCTGTCGTCGCCCCAGGAGGCACGATGCGCATCACGCGCACCACAGCAGGGACGGCCTTCGTGGCCGCTTCCCTGGTCCTCACCCTCACCGCGCTCGCCTACCCGACCATGCTCGGCGTGCGGAACGCGGGCAGCGACCAGGCACGCGTCGTCACCAACACCCGGTACGGGCCGCTCACCGAGGCCGACCGGGACTTCGTGGTGAAGGTCCGTGCCGCCGGGCTGTGGGAGCATCCGCTCGGGCTGCTGGCCATGGAGCGGGGGACGACACCGGAGATGAGGGAGGCCGGCGAGCACCTGGTCGTCGGCCACTCCCGGCTGGACGCGACGTGCCGCCGGATCGCTCCCGAGCTGGGCATCACCCTGCCCAATCTCGCGTCCCCCCAGCAGCAGCAGTTCGTGTCGACGGTGGGCGGGACCACGGGCAGGCAGTTCGACACCACCGCGGTCAACATCATGCGCGTCACGCACGGCCAGATCTTCCCGGTGATCGCCAAGGTCCGCGCCAACACCAAGAACTCCCTGGTGCGGCAGCTGGCGGACCAGGCCAACGACACGGTCCTGGATCACATCACGGTGCTGGAGAGGACCGGCCTGGTCAACTTCGACCAGGTCAACTTCCAGCAGTCGGCCCCGCCCGGCCTGCCCAAGGTGCAGCTCACGCCGCCGGCCCCGCAACCGGGCGAACCGGTGCTGTCCCTCACCGAGCCGCCCGGCCTGGACGTCGAGACGGCGGCTCCGACGCCCGGTCCCACGGTCCGCTGACCCGGGCGCCGCCCGGGCCGGCGGCGTCTCACCTGCCGCGGGGTTTGCCCCTCCGGGCACCCTTGGCGTTGCCGGCGGAGCCGCTCCGCGAGCCGCCGGCCCGCTTCCCGGCCCCCTGCTTCTTCGCCGGCGCCGGCGTGCGCCGCGCCGAGGCCGTACCGGTGCGCTCGTCCTTCCCCTGGGCCGGGGCGGGCCGCCGGCCGCGGGTGCTGTTGACGGTCCTGCCGCGGACGATCCCGATGAACTCCTCCACCAGGTCGGTGTGCGCGTCCTCCGGCCACGACAGGGCAACGCCCGACGCGGGGGCGTCGGTGACCGTCCGGTGGGTGAGGTCCTTGCGGTGGTGCAGGCGGGCCAGCGACAGGGGGACGACGAGGACGCCGATGCCGGCCGCCACCAGTTCGACGGCGTCCGCGGTGGTGGCGGGACGCTCGAGAGCGGGGCGGCCGGGCGGCCGGTCCCAGCCGAGCACGTCGTCGAGGGGGTGCAGGACGATCTCGTCGGCCAGGTCCTCGAGGGTCAGCTCGTCGGCCGCGGTCACCAGGTGGTCCTTGGGGACCACCACGACCGTGGTCTCGGTGTAGAGGGGGATCGCGCTGAGCACGCCGCGGTCGACGGGCAGCCGCACCAGTCCGGCGTCCGCGTCACCGCCCAGCAGCGCACCGCCCGCCCCGGCGGCGGTCACCTGGACCAGGGACAACGGGACGCCGGGCAGCCGCTCGTGCCAGATGCGCACCCACTTGTCGGGTGTCACCCCCGGGACGTACGCGAGCCGGAACGAGGGGGGTTCTTCCGAGCCTGTCACCAGGCCAGGTTACCGGGCGTGGTCGGGAGCCGCTCACACGCTCGATACCCTTGACCCCATGACGTCGCACCAGAACACCCAGACCATGAAGCCCGCGACCGCGGCGAAGAAGCTGGGTGTGTACCTCGAGGCCACACCCGCCGAGTTCCGGGAGGGCGTCGTCACGCGCGCCGAGCTGAACGCGCTGCAGGCCGAACCGCCGGCGTGGCTGCGCGAGCTGCGCCGGGACGGGCCGCACCCGCGGCCGGTGGTGGCGGCCAAGCTGGGCGTGTCCATCGCGGGCCTGCGCCGCGGCGGGGTCGACGAGCCGCTGACCACGGAGCAGATCGACGCGCTCAAGCAGGAGCGTCCCGAATGGCTGGAGCGGGAGCAGGCCGTCCAGGCCGACGTCCGCAAGGAGACCGCCCGCGTGAAGCAGCTCCACGCGGAGCGCGCGGAGCGGGCGGCGGAGCGCGCCGAGCGCGGCTGACCGCCCGGGGACGCGGGAGTCCCCCGGGGCTTCAGCCCTCGGCCTTCTGCTCGGTCAGGCTCCACGCGTACTGAAGCCAGTCCGACAACGCGACGGCGCTCAGGCCCGCGCTGAGCATCCGGCCGGCCCGGGGAGCGACCGCGTAGGTGCCCACCAGTCCGCCGGCCACCCAGGCCGAGGTGCAGAAGGGGCAGGACACCAGGTCGCCGACGGCGCGACGCAACCCGCTGCCCCGCGGAGCGTCCATCACCTCGCCGGCCTCGCTGTCGCGTTCCCGGCGGGTGAACGGCGCGCGCACGAAGCTGGTGACCTTGTCCTTGGTCAGCAGCCGGGACGCCTTGAACGTCGCCGTCCCCAGCAGGGCCACGTCCCACGGCGGGACGGTGTCGGGCAGCCGGACTCCGCGACGCCACGCCACCGCGGCGAACGTTCCGACGGCGGCCGCGAACGTCGTCGCGAGCGTCGCGTATCCCTTGAGCGGAGTGTCCTCGTCGGCGCCGTAGCGCTGCTCGTCGTCCGTCATGAATGCCTCCCGTTGGGCGGCCACCCCGGGGCCGCCTCGTCGACGGGGGATGAGTGCCCTGTTCCGGCCGTGTGCAACGCGGTGGGCGCCGACCGCGTCGCACACCGACGCGGATCCTCGCGTCAGCCCGCCGCGGGACCTCCGAAGAGGTCGGCGCAGTCGGCCGGCAGCGCCTTGCGGAGGCCGTCGGCGGTGTCGCCGGGCACGGCTTCGACGAGGGTGGAGAGCACCGCGCCCGCGTCCCATTCCGCCGTGCGCGGCCGGGCGCCGGTCTGCTGGGCCACGCGACTCAGGAACTCCTCGCGGCCGAAGGTCTCGGGGTGGCCCCGTTCCAGGCGCAGCGCGTCGTCCAGAGGCGCCGGCAGGTGCGCGGCCAGGGCCGCGGCCTCCTCCGGCGCCACCCGG
The DNA here is from genome assembly GCF_042724095.1 of Streptomyces sp. NPDC127100. NCBI lineage: Bacteria > Bacillati > Actinomycetota > Actinomycetes > Kitasatosporales > Streptomycetaceae > Streptomyces > Streptomyces sp. NPDC127100. The sequence goes on from NZ_JBHXFL010000026.1 coordinate 94,299, forward strand.
GACGCGATCACCCACAGCACGGCCTTGGTGACCTGCTCGGCCTCCTCGTCACCGTGGTACTCCCCGCGGTCACGGACCCGGGTCAGGAACTCGTCCAGCCGCACGGCGCCGCCTCCTTCCGCCGGTTCTCGCGTCCGGCCCGGGTGCCCCCGGCCCGGGCGGGGGAAACGGGCCCGCGCCGGTCCGGTCCCACCGGTGCGCACGCGACGCGTCGGCCGCGTCGGTCACCAGGGTCACGGCGTCGTCCCCGAACAGCGCGCGTCCGGCGGCGATCCGCTCCCGCCGGGCCGGGCCCGGGGCGGTCAGCCGCCGCAGCGCCCCGAGCAGCGCGGCGTTGTCCTCGGCGGCCTCCGACACGCCCAGTGCGGCCATCCGGCGGACGCCGTCCGCGCCGTGGCCCGGGATGGGGCGGTGCCCCACGACCGGCAGTCCCGCGGCGAGTGCCTGGACGGCGGTCTGGCCGGCGGCGTTGTCCACCAGGGCGCGCGCGGCGTGCAGCAGTCCGGGCATGTCGGTCACCCAGCCGAGGGCGACGACGCCCGGGAGGCCGGACAGCTCACGGCGCAGCCGCGCGTTGCCGCCGCAGAGCACGACCGGGAGGAAGCCGTGGTCCGACAGCAGCCGGACGGTGGCGCCCAGGCGCGAGCCGACTCCCCAGGCACCGGCGGACAGCACGACGGGGGCCCGCCCGGGGCCGTGCCGGTCGAACAGCCGGCGCCACTCCTCCGCCCCGGGCGCGTCGGCGAAGAACTCCGGGGCCACCACTGGGCCGCACGTCCCGGCGGGCCTGCCGGTGCCCCGCCGCGCCTCGCGCGCCGCGTCCTCCGTGAGGCACAGACAATGGTCGTTGCCGGGGTGGAGCCACTGCCGGTGGACGACGAAGTCGATCACGAGCACCACGCTGGGCACGGTCAGCAGGCCGCGGGCGCGCAGATGGCCGGTGAGCTGGGCGCCGAGGTGGAAGACGGGGACCACCGCGTCCGCTCCCGTGCGGTCGGCCAGCCGCCGCAGCCGGGAGCCGGCGAGCCGGGCCAGGGGCGTTCCGCCGGGCCGGCGCCCGTCGCCGGGGCGCAGGAACAGGCGGTAGAGGGCGGCGTACACCCAGGGGAAGTGCCGTACCGACCCGCGGTAGAAGAGCCGCAGGGCGCCGCCGAGGCCGTACGGCAGCAGCGCTAGGACGTCGACCACCAGGGCCTCTCCCCCGCGTGCCCGGATCCGGCGGGCCAGTTCGGTGGCGACCGTGTCGTGTCCGGCGCCCATGCTCGCGCTGAGCACCAGCAGCCGCCTGGTGTCGCGCGGGGCACGCACGGGTGCGGTTCGGCGGGAGGCGGATGAGCTGGAAGGATGCACGGCGGTCCAAGTTGCCCACCCCGGATGTTCCAAACCGTGGCACAAGCGGGCGTTTCGGACGTTCCGCCAGGGATACTCCGTGACCGCCCGTCCGGCCGGACACCGGAAGGCCGACCAGCCGGTCGGTCGCTTCCCGGCGCCCGCCCCGAGCCAAGGTGGTCCCCATGGTCGACGCGTACTCCCGCACCCGGTCCGCCCCCGGACCTCGGACCGCCGCACCCGACGCGGACCGCGCGAGGCCCCGCCGGCCGGTCCGCCAAGGGGGCACACGGACGCGGACGGCGCTCGTGACCGGGGCCTCCTCCGGCATCGGCGCGGCCGTGGCCCGCCGGCTGGCCGACGAGGGCGGCTGGCGGCTGGTGCTGAGCGGGCGCGACCCGTCCCGGCTGCGGGAGGTGGCGGAGGCCGCGTCGGCCGTCCCCTTCGCCGCGGACCTCACCCTGCCCGGCGCCGACCGGCGGCTCGCCGACTTCGCCCTGGCCACGGCGGGTCCGGTGGACCTCCTGGTGGCCGGCGCCGGGATCGGCTGGGCCGGCGAGTTCCGCGACATGCCGCCGCACCGCATCGACGAGGTCTTCGACATCGACGTGCTGGCCACGCTGCGGCTGGTGCGGCGGCTGTTGCCGGGCATGATCGAGGCGGGCTCGGGGCGGGTGGTGCTCATCGGATCGCTGGCCGGCTGCGTCGGGGTGCGCGACGAGGCCGTGTACTCCGCCGCCAAGGCCGCGCTGGGCGCCTTCGCCGACGCCCTGCGGTACGAGGTGCGGGGCACCGGGGTCGGAGTGACCCATGTGGTGCCCGGTGTCGTCGACACGCCCTTCTTCGAACGCCGCGGTGCGCCCTACCGGCGGTCCAGGCCGCGCCCGGTGCCGGCGGAGCGGGTCGCCGACGCGGTGCGCCGCGCCGTGGTCCGCGGCCGGGACGAGGTGTACGTGCCCGGCTGGCTGCGGCTGCCGTGCCGGGTCCGCGGCGCGGCGCCCGGACTGTACCGGCGGATGGCCTCCCGGTTCGGATGAGCGGGAGCCCGCCGCGGTGAGTGCCCTCACCGTCGTCCTCGCCCTGTTCGCGGCCCTGTCCAACGCTGCGGCGTCGGTGCTGCAGCGCCGGGCCGCGGCGCAGGACGAGGACCGGGCCGGTGCGGTCCACACGGTGGTGCGCTCGCTGCTGCGGCTGATCCGCGACCCGTTCTGGGTGGGCGGCGCGGCGCTGCTCGCGCTGACGACGGTGCTCCAGGCGGCCGCGCTGGCGGTGGGCAGCCTGGCGGTCGTCCAGCCACTGATGGCCAGCGAGCTGATGTTCACGCTGGTCGTCGGCAGCGTCGTCTTCCACCGGCGGCCCGACCCGCGGACCTGGCTGGCGTTCGTCGCCCTGGCCGTGGGGCTGGCGCTGTTCCTGGGCGCCGCGTCCCCGTCGGCCGGGCACGACACCGCGGCCCCGGGCCGCTGGCCCTGGGCTCTCCTGGTGCTGTTCTGCGTGGTGACGGGCTTCGCCGTCGTCGGCCGGCTGGTGCACGGAGCGCCCCGCGCCGCCCTGTTCGGGTCGGCGTCCGCGGTGGCGTTCGGCGGTACGGCGGCGCTGCTGAAGGAGGTCACCGGGCAGTTCCCGCAGGGGGCGGGCGCCGTACTGACGCAGTGGCCCCTCTACGCGACGGGAGCCGTCGGCGTGATCAGCTTCCTGCTCCTGCAGAGCGCGCTGCGGGCCGGGACCCTCGCCGCGTCGCAGCCGGCACTGACCCTCGGGGACGCGCTGACCAGCGTCGGCCTCGGCTGGGCCCTGTTCGGCGAGGAGATCGTCCTCGGCGTGCGGGTGGTGCCCGAGCTGATCGGCGTGGCGCTGATCGCGCTCGGCAGTATCGGGCTGGCCCGGGCGCCCTCGGTGCAGGGCGCCTGGGACGTCCCGCCGGCGGCGCGGGACGGACCGGGGAAGACGGGCCGACGACAGGAGCAGCAGAAGTCGTGACCACGGGGGCCGCCGGCACACCATGGGAGCACGGGACGGCGCGGGAGGCGGAGCGGATGCGGGACGGGACAGGGGCCTGGGCCCGGGCCGGCCGGGCGGCGTACGGCGTCGCGCCGGTGGCCCTCGTGCCGGCGGCCGCCGCGCTGGCCCACATCGGCCCGGCCGCGACCTGGCTGCCGGGTCTGCGCCGCCGCTGGCTCCCCGCGCTGGCCGGACAGGGCCGGCCCGACCACGTCGCCCTCACCTTCGACGACGGCCCCGACCCGGCGTCCACCCCCCGCTTCCTCGACGCGCTCGACGCGCTCGGCGTGCGGGCGACGTTCTTCGTACTGGGCGAGAACGTCGCACGGCACCCCCGGACGGCCCGTGAGCTGGTGGCACGCGGCCACGAACTCGGCGTCCACGGCTGGGCGCACGACCGGCCCTGGCTGCCGTCGCCGGCGCGGGACGCGCGCGAGCTGGTCCGGGCCGCCCGCTCGGTGGCCGAGGTCACCGGCCACGCGCCGCGCTGGTACCGGCCGCCCTACGGCATCCTCACCTCCGGCCGCTGGGCCGCCGCCCGGCGCGCCGGCCTGCGGCCGGTCCTGTGGACGGCGTGGGGGAGGGACTGGCGGCACGACGCCACCCCCGCCTCCGTGCGGGCTGCCGTCGCGGCGGACCTCGGCCCGGGCGGCACGATCCTCCTGCACGACACCGACCACGCCTCCGCGCCGGGCAGCTGGCGGGCCGCCCTCGGCGCCCTTCCGGAACTCGTCGCCGACTGCCGCGCGGCGGGCCTCGCGGTGGGGCCGCTGGCCGCCCACGGGGTGGGCGGGTTCCGGCGGCGCCCGTCCCGGTGACACCGGCGGCGGCACCGTTTCGGCCACCGGCGCCGGGATAGCCGTAGCGTCATGGAGCACCGCGCCGACCGGCCCGCGCAGGAGCCCGATCCGTCCTCTCCCCCCTGGGCGCTGCGCGACTACGCCGTGATCGCGGACGGGGAGCGCGGCGCGGTGGTGGACCCCCGGGGCGGGATCGTGTGGCTGTGCGCCCCGCGCTGGCACGACGACGCGGTGTTCTCCGCGCTCATCGGCGGCCCCGGGCACTTCACCGTCGGACCGGTGGACCCGTGGCACGTCTGGGGCGGCTCCTACGAGGAGGGCACGCTCATCCGGGTCAGCCGCTGGGTGACCCCCGACTGCGTGGTCGAGTGCCGCGAGGCCCTGGCCGTGCCCGCCCGCACGGACCGTCTCGTGCTGCTGCGCCGCATGCGCGCGGTACGGGGCGAGTCCCGGCTGCGGCTGGTGCTGGACGTGGGGGGGGGGGGGGGGCCCGGCCCCGCCCCCCCCCCGCCCACCGGCCCCCCGCGACTCGACGACGACGAGGCACGGCGCTGCCTGGACCTGCTGGAGCGGGCAGCGGGCGCTCATCGGTACGTGGTGGCCAGTGGCAGCCTGCCCGGT
>NZ_JBHXFL010000027.1:0-98008 GCF_042724095.1 Streptomyces sp. NPDC127100
CTGACGCCGCGGCCGGCCGGATCCGCCGCCGGACTCAGCCGTTGGCGAGCGCCTGGACGCGGTCCACCGCGCCGTTGAACTTGTCGTGGTCCCCGACGGTCGGTCCGGTCGAGGTGTACTGCCACATGGTGTGGAAGCCCCAGCCGGCGGGCAGTTCGCCCACCGACGAGGCGTACCGGGCGATCCACAGCGGTGTGCTGGAGGCGAAGCCGCTGTAGTTGCCGGTGCACTGCTTCCACCAGTTGGTGGAGGTGTAGACGACGGCGTTCCGGCCGGTGCGTGCCTTGTACCGGTCGAGGAAGTCCCGGACCCAGTTGACCATCTGAGTCGCCGTCCGGCCGTAGCAGGTGTCGCCGTACGGGTTGTACTCGATGTCCAGGACGCCCGGCAGCGTCCTGCCGTCCTTGGACCAGCCGCCGCCGTGGTCGACGAAGTAGTCGGCCTGGGCGGCTCCGCCGGCGGTGTCCGGCGTCGCGAAGTGGTACGCGCCGCGGATCATGCCGGTGTCGTACGAACCGCCGTACTGCTGGGCGTAGTAGGGATTGCGGTAGGACGTGCCCTCGGTGGCCTTCACATAGGCCCACCGCACTCCGCTGTTCCAGAGGGTGGACCACGAGACGTTGCCCTGATGGCTGGAGACGTCCACGCCCTCCGTCTGACTGGCCCTGGTGTCGGTGGGCCGTCCCTGCACTCCCTCGTGGGCCAGCACGCCACGGCCCATGTAGGCCGTACCGCGGACGGGAGTTCCGCCGGACGCGTCGGCCGAGGCGGGCGCGGCGCACAGGGCGAGGAGGAGGGACGGGATGGCGAGGGCGACGCCTGACGTGAGCAGGCGTGAGTGGCGGGAAGCCACGGCTATGGGTCTGCGCATGCGTCCCATCCGATCCGCTGCCGGGCCGCACCGCATCCCACGCTCACCCGGACGGCGTCAGCGCTCCACGCGTACGGGCGGCTCAGCCGTCGCCGTCGACGGAGGCGCGCAGTCGCGCGCTGGCCATCCGCATGTGCTCGGCCATGGCCCGGTCCGCCGCCTCCGGGTCGCGGGCGCGGATCGCCCGCAGCACCGCGTCGTGCTCGCACAGGGTGCCGCCGACCGTGCCCTCGATGTCGCTCACCCGCTCCATCCACACCTGCAGCAGCGCCCGGATGCTGTGCAGGATGTCGCTGAGGACGGTGTTGCGCGCGATCCTGGCCGTCTCCAGGTGGAAGGCGATGTCGGCGTCGATGAAGGCGGTGACGTCGCCGCCCGCGTCGCGCATGCGCCGGAGGTGCTCCTCCAGCAGCGCCACGTCCGCGTCGGTCGCACGCTCCGCCGCCAGGCGCGCCGAGACGCCCTCCATGTACGTGCGCACCTCGACGAGGTCCCGGGTGCGCCGCTGCCCCAGCATCAGGCCCCAGTTGATCGCCCGGGGCAGGAACTCCGAGGTGCCCTCGCGCACGTAGGAGCCGGAGCCCGGCCGGATCTCGATGATGCCGAGGACGTCCAGGGCGGACAGCGCGCCGCGCACGCTGGAGCGCGCGACGCCCAGGGCCTCGGCCAGCTGGCGCTCCGCGGGCAGCCGCGTACCGGGCCGGATGTCGCCGGCCGAGAGGTGGTCGAGAAGCCGCTTGGCGACCTCGCTGACGGAGGACTCGCGCACCACGGGCCGCAGCAACTGTGCGAGGTCGGGCGAGTCGGCGGAGCTGTGCTGATCAGGCTGACTGGTCACGGTCACCAGTCAACCAGACGCCGCCGGAAGGCGACTGACCGGCCAGTTCATCAATCCCATGGGTGCGGTTTGTCAAGAGTTCGTCCGTCGTCGCGGCTATGACGGTCGCCACACTGGTAAATTGGTGACCAATTTGGATCCGAGGCATAGCGTGACAACGAACCGGTCGGCCGCCCCCCCCCGTGGCGGACCGTCCGGCGTGACCCACCCCGGACGGAGCTGTCCGGGCGAGCCGAGGAGTCGCCAATGGGTGCCCACGCGCCATCCGCGGCAGTCGAGAGAACTGCCATCAAGAAGGTCTCAGCCCGTCTCGTGCCGTTCGTGGCGCTGATGTTCTTCGTGAACTACCTGGACCGCACGGCCGTCTCGTTCGCCGAACCGAACGGCATGGGCCAGGACCTGGCCCTGACCGCCGCCCAGTTCGGCTTCGCGTCCGGGATCTTCTTCCTCGGCTACATCGTGCTCGAGGTCCCCAGCAACATGGCCCTGCACCGCTTCGGGGCCCGCCGCTGGCTGGCCCGGATCATGGTGACCTGGGGCATCGTGTCCCTCCTGTTCACCTGGGTCAGCAGCAGCGGTCAGCTCTACACCCTGCGCTTCCTGCTCGGCGTCGCCGAGGCGGGCTTCTTCCCGGGCGCGATCCTCTTCCTGAGCCAGTGGGTGCCCTCCCGGCACCGCACCAAGATCCTCGGCCTGTTCTACCTCGCCCAGCCGCTGACCACCGTGTTCGGTGCCCCGCTGGCGGGCTGGCTCATCGGCCGGCACGGACTGTTCGGCCTCGAGGGCTGGCGCGTGATGTTCCTGTTCGTCTCGCTGCCCGCGATCGTCCTCGGCGTCGTCGCCTGGTTCTACCTGATCGACAGGCCCGCCGACGCCAAGTGGCTCACCCCGGCCGAGCGCGACTGGCTGACCTCGGAACTCGCCGCCGAGAACGCGCAGAAGACCGGCCACGAGAGCAAGCACGCCAAGGGCGACCTCAGGAGGGCCTTCGGCAGCGGACGCGTCTGGACCCTCGCCGTCGTCTACTTCGGCTTCGTCTACGGCCTGTACGCCCTCGCCTTCTTCCTGCCGACGATCATCAACGGCTTCCAGGACCAGTACGACACCACGTTCAGCGTGATGGACAAGGCCTGGATCACCGCCATCCCGTACCTGCCCGCGGCGATCGTGCTCTTCCTCTGGACCCGGCACGCCACCCGCCACGGCACCCGCACCTGGCACATCGCCGGCCCGGCGGTCGTCGGCGGCCTGTCCATCCCCCTCGCCCTCTACATGGGCTCCCCGGCCGCCACGGTCGCCGTGATCACCGTGACCGCCTGCGCCATCTTCGCCGCCCTGCCCGTCTTCTGGTCGGTGCCCTCCCGCTTCCTGACCGGAGCCGCCGCCGCGGCCGGCATCGCCCTGATCAACACGGCCGGCAACATCGCCGGGTTCGCCTCCAGCTACATCACCGGCTGGCTCAAGGACTGGACCGGCGCCTACTACGTACCGCTCTACCTCGTCGGCTTCTTCATGCTGCTCTCCGCCGCCCTGATGGTCCGGCTCTCCGCCCGCCACCGCACCGACGAACCGGCCCCCGAGCCCGCGCCCGAGTCCCTGGAGGCCCTTCGATGACCCGCCTGTTCAACGACCCCGCCGCCTTCGCCGACGAGGCCCTGGAGGGCTTCGCCGCGGCGCACCGGCGCTGGGTCCGGCCCGTCACCGGCGGCGTCGTCCGGGCCACGGCCACCCCGGCCGGACAGGTCGCCGTGGTGATCGGCGGCGGCTCGGGTCACTACCCCGCCTTCTCCGGCCTGGTCGGCCGGGGGATGGCGCACGGCGCGGCCGTCGGCAACGTCTTCGCCTCGCCCTCCGCGCAGCAGATCCGCTCGGTGGCCAGGGCCGCGCACGGCGGCGCCGGGGTGCTGCTGATGTACGGCAACTACGCCGGCGACGTGCTGCACTTCGGGCAGGCCGCCGAACGGCTCGCCGCCGACGGCATCGAGGCCCGGACGTTCGCCGTCGCCGACGACATCTCCAGCGCGGGCCGGGACGAGTCCGCCCAGCGGCGCGGCATCGCCGGCGACCTTCCCGTCTTCAAGGCGGCGGCGGCAGCGGCAGAGCAGGGGCTGACGCTGGACGAGGTGCTGAGCGTCGCCGAACGGGCCGGCGCCCGCACCCGCTCCTTCGGCATCGCCTTCTCCGGCTGCACCCTCCCCGGCGCCGACCACCCCCTGTTCACCGTGCCCGAGGCCCGCATGGCCGTCGGCCTCGGCATCCACGGGGAGCCCGGCATCGGCGAGGAGGCGCTGCCCACCGCCGACGAGGCGGCCCATCTCCTGGTCCGCACGCTGCTCGCGGAACTCCCCGAGGACGTCGACGGCACCGCCGGACAGCGCGCCGCCGTGATCCTCAACGGACTCGGCTCGGTCAAGTACGAGGAGCTGTTCGTCGTCTACCGCAAGGTCGCGGCCCTCCTCGAGGAGGCCGGCGTGGAGATCGTGGACCCCGAGGTCGGCGAACTCGTCACCAGCTTCGACATGGCCGGCGTCTCCCTCACGCTGACCTGGCTGGACGACCGCCTGGAGGAGCTGTGGCGGGCCCCGGCCGACACCCCCGCCTACCGCAAGGGCGCCCTGGACGCGCCCGGACCGGACGACCGGGACCTCGTGGCCGAGGACCTCCCCGACACCGCCGTGGCCCCCGCCTCCGACGCCTCCCGGAACGCCGCCCGCACCGTCCTGGCCGCCCTGGACGCCGTCGCCGCCACCGTCGACGCGCACGTGGACGAGCTCGGCCGCATCGACGCCGTGGCCGGCGACGGCGACCACGGCATCGGCATGCAGCGCGGCTCCACCGCCGCCCGGTCGGCCGCCACCGAGGCCGCCGCCCTGGGCGCGGGCGCCGGCACCGTCCTGCACCGCGCCGCCGACGCCTGGGCCGACAAGGCGGGCGGCACCTCCGGCGCCCTGTGGGGCACGATCCTGCGCTCCCTCGGCACGGCGCTGGGCGACCGGGACGCCCCGGACGCCGCCCGCGTCGCCGCCGGAGTCACCGAGGCGTCCGCCGCGGTGCGCCGGCTGGGCGGGGCCGAGGTCGGCGACAAGACCATGGTCGACGTCCTGGTGCCCTTCGCCGACACCCTCGCCGGGACCGTGTCCGAGGGCCAGGCCCTCGCCGCCGCCTGGGACCGCGCAGCGGACCGGGCCACCGACGCGGCCGCCGCCACCGCCGGCCTGCTGCCCCGCAAGGGCAGGGCCCGCCCGCACGCCGAGAAGTCCCTCGGCACCCCCGACGCGGGCGCCCACTCGCTCGCCCTGATCACCCGCGCCGTCCACGGCGTACTGCTCGACCACCACTGAGGAAGCCGAGATGACCGACAAGCTCCGCATCGTCGTCGGATCCGACGACGCCGGTTACCAGTACAAGGAAGCCCTCAAGCAGGACCTGCGCAGCAGCGCCCTGGTCGCCGAGGTCACCGACGTCGGTGTCGACGCCGACGGCCACACCGCCTACCCGAAGGTGGCCATCGCCGCCGCCGAGATGGTCGCCCGCGGCGACGCCGACCGCGCCCTGCTGGTCTGCGGCACCGGCCTCGGGGTGGCCATCGCCGCCAACAAGGTCAGGGGCATCCGCGCCGTCACCGCCCACGACTCCTTCTCCGTCGAGCGCGCGGTCCTCTCCAACAACGCGCAGATCCTCACCTTCGGCCAGCGCGTCGTCGGCCTGGAACTGGCCCGCCGCCTGGCCGCCGAGTGGCTCACCTACCGCTTCGACGAGTCCTCCGCGTCCGCCGCCAAGGTCCAGCTGATGTGCGACTACGAGACCGCCGCGAGCGACGGGGCCGCCGCCTGATGTCCGCACCCGCCCCCTCGCCCGTCCTGCTGGGGGTGAGCCTGAAGATGTACTTCGGCCACCACCAGACCCTGAACTGGGCCCGCCGGATCGCCGCCCTGGCCGACCGCCACCCCGCCGTCACCTCCGGCGCCGCCCGCCTCTTCGTCCTCCCGGCCTTCCCGGCCCTCGTCCCCGCCGCCGGCATCCTCACCCCGTACGGCGTAGCCGTCGGCGCCCAGGACGTCGCCACCGAGGACACCGGCCCCTACACCGGCGAGGTCGGCGGCCCCGCCCTGAAGGAGATCGGCTGCCGCTACGCCGAGGTCGGCCACGCCGAGCGCCGCCGCCTCTACGGCGAGGGCGACACCGTCGTCGCCGCCAAGACCGCCGCCGCCCTGCGCAACGGCCTCACCCCGGTGCTGTGCGTCGGCGAACGCGACCGGTCCGACCCGGCCGACGCCGCGGCCCGCACCGTCGCCGAGGCGGAACGCCTGCTGCACGGCCTGGACGGCGCGGTCGTCCTCGCCTACGAGCCCCAGTGGGCCATCGGCGCCCCCGAACCCGCCTCGGCCGGCCACATCGCGGCCGTCTGCACCGCCCTGCGGGCCTGGCTCGCGACCAGGCCGCGGCACGCCGGCTCCACCGTCATCTACGGCGGCAGCGCGGGCCCCGGCCTCCTCACCGCTCTGGACGGTGCCGCCGAAGGGCTGTTCCTCGGCCGGTTCGCCCACGACCCGGCGAACGTCGAGGCGATCCTCGACGAGGTCCGCGCCCCGGCGGCGGTGGCGTGATGGCGTACGGCATCAGCACCTACGCCTACTTCTGGCGCATCTCCGGCCGGGCCCCCGAGCCGATGTCCCTGACGGCGATGCTCCAGGACACGGCGGAACTCGGCGGCCGGGTCTTCCAGATCTGCGACTACGCCCCCATCGAGTCCTACGACGCCGCGCGGCTCGCCGACGTCCGCGCCACCGCCGACGGCCTCGGCCTGACCCTCGAACTCGGCACCCGCGGCATCCGCCCCGGCCACCTGCAGAGGTACCTCGACATGGCCGGCGAGCTGGGCGTCACCCTGGTCCGCTCCATGCTCAACACGGCCGACCACCGGCCGGGCACCGCCGAGGCCGTGGCCCTGCTCGGCGAGGCCGTGCCCCGCTACGCCGACGCGGGCGTGACGCTCGGCCTGGAGACCTACGAGCAGGTCGCCACCGACGACCTGATGACCGTCGTGCGCGCCGTCGACAGCCCGCACCTGGGCGTCGTCCTGGACCCGGGCAACAGCGTCGCCCGGCTGGAGCGCCCCGTCGACGTCGTGGCCGCCACCGCGGCGCACGTGGTCAACATCCACGTCAAGGACTTCGCCTTCACCCGCCGCGACGGCTGGGTCGGCTTCACCTACGCCGGCTGCCCGCTCGGCGAGGGCCTCCTGGACCACGACGGCATGATCGCCGCCGTGCGCGCGGCCCGGCCGGGGGACCACGGCGTCAACCAGATCGTGGAGCACTGGCTCCCGTGGCAGGACGAGGGCTACGACGCCACCGCCCGGCTCGAACACCAGTGGACGCAGCACAGCATCAACACCCTCCTGAGGAGCAAGTAATGGCCACCGAGATCCAGACCCGGGCCGACGTCAGGACCGTCGCCGTCATCGGGGCCGCCGGCAAGATGGGCCAGCGCGTCTCCAACAACCTGGTGAAGAGCGACTTCCGGGTGCTGTTCAGCGAGGCGTCGCCCAAGGGTCAGGAGCTCATCCGCGACCTGGGCCGTGAACTGACCGACTCCGAGGCCGCCGCCGCCGAGGCGGACGTCGTCATCCTCGCCGTGCCCGACGTCGTCCTGGGCACGGTCTCCGAGCAGCTCGTGCCGCTGATGAAGCCGGGCACCGTCGTCCTCACCCTCGACCCGGCCGCCGCCTACGCCGGCCTGCTCCTCGCCCGCGACGACATCCACTACGCCTGTGCCCACCCCTGCCACCCGTCGGTGTTCCTGGAGCGCACCACCAAGGAGGAGTGGCAGGACACCTTCGGCGGGATCGCCGCCCCGCAGGAGGTCGTCGCCGCCTACGAGGGCGGGGACGCCGCCAAGCAGGAACTGGCCGACGCCGTCATCCGCGTGATGTACGCGCCCGTGGTCGACGTCCACTGGGTCACCGTCAAGCAGCTCGCCGTGCTGGAGCCCACCCTCGTCGAGACCATCGCCTGCATGGTCGGCGCCCTGCTCACCGAGGCGCTGCACGAGACGGTCCACACCGTCGGCGTGCCGGAGAAGGCCGCCCGCGCCATGCTGCTCGGCCACACCCAGGTCGCCCTGGCCAACACCCTCAAGGGATCCAACCCCTTCTCGGACGCCTGCCTGATCGCCATGGACTACGGCCGCGAGTCGATCGTCCGCGACGACTGGAAGAAGGTCTTCGAGGACGAGGAGCTGGACAAGGTCATCACGCGCATGCTGAAGATCAAGGAGATCAAGCGCTGATCGAGCGCTCGCCGGGCGCCGACCCGCCCGGAAGGTGACGCCGGAGACCCGCACGGGCCTCCGGCGCCGTCGAGGTCAGGCGGGGGTGTCGAACGCGGCGCGTACGCGCAGCAGGTCGGACACGTCCGAGCCCGTCGCCAGCTCGCGCGGCGCCGTGCCGCGCCGGAACAGCCGGGCGTCGCGCTCGCCGCCGAGCACCGCCCGGTCGCCCTCGACCCGCAGCCAGGACCCCTCCCGCAGGCCCAGCACCGGCACGTCGTTCTCCTCCAGGAACTCCGTCAGCCGCTCCTCCCGGGTCTCGCCCTTGTGCGTCGAGGCCGGGTCCGGGTCGAGGTAGTGCGGGTTGATCTGGAACGGGACCAGGCCGAGCGCCTCGAAGGACGGGGGCTCGACGATCGGCATGTCGTTGGTGGTCCGCAGCGACGGCGCGGCCATGTTGGTGCCCGCGCTGGCCCCCATGTACGGCAGCCCGCCCGTCACCGCCTCGATCAGGGCCTCCCGCAGCCCCGTGCGGTGCAGGGCGCTCAACAGCCGGAACGAGTTGCCGCCGCCGACGAACACCGCGTCCGCCCGGCCCAGCCCGGCGACCGGGTCGCCACCCTCGTGCACGCCCCGCACGTCGATGCCCGCGCCGGCGAGGGCGCCGCGCACCTTGGCCGTGTAGGCGTCGTGGTCGGCGAGGGCGTAGGGCACGAAGGCCAGCCGGGCTCCGGCGGGCAGGAAGCCGGTGACGGTGCCGAGGGCGTGTTCCAGGTAGCCGCGGCCGTACTGGGTGGAGTTGGACAGGAGCAGCAGATTCACGGGGTCGACCTCTTCGGGGGGTGGATCGGTGGATCGGTGGGCCGGGCGGTGCGGGAACGGGGCCGGCGGTGCGGTTGCGGCGGATGCGTCAGGCGCAGCTCCAGCAGCCGGGCGGCCCGGCGCAGCACGTCGAGCCGGTCCTCGGGCCCCTCCGGGAAGCGCTCCTTCGCGGCGCCGAGGCTCAGGCTGCCGTACGGCTCGGAACCGAGGAAGACCGGCACGGCGACGGTGCCGATGCCCGCGTCGTACTCGCCGACCGTCCAGGCGTACCCCTGCGCGCGCACCTGGCGGAACTCGCGCTCGAGCTGGTCGGGATCGGTGACCGTGCGCTCGGTGAAGCGCGCCATGGGACGGTCCCGGAACAGCCGGTGGCGCTGGTCGTCGGCCAGGAAGGCGTAGAACGACTTGCTGGTGGCGCCGGCGTGCGCCGGATACAGCTCGCCGACCAGCGGGTAGTAGCGCAGCGGCCCCTCCTCGCCCTCGACGGCCGCCACACAGCGCATGTGGAAGCTGTCGGGCAGGCAGAACAGCACCGTGTCGCCGGTCGCGGCCCGCAGCTCCTGGAGCACCGGCTCCGCGAGCAGTTCCAGGGAGCCGGAGCGCTCCCAGAGCCGGCCCAGGCGCAGCGCGGCCGGGCCGATCCGGTACCGCCGGGTCGCCGGGTCCGAGACCAGGAAGCCGCGTCCCGCGAGCGTGGAGAGCAGCCGCTGGGCCACCGACGTGTCCCAGCCGAACTCGGTGGCGACCTCCGTCACGCCCCAGTCGGGCCGCGAGCGCTCGAACGCCAGCAGCACCAGCAGGGCGCGGTCGACGGTCTGCAGGGCTCCGGCCGGTGTCCTCCGGTCGTCGTGCCGACCCGTCACGGCAGCTCCTCTCGCTCATTCGACGGTCTCCCGCGTCATCTCGCCATTCAGACGGCAATTGCAGATAGCGGGAAACAGTTGCGGAGAACGTTAGTGGATCCGGAACCTGCTGTCAGCACCGCCCCTGGGTGCGGATCAGGAGAACTGCCCATGTTGAAGTACGTCCTGGACCTCGTGGACCTGCTGGACGATCCCGCCGTCGACGGCAAGCGCGTCGCCGCCCACCTCGACTCCGTCGCGGGCCCCGAGGGTTCCGGCGCCGAGGTCACCACCGTCACCGGCGAGCGCGGCTCGACGGACTTCGTGCTCGTCCGGATCCCGGGCCGCGACGGCCGCACCGGCGGCGGCCCGGCCCGCACCCTCGGGGTGGTGGGCAGGCTCGGCGGCGTCGGGGCGCGGCCCGAGGCGACCGGCCTGGTCTCCGACGCCGACGGCGCCGTCGCGGCCCTGGCGACCGCCGCCAAGCTGCTGGACATGCGCCGCCGCGGCGACGTGCTCGACGGCGACGTGATCGTCGCGACGCACATCTGCCCGGACGCCCCGACCGCGCCGCACGACCCGGTGCCCTTCATGGACTCGCCGGTCGACATCGCGACCATGAACCGGCACGAGGTCACCGGCGAGATGGAGGCGGTGCTCTCCATCGACACCACCAAGGGCAACCGGATCATCAACCACAAGGGCCTCGCCCTGTCGCCCACCGTCAAGGAGGGCTGGGTGCTCAAGGTGAGCGAGCAGCTCGGCGAACTGCTGGCGGTGGTGAGCGGTGAGCCGTTGGCCACGTACCCGGTGACCACCCAGGACATCACCCCGTACGGTAACGGTGTACACCACATCAATTCGATCCTGCAGCCGGCCACGGCGACGCCCGCTCCGGTCGTCGGCCTCGCCATCACCTCCGCGGCGGCGGTGCCCGGCTGCCAGACGGGCGCCAGCCACGAGACCGACATCGCGGCGGCGGCCCGGTTCGCCGTCGAGACCGCGAAGGCCTACGGCGGCGGACGCCTGGAGTTCCACGACGAGGTGGAGTTCGCCTCGCTGGTGTCCCGCTACGGCTCACTGGCCCACCTGCAGACCTTCGGCCGCGTCCCCAAGGAGTCCTGATCATGGCCGCGCACGAGAACACCGCCGCGGCCCCGGAGACGGGCGGCGCCAGAACCGTCGGCAGCGACGACTACGCCCTCTCCCGCGTCCCGCGCGACAAGCGCCTCGGCTTCTGGACGATGCTGCTCCAGTGGCTCGCCCAGTCGGGATCCATCTCGCAGTTCACCCTCGGCGCCACCATCGGCGTCGGCATGTCCTTCGGCGACGCCTTCTGGGCCTTCACGCTCGGCGCCGTCATCCTCGAAGTGGTGATCTTCGCGATCGGCCTGGCCGGCATGCGCGAGGGACTGGCGACGCCCCTGCTGACCCGCTGGGCCGGCTTCGGCCGCAACGGCTCCGCCCTGGTCAGCCTGGTCATCTCCATCAGCCTCGTCGGCTGGTTCGGCGTCCAGAACACCATCTTCGGCGACAGCGTCTCCTCGCTCGTCGGCGGGCCGTCCTGGCTGTGGTGCCTGGTCGCGGGCGCCGGCATCACCGTCCTGGTGATCTTCGGCTTCCGGTACATGGCCGTCTTCGCGAAGATCGTCACCCCGCTGTTCTTCGCCATGGTCGCCTGGTCCGTCACCGACGCGCTCGGCGAGCACTCGCTGTCCGAGCTGATCCACTCCCCGGCGCCCGGCCAGCCGATCCCGCTCGCGGTCGCCGCCACCGCCATCGCGGGCGGGTTCATGACCGGAGCGATCGTCTCCCCGGAGATGACCCGCTACAACCGCAAGGGCGGCCACGTCTTCCTCCAGAGCGCCGCCTCGATGATCCTCTCCGAGTACATCGTCGGCCTGACCGGTGTCCTGCTCGGCCACATGGTCGGCAGCGGCCAGGTCTCCCAGATCGTGCTCTCCACCTCCGGCGTCTTCGGCGTGCTCGTCGTCCTGATGTCCACCGCCAAGATCAACGACTGGAACCTCTACGGCTCCTCGCTCGGCGTCGTCAACTTCTTCCAGGTCGTCTTCGGCAAGCGCCTGCACCGCGGCGCCGTCACCATCGCCCTGGGCATCGCCGGCACCGTCCTGTCCGCCGTCGGCATCATGACCCACTTCACCGACTTCCTGTCCGTGCTGGGCGTCGCCATCCCGCCGGTGGGCGGCATCATCGTCGCCGAGTACTGGGTGGTGCGCCGCATGCGCGCGCCCCTGGACGCCACCCGCGAGGCCGGGACCCTGCCCACCACCTCGCCGACCTGGGTCCCCATGTCCCTGGTCATCTGGGCGGCCGCCTTCTGCGTCGGCAAGTTCTACGACGGTGGCATCCCCGCCCTGAACTCCCTGCTCACCGCGTTCGTCCTCTACTGCGTCCTCGGCCTCGCCGGCTGGATCAGGACGTACGGCACCACCACCCTGGACGACCGCCCCGCAGAATCCACCGAGCCGTCGGCCGCCTCCGGCACGGCCCCCGTAGGAGCACCATGAGCACCCCCATCCCGGCTTCCGGCGAAGCACAGCGCGAAGTCGTCGACCTGTGCGCGGAGCTGATCCGCTTCGACACCTCCAACCCGACCAGTGACGAGCGGGCCTGCGCCGAGTGGGTCGTGGCGCGGCTCGCCGAGGTGGGCATCGACTCCCAGCTGGTGGAGAGCGCCCCCGGCCGGGCCAACGTCGTCGCCCGCATCCCCGGCACCGATCCGCAGCGCGGCGCCCTGCTGGTCCACGGCCACCTCGACGTGGTCCCCGCCGACGCGGCCGAGTGGCGGGTACCGCCGTTCTCCGGCGAGATCCGTGACGGCTACCTGTGGGGGCGCGGCGCCATCGACATGAAGGACACGGTGGCCGTCATGCTGGCCACCGCCCGCCACTTCGCCCGCACCGGCACCCGGCCCGCCCGCGAGATCGTCCTCGCCTTCCTCGCCGACGAGGAGGCCGGCGGGAAGTTCGGCGCCCACTGGCTGGTCGAGCACCGGCCCGAGCTGTTCGCCGGGGTCACCGAGGCCATCGGCGAGGGCGGCGGCTTCAGCTACGCCCTGGACGACACCCGCCGCCTGTACCCGATCGAGAACGCCCAGCGCGGCATGGCCTGGATGGAGCTGACGGCCACCGGCCGCGCCGGGCACGGCTCCTCGCCGAACGACGAGAACGCCGTCACCGACCTCGCCGAGTCCCTCACCCGCATCGGCCGCCACACCTTCCCGGTCCGCCTGATCGAGCCGGTGCGCGCCCTGCTCGCCGAGGCCGCCCGTCTCCAGGGCGTCGACATCGACCTCGACGCGGAGGACCTGGACGCCGAACTGTCCAAGCTCGGCCACGTGGCCGACTTCATGCAGGTCGTGCTCCGCAACTCGGCCAACCCGACCATGTTCACGGCCGGTTACCAGACCAACGTCATCCCGGGACGGGCGACGGCCCGGGTCGACGGCCGCTTCCTGCCCGGCCACGAGCAGGAGCTGATCGACACGATCGACGCGCTGCTCCTGCCCTCGGTGTCCCGGGAGTGGGTCAACCACGACATCGCGATGGAGACCGCCTTCGACGGCCCGCTCGTCGACGCCATGTGCGCCGCGGTACGCGCCGAGGACCCCGACGGCCACCCGGTCCCGTACTGCAACCCGGGCGGCACCGACGCGAAGGCCTTCACCGGGCTCGGCATCCGCTGCTTCGGCTTCAAGGGCCTCAAGCTGCCGGCCGACCTCGACTACGGCCGCCTCTTCCACGGCGTCGACGAGCGGGTGCCGCTGGACGGTCTGCGCTTCGGGGTGCGCGTCATGACGCGCCTCTGGCAGGACTGCTGAGCGCCGGACCGCTCCGCCCGGCCCGGTTCCGCGAAAGCGGAGCCGGGCCGTTCCGCGTGGGGCTGGAACTCACCCCTTTCCGTCACGCCTTTCACAGCATTCACTCCTCTCTCCGCCCGCGCAACAAAACCCCCTTTCCCGCATGACAGGGTGAATTACTGGAACGCTTGTCCCAACAGCTCTCCTTTCGGGGTGCATTCTCGAATAGCTGATCGGTTTTCGGGTGCCGGAAACGGAATATGCCGACGCATTTTTCGCATCGTCTTCACGGGGGTGCTGTGGCCGGTTCATACTTGGCTGCCCGAGGGTGACAGGGGGGTCTGGCCGAATTCGGGGGAATCTTCGGCGGGGGAACATCGTCTTCTAACGGGTATCCGCGCACGCCTGTGTCGTGCGCCGTGCCGTCGGCGACAGCAGCCCTGCCGGAATGCCACCCGCATCGTGCCTTCGCGCCTCGCGCCGATCTCCACGCAGAGAAAGAGATCTCCATGAGCACGACGACGGTTACCCTGCGCAACGCGATCTCCAACGCGCGCCAGGACATCAACATCGAGTCGGGTCAGACGGTGCGTCAGGCCGTCGACAACAGCGGATTCATCGCGGCGGGCAGCAACTTCAGCGTGCGGGACAAGAACGGGCAGGTCGTCGACGACCGGCCGGTGGAGGAGTACGCCAACACCGTCCTGTCCGTGGGCCTGCCCGGCGACGGCGTCGTCGGCGGGCGCGGGAACGACGACACCGCCGGGAACCACCATGCCCGTTGAGCGCTACGCCCGGCAGAGCGGCCTGGTCGCCCAGGACCTCGTCGCCGACGCACGCGTCGCCGTGCTCGGCACCGGCACGGCCCTGCCCTACCTGATCCAGTGTCTGACCCTGCTGGGTGTGGGCAGCCGGCACGGGTGGGTCAGGCTCGTCGGCATGGCGAGGCCGGTCCGTGAGGCGGACCTCGCCCACCAGTTCCTGCTGCACCGCGACGATCTGGGCGAGCCCCTGGACCAGGCCCTCGCCCTGCGCGCCCAGGAGTTGAACCCCACGGTCCGGGTGGCCGGCGACGACACGCCGCCCGACGGCCGGGAACTGGTCCTCGCCGTGCCGCGCGCCGCCGAGACGGAGTCCACCGCCGCCCGCTGCACGGTGGACGTGTGGGGGCAGGTCCTGCCGGCCGCCGTCAGGATCGGCCCGGACGCCCTGCCGGACGCGTCGGAGCCGTCGGGCCTGCTGACCGCCGCGCTCGGCGCCGTCTGCGGAGGCCTGCTGGCCCAGGCGGCCCTCGGTGAACTGGGCGCCCTCGTGGACGGTCCCGCGGTGGTCTCCCAGTGGTCCGAGGAACGGCTCATGGTGCACGCGCCCGGCATCGGGAGCGCCACCGAACGCCTGATGAGCGGCGGCAACCCGCAGCCGTACCTGCAGGGCGTGCTGGAGCGGGTGGCCACCGCGGACCAGTCCGGCGCCTTCACCGTGCACCTGGACGGCCTGGCGGTGCGACCCCGGGTGACGACGGTCGTGGACGAGGACCACGTCCTCGCCTCCGTCGTCGTGCGGGAACCGGGCCGGACCCGATCGCCGCTGGCCGTCGTCCCCGCGCGCAGGCCGCCGCGGCGCACCCCGGTGTGCTTCTGGTCCCCGCTGGACGGCGTGTCCCCCGAGGACGGCGGCCGGCTGCCGGAGGACTGGGAGCCGGTGCCGAGCCGTGAAGCCCGGGTGGTGATGTGCGGCGCGGGAGCGCTCGGTGGCTGGGCCGCGGGCGTCCTGGCCGCGAGCGGCGCCGTCGGACACCTCACCGTCGTCGACATGGACGACCGGGTCGAACGCCACAACCTCAACCGGCAGATCCTCTTCCGCGACGGCGACATCGGCGCCGCGAAGGCCGAACGCACCGCCGCCCGGCTCCGGGAGATCGACCCGGAACTCCAGGTCGAGGCACTGGCGACGACGATCGGCCCCGAACTGCTCACCGGGCCCTCCGGCATCAACGCCGCCGCGCTCGCCGGCGCCCCCGAGCTGCACGCGCGGGTGATGGAGACCGCCCGTCTGCGCACCCGGCTGGAAGAGGCGCTGCACGGGGCCGCGGCGGTGCTGTCCTGCCCCGACAACCAGCAGACCCGCTGGACGCTGAACGTGCTCACCGAGCGGCACAAGCTGCCGCTCGTCAACGGAGCGGTGGACGGCCTGACCGGCCGGGTGCACGTGTGCGACCCCGGCACCTCCAGCATGTGCCTGGTGTGCTGGCTCGGCACGTCCATCGCCGACGACCCGGTCCGGCACTCGTGCACGGACGTCGTCGACGGGGTGCCGATCCAGTCCCTCGTCACCAGCGCCGCGGTCGTCGGCGCCGCCCAGGCGGCGGCGCTCCTCGCGACCCTGGCCGGGGGCGCGGACCGCATCGGACGGTTCCACGTCTGGGACGGCGCCGGCACCTCCCTCACCGGACACCGGGCCGGGGAACGGGACTTCGCCGAGTGCCCGGCCCACCTGGGCGACCCCCTGCCCGGCACGAGCGACAAGGAGTACGACCGTGGCCGTTCCCCCGCATGAGTTCCTCGAGGCGAAGGCCCAGTTCTTCGACCTGGAACCGCTCGCCACCGACCAGGACGCCTGGGTCACGAGCGTCGCGGTGACGCTGCGCGGCATCCTCGGCTCACCGAACAGCGCCCTGCGCGAACGCCCGCAGGACTACCGCCTGCTCGTCGCCGTCGACCGGCTGCGCGAGGAGCTGCCGGCCGTGTGGGTGTTCTCCCCGTCGGACGACGCCATCCAGCACGTCAACATCTTCCGGAGCCGGGAGACCTGCCCCTTCACCGGATCGAGGCTGCCCCTCCTGTGCTGGGGGACGACCGGCTCGGCGTGGCAGCACATCCCGCGCGCCAACCGCTCCCTCTCCAACTTCCTGGAGGCGGCGCGCCAGGTCCTCGCCGAGGCCAACATGAACAGCCGGGCGCGCTGATGCCGGTCACCGAGGAGGAGGTGCGTGGGCTCAGGTCCGAGTACCCGGACCTCCGTGTCCTGGCCCGCGAGACCCGGCAGGGCGCGCTCCTCGTGGCACGCTGGCGGGCCATGTTCGCGACGCGGACGCCGGGCGGGCAACCGGACGTGACGGCCGTCGGCACCCGCGTCCGGGGCATCGTCGGGGGCGGTTCCCGGATCCGGCGGGACTACCACCTGGTCATGGACGTCGGTGCCTTGCACCGGCGGCTGCCCGACGTGTGGATCACCGCGCCGGACGACGCGCAGATCCGGCACGTCAACATCTGGCGCTCGGACGGGGAGGCCGCGTGGTGCCCGGCGCTGGGTGTGCGACTGCCGCACCTGTGCTGGTTCACGTACACCCAGGCATGGGCGGACGCCCGGCAGTCGCACCGGACCCTCGGTGCCGCGCTCGAATACGTCAAACAGCTTCTGAACACGGAGAATCATGACAGTCCGGCACGTTGACCACGGCGCGCCGAGCCTGCGGCTCGTGCTGCCGCTCGCGCTCCTAGGCCCCGCCTTCTTCCTCTCCTCCTACCTCCTGTCCGTCGGCTGGGACGTGCCGAGCGGCTGCCGCGCGGCGGTGGTCGGGCTCGCGGCCACCGTGACCGCCTGGCTCGCCTCCACCGAGTGGCTCGCCGGGCATCCGGCCGGCCGCCGTACCGGGTCCGGCGCGGGCACCGCCCTGGCCGCGGCGGCGCTGCCCTGCGCGGTCCTCCTCGCCCTGTCGGTGGCCCTGCTGCACCGGGGCGACTCCGCGGGCGTCTGGGCCCTGATCCCCGTGGTGGCGCTGATCCAGGCCGGCGTCCTGCTCCGGTCGGGCCGTCCCGCGGCGGACTCCGGCCCGGACCGGCCTGCCGGCCCCGGCGGCAGGGTGTCCGGTCCGGCCTCCGACGGTCCCGCGACGCCTCCCGGCACACCCACGGAGGACCCGGGCGACCCGGCGGCCGGCTCCGGCGATCCGGGGGAGGAGCCCGGCGAACGGACCGACGATCCCGGCGAACGGGGAGAGGAGCCCGGAGTCCCGGCCGGCGACCCCGGCGCACCGGCGAAGGCCCCCGATGACGGAGCGACCCGCCCGGAACGCCCTCCGCTCCCCGCGACCGCGGCACCGGACACCGCCGGCCCCACTCCGCCGGGCGCCGACGGCGAACCGGCCCCGGACGAGGACGGTGAACCCGGCCGGTCCGCGCGCCGCCCGGAGGTCGGCATCGACGCGGAGCTGTGGCGCAACCTCGCCGAGGTGCTCGCCGAACCCGCCGAGCGGCGCGAGGAGCAGGGCGGCGTCGCGCTCACCGCGCGGACGGACGACGGCATGTGGACCATCGTCGGCGCCGTACTGCCGCAGCAGACGTGGGCGAACGCGGTGCGCTGCGAGTTCTCCGTCCTGGAGGTCGAGCGGGTCCGCGACGCGCTGGACTCCCTCGGCCCCGACCACCGGGACGCCGTCCGCATCACCTGGCTGCACACCCACCCCGGCCTGTCCGTGTTCCTGTCGTCCACCGACCACGACACCTCGGCGAAGTGGCGGGCACTGGACCCCGACTTCCGTCCCGTGGTCGTCGACGTCACCAAGAAGGAACTCGGCGACCGCATCGGGGTGTTCGACGCGCGGGGCGCGGCCCTGCCCATCGGACTGGTCGACGACGTACTGCCCGCCGGGACGGCCGGTGCCATCAGGAACGCCGTGCTCGAACGCTATCGCAGGACGGGCGGGCCCCTGCCCCTCGTGCTCGTCGGCGCGGAACCGTACCGCACATGACCGCGCCGCACTCACCGCCCGCACCCCCAGCACCCGAGGGACGAACGATGCCGAGGTCACCGCGCCGCGGGAAGAGCCCGGACCTGACCGGAGACGACATAGCCCTCGACCGGGAGTGGGGCGCCACGCTCCTCGCGTACTTCGCCCGCTTCCCCGCCGAGCGCGGCGGCGTGCTGGTCGGGAAACGCTCCGCCGGCCGGGTCGAGATCACCGCCGCGGTGTTCCCGCCGCAGCAGGTCGCCACCCCGGTCCGCTGCTCCTTCGACACCGCGGTGATCGAGGGCGTGAACGACACCCTGAAGGCCGTGGAGGAGACCCGGCTCGGCCCGTACGCGGCCACGGTGCTCGGCTGGGTGCACAGCCACCCGCACATGGGCGTCTTCCTCTCCGCGCAGGACCAGCGGACGCTCACCACCTGGACCGACCTGGACGCCGCCGCCGTCGCCCTGGTAGCCGATCCGTTCGCCCCCGACAACCACATCGCGGGCTGGGGACGCGCGTGTGCGCCCCGCAGACTGGTGCTGGGCGACGACCGGGAGGCCCTGATGCTGAACCAGGGCGCCAAACTCGCCGACGTGCTCAGCGGATACGCCCGGCCCGGCCAGGGCGGGCTGTGGGACGTCGTCGGCTGCGGCGCGGTCGTCTCGGTGCGCGTCTCCCGGCGGCGGGCGGCCCACCACCGTACGGAGGAGACACGGTGACCGAGGACATGACGGTCCGGGCCCTCGCCGACGACGAGGTCATCCACGGACACTGCTACACCAACGCGCCCGGCGCCGCCGCCGGCGACCTGCTGCGCGTGACGTCGCCCCACGCCACCGTGCACTGCCGGGTCGCGTGGGACCTGACCGACCGCTTCGGCGCGACGGCGGAGATCGCCCTCGACCGCTGGCAGCGCGCGGCGCTGGGCGCGGCGCACGGCGCCCCGGTGTCCGTCGAGAGGGAGGACGGACCGGTGCCCGAGGCCACCGGGATACGGCTCGACCTGCTGCGCGGCACCGCGGCGTCCGGCCCCGAGCTGCGCGACTTCCTCGCCGTGGGACGCTACCCGCTCTACCCGGGCCTGCGGTTCTGCCACCGTCCGCTGGGCGCCGCCGGGGACGGCGCCGACGGCTACGGCGAGTACGTCGTGGAGCGGGTCGTGGCCGGCGCCGCGGACGTCCCCGTCGCCGAGGTCGGACGCCTGCTGGAGGTCGTGGTCCGGCGTTCCCCGGCCCTGCGCGCCGTCCGGCCCGGCTACGAGGACCTCGGCGGCATCGACGACGTCGTGGGGCTGCTGCGGCGGGAGATCGAGGTCCCGCTGCGCCGCGCGGAGGACCTGCGCCGCCTCGGCGTGCAGGCACCGGCGGGCATCCTGCTGCACGGCCCGCCCGGAACCGGCAAGACCACGCTGGCCCGCGCCGTGAGCACCCGGTGCGCCCAGGACGGCGTGGACACCGTCGTGCTGCGCGGTCCGGCCCTGGTCACCCAGCAGCGCGAGGACGCGGAGGCGGCTCTGCGCGCGGCCCTGCACCCGGTGGCCGAGGGCGATCCACCCCGGCTGGTGGTACTCGAGGACGTGGACTACCTGGCGCCGGCCCGCGACACACCCGTGGTGGGCGGTTCCCTGCTCGGCCTGCTGCACGAACTGCTCGACCGGCCGGACCGGCCGGTGATCATCGCCACGACCAGCCGCCCGGACGACGTGGACGCGGCGATCCGGCGGCTCGGCCGGCTCGGGCAGGGCATCCGCATGCCGCTGCCCTCCGAGGACGACCGCCGGGCGATCCTCGCCATCCACACCCGCGACCTCTCCCTGGCGGCCGGGGACGAGGCGGCCAGGGCCGCGCTGCTGCGCGACCTGGCGGCCCGTACGTCCGGATTCGTCGGCGCAGACCTGGCCGCGCTGTGCCACGAGGCGGGCCGGGTGGCGCTGCGCCGCGCCTTCCCGCTGGAGCTGCTGGACACCGGCCCGGACGGCGGCGGCGCCGCGGTCGAGGGCCCGGGCGGCCCCGGGGACGGAACGCGTCCCGACACGCCGGCCGGGGCTCTGGAACCGGTCTGCGCGCTGCGGATCCAGGAGGCGGACTGGACGGCCGCCCTCACCCTCGTCACCCCCTCCGCCATCGGCGGCGTCGTGCCGGAACTGCCGGACACCGGCTTCGCCGACGTGGTCGGCCTGGACGACACGGTCACCCAGCTGCGCGAACGGCTGATCCTGCCGCTGCGCGACCCCGGCCTGTTCGCTGAGGCCGGCGTCCGGGTGGAGCGGGGGGTCCTGTTCCACGGCCCGCCGGGCACCGGCAAGACGCTGCTGGCCCGGGCCCTCGCCCACGAGTGCGGGCGGCGCTTCCTGTCGGTCCGCGGTCCCGAACTGCTCAGCCAGTGGTTCGGGGAGTCGGAGCGGGCGGTGCGCGACCTGTTCGAACGGGCCCGGCACCTCGCGCCCAGCATCCTCTTCTTCGACGAGGTCGACGCGCTCGCCCCGCGGCGCACCAACGGCACCGGCGACGGCGGTGCCGCCAATCGCGTCGTCAACCAGCTCCTCGCGGAGCTGGACGGCCTGGAGGACCTGGGCCAGGTCACCGTGGTCGCCGCCACCAACAACCACGAGCGCATCGACCCCGCCCTGCTGCGGCCCGGCCGCCTCGGGCTGCACATCGAGGTGCCGCTGCCCGACCTGGCCGGCCGGCAGGCCCTGTTCGCCCTCTACCTGCCGCCGGGCACGGTGGACGAGCACCTCGCGGAGTACGCGCGCAGGGCGGACGGCATGTCCGGCGCCGGCATCGCCATGGCCGCTCGCGAGGCACGGCTGTCCGCGCTGAGAAGGGGCCGGTTCGAGGAGGCCCTGCCGGTCTGCCACGACGACGTCCTGGCCGGTCTCGCCAGGTTCGCGACCTCCCCCCGGACCCACCCGACGGCGGCCGGGAACGGCCTTCCGGCGCCCTCCCGGGGCGACTGGCTCAACTGACGGGACGGGACCGGGACATCGGCCCCGGTCCTCCGCGCACGGAAAGCAGGTACCCGCGTGACCCTGTACGCCCTCCTGGTGGGCATCGACGCCTACCAGGCACCGGTCAGACCCCTGCGCGGCTGCCGCAACGACGTGGACGCCGTCGCCGGCATGCTCCGCACCCACCTGCCGGAGGGTGAGCCGGCGATCAGGAGCCTGACGGACGCGCGGGCCACCCGGGCGGCGGTGATCGACGGGTTCCGGCACCACCTGGGCCGGGCTGGGGCGGCGGACAGCGTGCTCTTCTGGTTCAGCGGCCACGGCTCGCAGGCCCCCGTCCCCCCGGAACTCGCCCGGCTCGAACCGACCGCCCTGCTGCAGACCCTGGTGTGCGCCGACAGCCGCCGCGACGGCGTGCCCGACCTGTACGACAAGGAACTCGCCGTGCTTATCGGCGAGATCACCGCACGCGGCGCCCACACCGTCGCCGTACTCGACTGCTGCCACGCCGACAGCGGTACCCGGGCACCCCTCGCCGCCCATCTGCCCGCGCCCGACGGGCAGCCCCCGCTGCGGGTCCGCCGCCACCCGGCGCCTGCCGCACCGCCGCCCCTCGCCGCCTTGCTGGCGGAGCTCCGCACCGGTGCCGGGCCGGAGGCGGCGGGTCCCGTCGCCCCGCACGTCCTGCTCGCGGCCTGCCACTCCGACCAGTACGCCGTCGAGGTCCCCGCCCCCGGCGGACACCGGGGCCTGTTCAGCCTGGCCCTGCTGGAGGAGATCGAGACCCTCGGGCTCGCGGCGACCTCCCGGGAACTGATGACCGGCGCCCGCTGCCGGGTCGAGGACACCGCCGGCGCCCAGGTCCCGGTGCTGTCCCCGGCGGCCGACGCCGTGGCCGACCGGCCGCTGATCGGCGGGCGCGTGCGGGCCGCGGGCTCTCCGGTGACGCTGCGGCGGTTGCGCGGGCGGTGGGAGATCGACGCCGGTGCCTGCCACGGTGTTCCGCCGGGGGAGGAGGACGACCCGGTACGGTTCGCCGTGCACGGCTCGGACCCCCTCGCGGAGGTCGCCGTGACGCGGGTGCTGACCGACCGCAGCATCGTCGAGCCGCTCGGCTGGACGCCCGACCCGGGCCGGCGGTACGCCGTCGTCCTGACGGGCGTCCCCCTCCCGGCGGGCACGGTGGAGCTGGCCGACGACAGCGGGACCGGCGCCGCGGTCACGGGCCTGATCGCGGCGGCACTGGACCGGGCCGGACCGGGAGGAGGGCCGTCGCCCCACGTCCGTGCCACCGGGGCCGGGGAGGGCGGGCGGCTGCCCGACCTGCGGGTCCACGTGCCCCGGCCCGGCATCGCGCGGATCTGCGCGAGCGACGGCGCCCCGCTCGTCCCCGACGCCCCGTGCGCGACACCGGGCGAGGCGGCCCGCGTGGCCGGCGACCTGGAGCACGTGGCCCGCTGGCGCCGGGTCAAGGACCTGCACAACCCGCTCTCCTCCCTCGCGGGCGCCGTCGCCGTCGAGGTGGTGCCCGCGGCCCGCGCGGACGCCTACGACGACGGAAACCGTCCGGCGCTGCGCCCGGGTGCCGACGGTGCCGTCCACCTGTACTACCGCGGGGGGCCGGACGGCTGGGAGGAGCCCGAGGTGCACATCCGGCTGCGCAACACCTCGCCGCACCGGCTGTACTGCGCCCTGCTCGACCTCACGGACCGGTTCCGGATCCACCCCCAGCTGTTCTCCGGCGACTGGGTCGCGCCCGGGCACGCCGCGTCGGCGGCCTGGGGCGGGGCGGTGGCCATGTGCCTGCCACCGGGCCGACCGGTGGTGCCCGGCGCCACGGGAACGGACTGGCTGAAGCTCCTCGTGGCCGAGACGCCGTTCGACACCGCGGGGTTCGTCCTCGGCCGGCTCGGCGAGCCCGGGCAGGCGGCCGACCGCACCGGGGCGGCCGGATACCAGGGCGTGCTCGACCGGCTGGGCACGGCCGCGCTGCACCGGGACGCCCGGCCCGCGCGGGCGGTGGCGGGGGAGTGGACCACCACCGTCCTGCCGGTCGTCGTCCACGTCCCCGGCGCCTGAGCCGGCCGGCGGGCGCGCGGTCCGGTGCCCGCGCTCACCGTCCGATGTGCACGAAACCGGCCCAGGAGGCGATGTCCGACACCTGCGGGGAACGCAGTCGCTCCCGCAGCTGACGGGGCATCGCCGTCGGCTTCTCCCGGCGGCCGATCATGCACAACTGGGCCTCGTGCAGCGCGTCGGCCGGCCCCATGCCCCGCTCCCTGAGGAAGTGGTGGAAGAGGAACATCAGCACGGAGGTCGCCGTGTCCGGCACGCTCCAGGTGGCGCTCACCACCGAACGGACCCGCCCGGCCAGCAGCGTGGTGCTCAGGCTGAACGCCTCGTCGTGTCCCCGCCCGGACCGTCCGGTGCTGCACGCCGCCAGCACGGCGAGGGCGATGTCGCGCCCGGAGCCCTGCACCAGGACGTCCAGCACCCGCTCGGCGGCCAGGTGCTCCCCGTCGTGCAGCAGCAGGTAGGAACTGTCGCCCGGCTCCGTGCTCTCGTCGACGATTCCGTGGCACGCCAGGTGGACCACGGGCCCGCCGTCCGGGTCGGCGAACCAGCGCAGCACCTCCTCGCCGGTCCCGTGCCCCTGCGGACCGGGGCCCCCGTCGGGCATCCGGCCCACGTAGCGTGCCCGCGGGTAGAAGCGGTCCCTGACCGCCAATGCCTCCAGCCGTGCCGCCGGCAACTCGCGGGCGGCGCCCGCCGTGTCGGGGTCGCCGACCACCAGCCCGCCGTCGGTCAGCGGGACGGGACCGAGCCAGGCCGTCTCGCACAGCAGCCGCGCGGACGGCGCGTACGAGAACACCGCGCGCTCCATCGCGTACAGCCAGGTGCCGTCCGCCGCACGGGTACGTGCCGCGTGCCACGGCACCCGGACCAGCTCCCGTACGGGAATGAGCACCAGGCGCGCCGGACGGTCCCGGGGCAACTCCAGCCGGCTGTCGGCGAGAAGAGGGCCGATCACCGCGTCCCAGGCCCACTCGCAGAGGTCGTCCAGGACCCGGGGCACCTTGATCCGGGCGTCCCGCAGAGCGCTGTCGCGGTCGGCCGCGTCGCGTGCCGTCGTACCCCGGGCCGCGTCGGTGAGGAAGCCGTCGAGGGCGGCGGCCCGTGACGTGTTCAGGTGGGGCAGGCGCAGCCAGGTCGCGGGGGCGCGGGCGGGGACGACGACCGCCGCCCCGTCGAGTTCGTCACCCGGCATCAGGTAGACGAGGGCGTCGGCACCGAGCGTCTGGAGTGCCGCCCTCCTCTCGTGGGCGTCGGGCGGGTCCAGCAGCCGCGAGGTGCCCTCTCCGGGGCCGGCCGCGGGTGTGCCGTCGTCCCGCAGGGGCACACCGGCAAGGGCCGCCACGACGGTGCGCCGCAGGTCGACCGGGACCTCGCCGGCCGGGTCCGCCGACCGGGCCGCCTGCCACCGTGCGGCGAGCCCGGCATGGCCCGCGGCGGTCAGGCGGGCGGCGAGGTCCCGGGTCTCGGCCGCGGCGTACAGGATGAGACCGCGTCCGGCGTCCAGGGCGGTCGCGGCGTCCTCCGCGGCGTCGTCCGACAGGCACCACCGGGCGGTCTCGAGGGCGTCCTCGGCGGCGTGCCGGGCCATGGCCTGCACCTCGTCAGGCGTGGACTCCAGCAGCACGCTCCAGGCATGCCCCCGCAGACCGCGCAGCGCGGTCGCCCGGCTCAGCTCCCGGCGGTTCGCGAGCCGGTAGGCGTGGGCGAGCGGCATCGAGATGTCCTTCCACATCGTGTGGGCGGTCGACGCGGCCGCGTCCCGGGCCTGTTCGAGCAGTTCGGTGCCGGTCCGCAGCGCCCGGGTGTCCCCGCTCAGTTCGACCCGGCGCAGGTGCGCGGTGCCGGCGAGGAACCGGTAGTAGGTCCGGCGCTGGTCGTGCGGGGGACTGAGCGCGAGGGTCTCGGTGAGATGGCCGATGGCGTCGTCCACCGACTCGGCTGTGCCCAGGGCCAGTTCGGCCAGGGCGAGCTGGCTCAGCTGGAAGGCGCGGTCGATGCCGGAGAGCCCGGGACGGGCGGCCAGGTCCTCGAAGACCTTCAGCGCGTCGGCCCCCTCGGGCGGTGTCCACCCGCCCGGGCCGCCCTGACCGGTGCCGTCCGCGCCGAGCATGGAGAGGAAGGGGCCGACCGTGGCCAGCGCCTGGTCCAGTTGCGCGCGCAGCGGATCGCCGGACGGCAGCCGCAGTGCGAAGTCGCGCAGTTCCCCCATGCGCCGGGCCATGGCCGGAAGGTCACCGCGCACCGTGCAGGCGTGCATCTCCTGCATCAGCCGCATGGTCTCGCCCCGTTCGCGCAGCGGATCGCGGCCGTCCCGCGCGTCCTGTCGGCGCCCCGGATCCGGAGCACCGAGCCGGTCGGTGAAACGGCGCATGTCCTCGGTCACCCGCCGCGCCTCGGACGCGCTGGGGTCCTCCTGGACGATCAGGTGGCGCACCGCGAGGCGAGCCGATTCGACCGCGTCGGCGTACGGGGGTGTGCCGTCGACGAGCGCCGCGTAGCCCTCCAGCTTGCGCAGCGCCGCCCGGGGGTCGAAACCGGGCCGGCTCTCCTGCGCGGCGACCAGCAGGTCGCCCGCGCGCAGTGCGGCACACGTCAGGGGCCAGTGCGGCATCGGCGCGGGGTCCTCGTCGGCCGCGTCCGCCAGCGCCACCGCCCAGGACAGCCGCGGGGAGCCGAACAGCGTGCCCGACCCCAGCATCAGCTCCGCGAGGACCGCCGCCAGCTTGGCCCGGCCCGGCGCGCCGGCCGGCAGGGCCTGGAAGTCCGCCAGCGCCAGGTCGATGTCACCGTCCCGGCCGGACGCCTCGTACCGGCTCGCGTGGACCAGACAGCGGGCGAACAGCCACGGGGCCCCGTCCTCCCGGGCGGCCGACCCGACGATCCCCGTGACGCGGTCGACGACCGTCGCCGACGCGTCCGTCCCAGACACCTCACCCATGGCGACCCCCCGGTCGGTCCGGCGCCGGCCCGGACGCCCCGACCAGCCGTCGAGGCCGGCACCGACACCCTTGAACGGTAAGGCGGAACCCGGCCGTCGGTACCCGCCCGTGCACCGGCCGACCGCAAGTGACGGACAATGACCGGCGTGTTGCCGACCCCGGTCGCGCGCATGTCGCTTTCGCACCGAACCCACACGGAGGACTTCGCCATGACCGAGCAGCCACTGGACCGCGCCGCACGGTACGAGCGCGAGTTCAGCACGCTCTTCGCGGAGTTCTTCGACACACTGGGCACGACACTGGACACGCCGGCCTTCAGCCGCTTCACCCCGGACTGCCTGGAACTCCTGCGCGACCTGTCCCTGCGCGGCGGCAAGCGGATGCGGGTCGTGCTGCTGCACGAGGCCGCGCGTCTGGTACGCGACGACACGCCGGCCGAGGCGCTGAACGCCGCCGCACTGAGCATCGAACTGCTCCAGACGCACGGCCTGGTGCACGACGACCTCATCGACGACAGCGCCACCCGCCGGGGCGGCCCCTCCACTTACTACGCCTACCGGGAGCGGTTCCCCCGCCACCCGCGGGCCGCGCTCGGGCTCACCGTCCTCGCCGGCGACCTCGCACTCGCCCTCTCGCTGCGGGTGCTCCTCGACGCCGGGCTCCCGGCCGGGCTGCGCCGGGCCATGACCGAGGTCCAGGTCCGGGCCGCGACCGACACCTTCGTCGGCCAGATCGCCGACCTGGAACGCGACTTCGGCCCCGCGGAGCCCGACGAGGAGGTTCTGCACGACGTCGCCGACCACAAGTCGGCCCGCTACTCGGTCCTCGCCCCGCTGCGCCTCGGACTCCTGGCCGCGGGCGAACAACCGGACGCCGACGACGCCGAGTTGCGCCGCTACGCGCGGCTGGTCGGCATCTGCGGGCAGATGCGCGACGACTACCTCGACCTGTTCGGCGACGCGGCGGTCATGGGCAAGCCGACCGGCACCGACCTCCGCGAGGGGAGGCGCAGTTACACCGTCGCCCGCCTGCTGTCCGCCGTGAGCGGCACGGAGCGCGCGGTGGTGGCGGAGGCGCTCGGCGACCCGGACTGCACACCCCGGACCGTCGCCGCCGTCCGGGAGATCGGCGAACGCCACGGAGTGGCCGACGGCATGCGGGCGGACATGCGGCGCTGCGCGGAGCAGGCCGCGCTCGTGGCGTCCGGCTGGCGCCCGCGCCGGCGCGAGGAGGCGGTCGCCTTCTTCGAGCGGCTGCCGCTGTGGAGCATCGAGCGGGACAGGTGACCGGCCCGGCCCTCGCCGCCCGCCCCTGACACCTGTTCCCCGTGTCCCTCGTAGGAGGATTCGGGGACCCCCGGCCCCGGGGCCGCCGTCATGATCGGAACGGATGCGCCGCCGACCAGGCACATCCATGAAGACGCCACCACTGGGGGAGAACCATGACGCACGCGACGCCGCGCGGCTCGGACCGGGAGGACCAGGCGGTGCTGCTGGTCGCCGGAATCGCGGATCTGGCGGTGAGCACGGCGGGCTCGGCGATGGGCGCGCTGCGAGGGCTGCTGCGCCGCTCCGACACCGCCGACCTGGTGCGGGAGGCGGACCGGGACCTGCGGGCGCGGGGCAGGCTGGCCCTGGACCGCTGCACCGGCGTGCCGCCCGCCCACCTCGAGGTGCTGGCCCGGCACGTGCTGGCGCGGCGCGCCGCCGAGGACGTCGATGTCTGACCGCTGGGACCCGGCCGCCTTCCGGACACGCGTCGACGGCGTGCTGCGCGGCTTCCTCGCGCAGGAGGCGGACGAGCTCATGGCGATCGACGAGGCCCTCGCTCCCGTGGCCGGACAACTGCGCGTCGCGGCCGGACACGGCAAACGGCTGCGTGCCGCCTTCTGCTACTGGGGCTGGCGTGCGGCCGGCCAGCCCGACAGCGACGCCCTGCTGCGTGCGGCGGCCTCCATGGAACTGGTGCACGCCGCGGCCGTCGTCCACGACGACCTCATCGACGACAGTGCCCTGCGCCACGGCCGGCCCACGGCCCACGTCGCCCTGGAGACGTCCCTCGGCACCACCGCGCGGGGAGCCGGTGACGACCGCGACCGGGTCCGCTCCGCCGCCCGCTCCCTGGCCCTGCTGGTCGGGGACCACCTGATGGCCCTCGCGGGCCGGCTCTTCACCGACTGCGGCCTGCCTGCCGCCTACCTCGCCCGCGCCCGGGGCCTGTGGGCCGGGCTCGCCCGCGAACTCGTCGCCGGCGAGTGCCTGGAGATCCTGCACACCGGCGGCCGGCCGGACACGGGTACCTCCCTGAAGGTCGTCCGCTACAAGACCGCCAAGTACACCGTCGAGCACCCGCTGCTCCTCGGCGGACTGCTCGCCGGCGCCTCCCGGGCACTGCGCGACGGCTACTCCGCCTACGGTCTGCCGCTCGGCGAGGCCTTCCAGCTCCGCGACGACCTGCTGGGCCTGTTCGGCGACCCGGACCGCACCGGCAAGGCCGCCCTGGACGACCTGCGCACCCACCGGCCCACCGCGCTGCTCGCCGAGACCTGGCGGTCCGCCGACACCGCCCAGCGGGAACGGCTGCGCCGGGTGCTGGGCCGGCGCGACCTGGACGGGAGCCACCTGGAGGACGTCCGCGACCTCATGCGGGAACTGGGGGCCCCGCAGCGCATCGAGCGGATGATCCTCACCCGGGTGGAAGCGGCCACCCGTGCCCTGGACGACGTCGAAGTGTCACCGGGTGCGCGCCGGGCCCTGCACGACCTCGCCCGGCGGGCGACCGACCGCGTCCACTGACCCGCCCGACGGCCTGCCGTCCCTCACCCCCTGCCACGCCGAGCCGAGCCGCACCGAGCCGAGGAGACCGTGATGACCTTCACCGAGACGTCGATGGACGCCCTGCGCCGCCACGGCGACGAACTGGCCGACGCCGTCGTCGCCACCCTCTTCGAACGCGGCGAGGTCGGCAAGTTCAACTCCCTGATGCGCTACGTCTCCACCGCGGGCCAGGAACTGCCCGCCGGACTTCCCGGAGTGGCCCGGGAGTACCTCCGGGTGACCGGCACCCCGCCGGACTGGGTGGACTGGGCCGAGATGGAGAAGGCCCGGCTGTTCTTCATCGACAACAACGTGCACATCTCCACCGCCCTGTCCTTCGCGTCCATGCCCGCCTGCTACCTCGTCCCGCACGTGGCCAGGCTGCTGTCGGCCACCCACGGGCTGAGCTATCCCTCCAAACGGATGGCGGAGACCGGCCAGTTCACCGTGTACCTGATGCAGCCCGACGCCTTCGAGGCGGGCGGCCGCTTCATCCCGGCCGCCCAGAAGGTCCGCCTGCTGCACGCCGCGATCCGCCACCACCTGAAGCGGGAGAACCGCTGGGACTCCGACACCCTCGGCGTGCCGATCTGCCAGGAGGACATGATCGGCGGGCAGATGTTCTTCTCCCTGCTCGTCCTGGACAGCCTGCACCGACTCGGCATCCACCTGTCCGAGGAGGGAGCCGACGCCTACTTCTACGCCTGGCGGGTGGTCGGCGCCATCCTCGGCGTCGACCAGGACGCCGTGCCCCGCACGCTCGAGGAGGCACGGCAGTTCCTCGACCTGTACATGGTGCGCCACATGGGCCCCTCCGAGGAGGGCACGCACCTGACCCGGCAGCTCATCGACCTCTACGAGGAGGTCGTCCCCGGCACCCTCTTCGACCCGGTCGTCTCCGCCCTGATCCGCCACCTCGTCGGCGACACCTGCGCCGACTGGCTCGAGGTGCCCCGCACCCCGTGGGACACCCTCGTCAAGGCGGCCCCGCACCTCCTCGGCGTGCTGGAGACGATCGAGGACCGCTCACCGCTCGGCGCCTGGGCACTGGACCGGCTCGGTCACCTCACCACGGTCCTCGAACTGTCCTCCCTCACCCGCGGACGCGTCATGCACTACGCGATCCCCGAGCAGCTGAAGAAGGAGTACGGCGTCCGCGGTGCGCCCCGCACCCACCGCTGGACCCCGCCGCCGGCCACCGTCTCCTGAACGGCGCGGGCGCGGGCGCCGGGCGACGGACGCCGGGACGACCGCCGGCACCGCGAGAACGCAGTACGCCGTCAGCCCGCGTCGGCGAGCGCCTTGTTGCGGCGCACGGAGGACCAGAAGGACCAGCCGATCAGAACCACGCCGATGAGACCGGTGACGATCTCACTGATCTGGTACTGGATGGTCACGAGGAGGATCACGGCGAGGGCGCCGATGGCGTAGTGCGCGCCGTGCTCCAGGTAGACGTAGTCGTCCAGCGTGCCCTGACGGACCAGGTAGACGGTCAGGGACCGCACGTACATGGCGCCGATGCCGAGGCCGAGGGCCATCAGGACGATGTCGTTGGTGATGGCGAAGGCGCCGATGACACCGTCGAAGGAGAACGACGCGTCCAGGACCTCCAGGTAGAGGAACATGAAGAACGCGGCCTTGCCGGTCAGGGCGACCGCCGGGCGGGCCCCGCCGGAGCGCTCGGCCTCCTCCTCGGCCTCGTGCTCGCGTTCCTCCTCCGCCTCGAGCCGGTTCTCGAAGTACCCGGAGAGGCCGCGGACGACCATGTAGGTGATCAGACCGGCGATCCCGGAGACCAGCACCGTCTGCGCCTTGTCGGCATGGGTGCCACCGTGCTGGTGGGCGTGCGCGGCGAAGGTCATGGAGGAGACCAGCAGCACGATCAGGGCGACGCAGACCGAGAGCATGTCGACCCTGCCGAGCTTCGCCAGCGGCCGTTCGAGGGCGCCCAGCCACTTGATGTCCCGGTCCTCCAGGATGAAGTCCAGGAAGATCATCAGCAGGAACATGCCGCCGAACGCGGCGATCGACGGGTGGGCGTCCGTGACCAGCTGCTGGTAGCGGTCCTTGTCGGTGAGCGCGAGGTGGACGGCGTTCCATGGACTCAGCCGGGCGCTGATGGCCACGATGACGACCGGAAAGACCAGGCGCATGCCGAAGACGGCGATCAGGATGCCGACGGTGAGGAAGATCTTCTGCCAGAAGGCGTTCATCTTCTTCAGGATCCCGGCGTTGATCACCGCGTTGTCGAAGGACAACGAGATCTCCAGGACGGCCAGGATGGCCACCAGGCCGAGGGCGGTCCAGCCGTCGTAGAGGACCCCCGCGGCGAGGCCGAGGGCAGTGACGGCGAACGCCCAGCGGAACGTTTTCAAAAGCACGGGCCACTCATTCCTGTCGTCGCGCTGTGCCGGTCGCGGCATGTCCTGAGCCAGTGCCCACCACGCACGTTGTCTACCACGATCGTCCGCCCTCACGGTGGATGCGTGGGCGGGGCGGTCCGCGGGTACCCGCCCACGCGGGATGGTGCGGGGCATGGCGGCGCGGCAAGGGACGGCCGCGTCGCCACCCGCGGTCCGTTCCCCGTTCTCCGGGCAGCCCCTTCGCGGCCGTCCTCCGAATGGAATCGTTCGTTTCCTTGAGGACCTCCGGTTTACCGGAGTAGGTTCACCGCCATGACCGCCTCCCGGAGCACGGCCACAGCCGAGGAACTGCGCGGGGCAGGACTGCGGGTGACCGCCGCCCGTGTCGCGCTGCTCGAGACCGTCCGGGCGGGCGATCACCTCGGCGTGGAGGCGCTCGCCTCCGGGGTGCGCGACCGGGTGGGCCACGTGTCCCTCCAGGCCGTGTACGAGGCCCTGCACGCCCTCGCCGCGGCCGGGCTAGTCCGGCGCATCCAACCGCCCGGCAGCCCGGCCCTGTTCGAAGGGCGTGTCGGGGACAACCACCACCACGTCGTGTGCCGGTCGTGCGGTGCCCTCGCCGACGTCGACTGCGCCGTCGGCGAGGCACCCTGCCTGACCGCGTCCGACGACCACGGCTTCGCGATCGACGAGGCCGAGGTCGTCTACCGGGGCCTGTGCCCCGACTGCTCCACCCCCCGTACGTCCCCCGCACCGTGAACCGCCCCGTTCGGAAGGAACCCATGTCCGAGAACCACGACGCCATCGTGACCGACGCCAAGACCGAGGAGTCGGGTGGCTGTCCGGTCGCCCACAACCGCGCCGCCCACCCGACCCAGGGCGGCGGGAACCGTCAGTGGTGGCCGGAGCGGCTCAATCTGAAGATCCTCGCGAAGAACCCCGCCGTGGCCAACCCGCTGGGCGAGGAGTTCGACTACGCCGAGGCGTTCAAGGCCCTCGACCTGGCCGCCGTAAAACGCGACATCGCCGAGGTGCTGACCACCTCGCAGGACTGGTGGCCCGCCGACTTCGGCAACTACGGCCCGCTGATGGTCCGGATGGCCTGGCACAGCGCGGGCACCTACCGCATCAGCGACGGCCGCGGGGGCGCCGGGGCTGGCCAGCAGCGCTTCGCCCCGCTCAACAGCTGGCCCGACAACGGCAACCTCGACAAGGCCCGCCGCCTGCTGTGGCCGGTCAAGAAGAAGTACGGCCAGAGCATCTCCTGGGCCGACCTGCTGGTCCTCACCGGCAACGTCGCCCTGGAGCAGATGGGCTTCGAGACCTTCGGTTTCGCCGGCGGCCGCGCCGACGTCTGGGAGGCGGAGGAGGACGTCTACTGGGGCCCCGAGACCACCTGGCTCGACGACCGCCGCTACACCGGCGACCGCGAGCTGGAGAATCCGCTGGGCGCGGTCCAGATGGGCCTGATCTACGTCAACCCGGAGGGCCCCAACGGCAACCCGGACCCGCTCGCCGCCGCCCGCGACATCCGTGAGACGTTCCGCCGCATGGCGATGAACGACGAGGAGACCGTCGCGCTGATCGCCGGCGGACACACCTTCGGCAAGACCCACGGCGCCGGTCCGGCCGACGCCGTCGGCGCCGACCCCGAGGCCGCCTCCATGGAGGAGCAGGGTCTGGGCTGGCGGAGCACCCACGGCACGGGCAAGGGCGCGGACGCCATCACCTCCGGCCTGGAGGTCACCTGGACCACGACCCCGACCCAGTGGGGCGACGGGTTCTTCAAGAACCTCTTCGAGTACGAGTACGAGCTCGAGCAGAGCCCGGCCGGCGCCAACCAGTGGGTGGCCAAGGACGCCCCGGAGATCGTCCCCGACGCGCACGACCCGTCGAAGAAGCACCGTCCGAGGATGCTCACCACCGACCTGTCGCTGCGCTTCGACCCGGTCTACGAGCCGATCTCCCGCCGCTTCTACGAGAACCCCGGGGAGTTCGCGGACGCCTTCGCCCGCGCCTGGTACAAGCTGACCCACCGCGACATGGGACCGAAGTCCCTCTACCTCGGCCCGGAGGTCCCCGAGGAGACCCTGCTGTGGCAGGACCCGCTGCCCGAGGCCGAGGGCGAGACCATCGGCGCCGAGGACGTCGCGACCCTGAAGACCAAGCTCCTCGAGTCCGGTCTGTCCGTCTCGCAGCTGGTGTCCACCGCGTGGGCCTCGGCGTCCACCTTCCGCGGCAGCGACAAGCGCGGCGGGGCCAACGGCGCCCGCATCCGCCTGGCGCCGCAGCGCGGCTGGGAGGTCAACGAGCCCGACGAGCTGGCGCAGGTCCTGCGGGTCCTGGAGGGCGTCCAGCGGGAGTTCAACTCCGGCGCCAGGAAGGTCTCCCTGGCCGACCTGATCGTCCTGGGCGGCTCCGCCGCCGTCGAGAAGGCCGCGAAGGAGGCCGGGTTCCAGGTGGAGGTGCCGTTCGCCGCGGGCCGTGTGGACGCCACGGAGGAGCACACCGACGCCGAGTCCTTCGAGGCGCTCGAGCCGACCGCCGACGGCTTCCGCAACTACTACGGCAAGGGCAACCGGCTGCCGGCCGAGTACCTGCTGCTCGACCGGGCCAACCTGCTCACCCTGAGCGCGCCCGAGATGACCGTCCTGGTCGGTGGCCTGCGGGTCCTGGGCGCCAACCACCAGCAGTCCCAGCTCGGTGCCTTCACCCGGACGCCCGGCTCGCTCACCAACGACTTCTTCGTCAACCTGCTCGACCTGGGCACGACGTGGAAGGCGACGTCCGAGGACCAGACCGCGTTCGAGGGCCGTGACGCGGTCACCGGCGAGGTCAAGTGGGCCGGCAGCCGCGCCGACCTGGTCTTCGGATCCAACTCCGAGCTGCGCGCCCTCGCGGAGGTCTACGCCTGCGACGACGCGAAGGAGAAGTTCGTGCACGACTTCGTCGCCGCCTGGGTCAAGGTCATGAACCTCGACCGCTTCGACCTGGTCTGACGACCGCGACGCCCGGGCCGGCCTTCCGCCGGCCCGGGCGTCGCGCGTTGTCAGTGGCGGATGCGAGGCTGCTCGTCATGGATGAGGTGGAGTTCATGCGAGGCCGGGTCTACGGCGCCGACCACGAGAGCCCCGGGCCGCGGCCGGGACGCGCGTACGCGCAGCTGGTCGGCGGCCCGCTGGACGGTCTGCTGCTGGACGTCACGGACCTCGCCGAGGACGAGCGCGGCCGGGGCGTCACCCTGGCGACGGAGATAGGCCGCTACGGTCCGGGAGGCCGGTCCGCCTACGGGCCCAGGCCGGGCGACCCCCGCCGCTTCGACTGGCGGGGCGACGTCCCCTGACCGGACCTCACACGGGCCGGCCGCTCAGGCCGCCGCGGTCGCGGTCTGCGCCTCCAGAGCGGCCAGCAGCCAGTCGTGCGCGGCACCGGGCGTCGGCTCCGGCCGGGCGCCCGGCCGGGTGATCACCTCGGCCACCAGCTCCCAGTAGCGGTCGATGCGCGGGTCCGAGGCGAGCTGCCGGGCCAGCAGACGGCGGAAGTCCGGGGTGTCGCGGACGCCGTACGCGCTCGTGTAGGCGCTCACGAAGCAGTCCAGGGCCTCACCCGCGTGCGGGCCGGCGCCCCGGCGCAGCCGTACCCCCGCCAGCTCGTAGGCCTCGGCCAGTCCCGCGTACAGCACCGCGGCACCGCCTGTCCCGGAGGCCCGGTGCGCCTCGGGCTGCGGCTGGGCGGTGCCCTGGCAGGGGGCGAGCGTGAGGGCGTTGAGCCGGGCGAAGGCGAGGACCTGGGCGGGGGCCGGGTCGTCGGGCGGCTGGGGCACCGCCACCTCCAGGAACGCGGCGGTCGACCGCGCAGGCATCCGCGGCGGCAGCCAGCCGCGCCAGAAGCGGACCAGCGGCGCCGTGCTCGGTGGAGCGGCCACCGCGCCGACCAGCCGCAGCCGGTCGGCCCGCTCCCCGGGCGGACACTCCTGCACCAGCCGCAGCGCGGCCTCCCGCCAGCGCAACGCCCTGAGCTCGGAGCCTACTTCCCGCAGCCGTCCGGCGACGGCGTCCTCCAGTACGCCGCTCGCCCCGTCCTCCTCGTCGAGCACGCGGCGCACCTCCGGCACGGCCAGTCCGAGGGCGCGCAGCGAGCGGATGAGGCGCAGCCGGCCGAGCGCCTCCGGGCCGTACCGCCGGTGCCCGCCGGCACTGCGGGAGGCCTCCGGCAGCAGGCCGCGGTCGGAGTAGAAGCGGACGGTCTTGACCGAGACGCCCGCCCGTTCGGCGAGCTCGCCGATGCCGCACAGTCCGTCGCGCGAAGTGAACACTTGAACCTCCCTCAGGGGGAGTTCCTACCGTACCGGCGGGCGCGGACGGCCGGCCGGGCCGGTCCGCGGACGAGCAGCGGACCGCGGTCCGCGCGATCGCGTACGGAGGAGACACCATGACCGCGTTCGTCCTCGTGCCGGGCATGTTCACCGGCACACACGTGTGGGAGGAGACCGTGGCGCACCTGACCGCCGCGGGCGCCGGGGCGTATCCGGTGCCCCTCACCGGCCTCGACGGGCCGCCCGGCGGCGCGGCGGCCGGCACCGACCTGGAGACGCACATCGCGGACGTCCTCGCGGTGATCGACGCGGTCGGACCGGAGAACGGAGCGACGGGGGACGGCGGGCAGGAAGACGGGGGGCGGATCGTGCTGGTCGGCCACGACTACGGCATCCACCCCGCGCTCGGTGCCGCCGGCCGGCGGGCGGAGCGGATCGACCGGATCGTGTACCTGGACTCGGCGATGCCGCGGGACGGCGTCCCGGCCCTGGCCGCCGTACCCGACGGGGCGCTGCGCGAGCGGCTGGCCGCGCGTGCCGGGGGCGGGGGAGCGGACCCCGAGGGGGAGTTGCCGGCTCCGGCCCGGGACGAGTGGGAGCGCTGGGGCAGCACGGCGGGCCTCGCCGACGCCGCGCTGGACCGGCTCACCGCCCTCGCCGCCCCGCAGCCGCTCGGCACCCTGCTCCAGCCGCTCCGGCTGACCGGCGCGGTGACCGGGGTGCCCACCACCGGCGTCCTGTGCACCGGCAACGGCGCGAGCATCGAGATGGTCCGGATGCTGGCGGGCATGGGCGATCCCGCCCTGCGAGCCCTCGTCGATCCCCGGGTGACCTTCTTCGAACTCGCCACCGGGCACTGGCCGATGCTGTCCTGCCCCGACCGCCTGGCGGACGTGCTGCTGCGGGCCGCCGCCGGCGAGGGACACCGACTGGAGCCGGCCGGCCCGGCCGAACCGCCCGCCCACCTGAGGCCGTTCCTGCTGGACCTGCCCGTGGTCACCGCGGAGCGGACGGGGAACGTCGACCTCTACCTGCCCGACGCCGACGGTCCGCGCCCCGCGGTGGTGTTCGTGCACGGCGGCCCGGTACCCGCCGACGCCCGGCCGGGCCCGAGGGACTGGCCCGCGCTGACCGGGTACGCCGGGTTCGCGGCCGTCAACGGAGTGGTGGGCGCGGTCGTCGCCCACCGGCTGCACGACCTCGCCGACTACGAGCGGGCCGCCGCGGACGTGGCCGGCGCGGTGGAGCGGATCCGGGCCGACCCCCGGGTGGACGCGGACCGCGTCGCGCTGTGGTTCCTCTCGGGCGGCGGGCTCATCACCGCCGACTGGCTGGACGCGCCCCCGCCCTGGCTGCGCTGCCTCGCGGCCACTTACCCGGTCCTGGCTCCCCTGCCGAACTGGGGGATGTCCGGCACCCGGTTCCACCCGGTGCGCGCGGTGACGAAGGCCGGCGGGCTGCCCGTGGTCCTCACCCGGGTGGGCCTGGAGATGCCCGAGATCGCCGCCGGCGTCGAGGAGTTCCTGGCCGCGGCCCGGGACTGCGGGGCCCGCGTGGAGGTGGTCGACGTGCCGCACGGCCACCACGGCTTCGAGACGCGGGACCCGACCGACGAGTCGCGCGACGCCGTCCGCCGGGCGATGAGCGCGGTACTGGAGCACCTGCGGCCGTGAAGCGCCGCGCCACGGCCCGGTGGACCGGGGACGCGCCCGTCCGCGGGGCCGTGGCAGGTGCCGTGGAGGAAGTGACCGGACGGGGCGCCGTACGCACGACGTCTTGACGTGTACGCGACCCAATGCGTTTATGGGAGCGCTCCCATATGGCTGTGTCCGCGTCACCCTTCCCTCACGCCCCTGGAGTCGCCGTGAGAACAACAGGAACCGCTCTCCGCAGCAACCCCGTGCCCCGCCTCTGGGCCGCACTGGCGGCCCTGGTCGGTATCGCCGTCGTCGGTGCCCTGTGCCCCGCCGTCGCGCAGGCCGCCCCGCCCCCGGCCCCCGTCACCGCCGGTCTGCACATCAGCGGCGGCCGGCTGCTGGAGGCCGACGGCAACGACTTCGTCATGCGCGGGGTCAACCACGCCCACACCTGGTACCCGGGAGAGACCCGGTCGCTGGCCGACATCAAGGCGCTCGGCGCCAACACCGTCCGGGTCGTCCTGTCCGACGGCCACCGCTGGAGCGAGAACGGCCCGGCGGACGTGGCGGCCGTCATCGGCCAGTGCAAGGCCAACCGGCTGATCTGCGTCCTGGAGGTGCACGACACCACCGGCTACGGCGAGGACGCGGCGGCCGGCACGCTCGATCACGCCGCCGACTACTGGATCGGGCTGAAGGACGTGCTCGCCGGCGAGGAGGGCCACGTCGTCGTCAACATCGGCAACGAGCCCTGGGGCAACACCGATCCGGCCGGCTGGACCGCGCCCACCGTCGCGGCCGTCAAGAAGCTGCGCGCCGCCGGCCTCGAGCACACGATCATGGTGGACGCGCCCAACTGGGGCCAGGACTGGCAGGGCGTCATGCGGGACAACGCCCGCACCGTCCGCGACGCCGATCCCACCGGCAACCTGCTCTTCTCCATCCACATGTACAGCGTCTTCGACACCGCCCAGGAGATCACCGACTACCTGCACGCCTTCACCGACGCCGGACTGCCCCTGGTCATCGGCGAGTTCGGCGGCCCCGCCGACCAGTACGGCGACCCCGACGAGGACACCATGATGGCCACCGCCGAGCAACTGGGCCTCGGTTACCTCGCCTGGTCCTGGAGCGGCAACACCGACCCGGTCCTCGACCTCGCGACCGGCTTCGACCCCGGCCGCCTCAGCGCCTGGGGCGAGCGCGTCTTCCACGGCGCCGACGGCATAGCACGGACCGCGAAGGAAGCGACCGTCTACGGCGACGGCGCCCCGGAGGACACCCAGGCCCCCACCGCCCCCGGCACCCCGACCGTGGCCTCCGTGACGGGCACGTCCGTCACCCTCGCCTGGACCGCGGCCACCGACGACGTCGGCGTCACCGGCTACGAGGTGGTCCGCGTCGCCGGCGGCACCGAGACCACGGTCGCCACGAGCACCACCGGCACCGCCACCCTGACCGGCCTCACCCCGGGCACCGCCTACTCCTTCGCCGTCCGCGCCCGCGACGCGGCGGGCAACCGCTCGGCCCGCTCCGCGACCGTGGACGTCACGACGAACGGGGGCGGCACCCCCGGCGCCACCTGCTCGGTCGGATAC
Source organism: Streptomyces sp. NPDC127100 (assembly GCF_042724095.1). Lineage (NCBI taxonomy): Bacteria > Bacillati > Actinomycetota > Actinomycetes > Kitasatosporales > Streptomycetaceae > Streptomyces > Streptomyces sp. NPDC127100. Next base: position 38,893 of record NZ_JBHXFL010000027.1, read on the forward strand.
CGCGTCGTGGGCGAGTGGCCGGGCGGCTTCCAGGGCGAGATCGCCATCCGCAACACCGGCGCCGCACCCCTCGGCACCTGGACGCTCGCCTTCGCCTTCGCCGACGGCCAGAGCATCACCAACATGTGGGGAGGCACTCCCACCCAGAACGCCGGCGCGGTGAGCGTCGCCCCCGCCTCCTACACCTCCACCATCCCCGCAGGCGGGACCGTCACCCTCGGGTTCACCGCCCGCAAGGGCGCCGCGAACACCGCCCCGACCGCGTTCAGCCTCAACGGCGGGGCCTGCGCCACCGCCTGACCGGACCCGCCCTCCCCGGCCGTCCGGAGGCCCCCCTCCGGCCGGCCGGCCGGCACCGAACGCGCGCGACAGGTCAGAACGAGACCTCGCGCACACTGGCCTGGCTGCGCGGCTCGGTCGTCGCGGTGATCTCCGACCGGTGGCGGCTCGCCGAGAAGGTCACCGTCAGCGTCTCGGCCGCGCTCTGGCTCGTGCTGACCGTGAATCCCTGCTCCGGCACCGCCGACACCAGGCACACCCCGCCGCTGCCGAAGCGCACGGTCACCCTGCCGCCCTCCGACGGCACCGTGTAGACGCCCGAACCGTCCTCCTCGCACCCCCGCTCGCCCCCGCCCGCCGGGGGCTGCCGGGTGGTCGCGGGGGCGGTCGGCGTCGTCGGCGCGGGGCTCGGCTCGCGCGGCTCCTCGCGGGTACGGGAGGGGGCCGGGCGGGGTTTCTCCACGGTGGGCGAAGGACTGGGGGAGGGCTTGGCGCTCGGCGACGGCGTCGGCCGCGGCGGCACCGGAAGGTCCTGCGGCGCCGACTGCGCCACCGGCGCGGTGGGCCGGGTCGAGCCCACCACGAAGTGGATCGTGATGATGACGGCCGTGATGCTGGCGGCCGTGCACGACAGCCAGATGATCAGGTAGCGCAGGAGGCGGGACACGACACCATAGTGACGGACCGGCTAACGTGCCTGCCCATGGCCTGTGTACTCGTCGTCGAGGACGACCCCGTGATCCGGACCGCGCTGATAGAGGTGCTGACCGGACACGGCTACGCGGTCAAGACCGCTCACCAGGGTTTCGAGGCGCTGCGCGAGATCACCCGGACTCCGCCGGACATCGTGGTCCTCGATCTGGGGCTGCCCGATCTCGACGGCCTGGACGTGCTCCGTATGATCCGGGGCATCTCCCGCGTCCCCGTGCTGGTCGCCACCGCGCGGGACGACGAGACCGAGATCATCCGGCTGCTCAACGCCGGCGCCGACGACTACCTGGTGAAGCCGTTCTCGGGCGGCCAGCTCGCGGCCCGCCTCGCCGCCGTGCTCCGCCGGTCGGCGCCCGCCGGCAACCGCGCCGCGCCGCCGCCCGTCCTGCGGATCGCCGACCTGCGCATCGACCCCACCGCCCGCACCGCCCATCTCGCGGACCGCGAACTTCCCCTGACCCGCCGTGAGTTCGACCTGCTCTCCTACCTGGCCGCCCACGCCGACCAGGTCATCTCGAGACAGCGGATACTCACCGAGGTGTGGCAGCAGCCGTATCTGGAGGACCAGACGGTCGACGTCCACCTCTCCGCCCTCCGCCGCAAGATGGGCGAGAAGGCCCGCAAGCCCCGCTACCTGCAGACCGTGCGCGGCATCGGCATCAAACTGGTCAGCTCGCCATGAGACGCGCCCTCGCCGGTATCGCCCTCGCCGTCACCTCGATGGTGGCCCTGTCCTTCCTCGTCCCGCTCGCGCTCCTCGTCCGTGAACAGGCCCGCGACCGCGTCACCACCGCCGCCGAGCAGCGGGCCGCCGCACTCTCCCCGGTGCTCGCCCTCACCACCCGGCGCGCGGACGTGCAGCAGGCCGTCACCGAACTCGACTCCTCCGACCAGCTGGCCGTGCGGCTGCCCGACGGCAACTTCGTCGGTACCCCGCACGCGCCCGAGGAGGCGCTCGACCGGGCCGTGAGCGGCCGCGAGACACTCGCCGTGGACACCGCCGACGGCTGGGTCTACCTCCAGCCCGTCGTCCTGCGCGGCGACCGGGTCGCCGTCGTGGAGGCCCACGTGCCGTCGGCGGACCTCACCCGCGGCGTGGCCGCCTCCTGGGGCGTGATGGCGCTGCTCGCGCTCGGCCTGGTCGGTGGCTCGGTGCTGGTCGCCGACCGGCTCGGCGCCCGCGTCGTCCGGTCCTCCCGGAGCCTGAAGCGAGCCTCGCTGGCCCTCGGATCGGGCGACCTGGAGGTCCGCGTGGAACCGGACGGCCCGCCCGAGCTGCAGGAGGCCGGCGTGGCGTTCAACACCATGGCCGACCGGGTCGTCGACCTGCTGGCCGTCGAACGCGAACTGGTCGCCGACCTCTCCCACCGGCTGCGCACCCCGCTGACCGCGCTGTACCTGGAGGCCGACCGGATGGGCGCGACGGCCGGTGCCCGGCGGGTCGCCGAGGCGGCCGGCCAGCTGGAGAGCGAACTCGACTCGATCATCGCCGCCGCCCGCACGCCCCTGGCCGCCGCGCAGCCCGGCCGCGGAACCGGCACGGCGAAACCCTGCGACGCGGCCGAGGTGGTCGCGATGCGCCTGGACTTCTGGTCGGTCCTCGCCACCCAGCAGGGCCGCCCCTACGAGCGTTCCCTGACCCCGCGCCCCACGCCGGTCGCCTTCCCCGAGGACGACCTGGCGGCCGTCGTCGACGCCCTGATCGGCAACGTCTTCCGGCACACCCCCGAGGGCACCGGCTTCGCGGTCCGAGTGGAACGCGCCGACCGTCACGTGCTCCTCACCGTGGACGACGCCGGCCCGGGCGTCGCGGATCCCGGGGCCGCGCTCACCCGGGGCGTCAGTGTCGGCGGTTCCACCGGACTGGGCCTGGACATCGTGGCCCGGGCGGCCCGCGCGGCGGACGGCGAGCTGACGATCACCCGCGCACCGCTCGGCGGCGCCAGGGTGCGGGTGTCGTTCGTGCTCGCCGGAGGGGGCCGCTGACCGGCGTCAGCGGCCCGCGCCGAAGTCCTGCGTCCACCAGGGACCGCCGTCGCCGAAGTGCACGCCGACCCCCAGCTCCTTGAAGGAGCAGTTGAGTATGTTCGCCCGGTGCCCGGGGCTGTTCATCCAGGACTCCATCACCGAGGCGGCGTCGGACTGCCCCCTGGCTATGTTCTCGCCCAGCGTGGACCACGCGTAGCCGGCCGCCTCGACGCGGCTCGTCATGGTGGAGCCGTCCGGACCGGTGTGGGACATCACCCCGCTCGCGGCCATGACGTCGCTGTAGTCGTCGGCGGCCCGGGTCAGCCGGTCGTTCGCGGTGACCGGCGAGCAGCCGGCCGAGGCCCGCTCCTCGTTGACGAGCGCGAGGACCTGCGCCTCGGCCCCGCCCGCCCCGCCGGAACCCGAGCCCGAGCCCGAACCGGCTCCCGACCCCGAGCCCGACCCCGAGCCCGACCCCGAGCCGCTGCCGGACCCCGTGCCGGCGCCTCCGCCGGCGGCATGACCGGAGCCGCTCTTCACCGTGGTCCGGGCCGGAGCGGTGGACACGGGGCCGGTCTTCTTCGTCCGCCCGGCGGACGGGCTCGCCGTCCCCGACGGCTCGCCGCCGGGCGTGGCACTCACCCGGGGCGAGGCGCTCGCCGTGACGCCCGGGCTCGCCGACGGGGAGACCGGCGCCGCCGCGCCCCCCGCCGCCTCCTCGACGTTCGGCCCCTCACCGGCGGCGCTCGTCGTGACCCGGTCCGCCGGCCTGCCGTCGTCGCCGCCGGAGACGGCCAGCGTGATCCCGACCCCCGCCGTGACGGCGACGCCGAGCACCAGCACGGTGCCGCGCTTCCGCAGTCCGCGGTGGGGACGTGCGTGGGAACGGGCGGGGCGGGCGGCTCGGCGGGAACCCATGCGCAGGACACCTCGGCTTGTCGGTCGGCGTAGGAGACCCCGGTGGGCGCCTGGGCGCCCACCGGGACTGTGGGGGGTTGCCGAGAGCCTAGGGCGGGCACGGTGCCGATACGGCACCTCGAAGGTCATCTTCAAGAAGCCTTAAGAAAGCCGACAGAGTCCGCTGAGGAAACCGGAGCGCCGGACGAGGATCCGGAGTGGCCCGGCTCACATGGCGTACCGGCGGTGCCACCGACACCATGGTCTTTTGTCACCGGCAGGTCGAAGGGATCCACCATGTTCCGCAAGGTGCTGGTCGCCAACCGCGGCGAGATCGCGATCCGCGCGTTCCGCGCCGGCTATGAGCTGGGCGCGCGCACCGTCGCGGTCTTCCCCCACGAGGACCGCAACTCGCTGCACCGGCTGAAGGCCGACGAGGCGTACGAGATCGGCGAACCGGGGCACCCGGTGCGCGCCTACCTCTCCGTCGACGAGATCGTCCGCGCGGCACGCCGCGCGGGGGCGGACGCGGTCTATCCGGGCTACGGGTTCCTGTCCGAGAATCCCGAGCTGGCCCGGGCGTGCGAGGAGGCGGGCATCACGTTCGTCGGCCCGAGCGCGCAGATCCTGGAGCTGACCGGGAACAAGGCCCGCGCCGTGGCCGCCGCCCGCGAGGCCGGAGTGCCGGTCCTGGGTTCCTCCGCCCCCTCCACCGACGTCGACGAACTCGTCCGCGCCGCCGACGGCATCGGCTTCCCCGTGTTCGTCAAGGCCGTGGCGGGCGGCGGCGGACGAGGCATGCGCCGCGTCGAGGAACCGGCGCAGCTGCGCGAGGCCATCGAGGCCGCGTCCCGCGAGGCCGCGTCCGCCTTCGGCGACTCCACGGTCTTCCTGGAGAAGGCGGTCGTCGAACCCCGGCACATCGAGGTCCAGATCCTCGCCGACGGCCAGGGCGAAGTCATCCACCTGTTCGAGCGGGACTGCTCGGTGCAGCGCCGCCACCAGAAGGTGATCGAGCTGGCGCCCGCCCCCAACCTCGACCCGCGGCTGCGCGAGCGGATCTGCGCGGACGCCGTGAACTTCGCGCGGCAGATCGGCTACCGCAACGCCGGCACCGTGGAGTTCCTCGTCGACCGGGACGGCAACCACGTCTTCATCGAGATGAACCCGCGCATCCAGGTCGAGCACACCGTGACCGAGGAGGTCACCGACGTCGACCTCGTCCAGTCCCAGCTGCGCATCGCCGCCGGGGAGACGCTGGCCGACCTCGGTCTCGCCCAGGAGGACATCACCCTGCGGGGCGCCGCCCTCCAGTGCCGCATCACCACCGAGGACCCCGCCAACGGCTTCCGCCCGGACACCGGCACGATCAGCGCCTACCGCTCGCCCGGCGGCTCGGGCATCCGCCTCGACGGCGGCACCACCCACGCCGGTACGGAGATCAGCGCGCACTTCGACTCGATGCTGGTCAAGCTCTCCTGCCGGGGCCGGGACTTCGCCACCGCCGTGAACCGCGCCCGGCGGGCCGTGGCCGAGTTCCGCATCCGGGGCGTCGCCACCAACATCCCCTTCCTCCAGGCGGTGCTGGACGACCCCGACTTCCAGGCCGGGCAGGTCACCACGTCGTTCATCGAGCAGCGCCCGCACCTGCTCACCGCCCGGCACTCCGCCGACCGCGGCACGAAGCTGCTGACCTACCTCGCCGACGTCACGGTCAACAAGCCGCACGGCGAACGCCCCGAACTGCCCGACCCGCTGACCAAGCTGCCGCCGCTGCCCGCCGGTGAACCCCCGGCCGGTTCCCGGCAGCTGCTCACCGAGCTCGGCCCCGAGGGCTTCGCCCGCCGGCTGCGCGAATCGCCCGCCATCGGCGTCACCGACACCACGTTCCGCGACGCCCACCAGTCGCTGCTCGCCACCCGGGTGCGCACCAAGGACATGCTCGCCGTCGCCCCCGTGGTCGCCCGCACCCTGCCGCAGCTGCTGTCCCTGGAGTGCTGGGGCGGCGCCACCTACGACGTCGCCCTGCGCTTCCTCGCCGAGGACCCGTGGGAGCGGCTGGCAGCCCTGCGCGAGGCGGTGCCGAACATCTGCCTCCAGATGCTGCTGCGCGGACGCAACACCGTGGGCTACACCCCGTACCCGACCGAGGTCACCGACGCCTTCGTACAGGAGGCGGCGGCCACCGGCATCGACATCTTCCGCATCTTCGACGCCCTCAACGACGTCGACCAGATGCGGCCCGCCATCGACGCCGTACGCGAGACCGGCACGTCGATCGCGGAGGTGGCCCTGTGCTACACCGCCGACCTGTCCGACCCGTCGGAGCGGCTCTACACCCTCGACTACTACCTGCGGCTCGCCGAGAAGATCGTGGACGCGGGCGCCCACGTGCTGGCCGTCAAGGACATGGCCGGCCTGCTGCGCGCACCGGCAGCCGCCACCCTGGTGTCCGCGCTGCGCCGCGAGTTCGACCTGCCGGTGCACCTGCACACCCACGACACCACCGGCGGCCAGCTCGCCACCTACCTCGCCGCGATCCAGGCGGGCGCCGACGCGGTGGACGGGGCGGTGGCGTCCATGGCGGGCACCACCTCGCAGCCCTCGCTGTCGGCGATCGTCGCCGCCACCGACCACACCGAGCGGCCCACCGGCCTCGACCTCCAGGCCGTCGGCGACCTGGAGCCCTACTGGGAGAGCGTCCGCAAGGTCTACGCACCCTTCGAGGCGGGCCTGGCCTCGCCGACCGGCCGCGTCTACCACCACGAGATCCCCGGCGGCCAGCTCTCCAACCTGCGCACGCAGGCCATCGCACTGGGTCTCGGCGACCGCTTCGAGGACATCGAGGCGATGTACGCCGCCGCCGACCGCATGCTGGGCCGGCTGGTGAAGGTCACGCCCTCCTCCAAGGTGGTCGGCGACCTGGCCCTCCACCTGGTGGGCGCCGGTGTCTCCCCGGCGGACTTCGAGGCGGACCCCGACCGCTTCGACATTCCCGACTCCGTCATCGGGTTCCTGCGCGGCGAGCTCGGCACCCCGCCCGGCGGCTGGCCCGAACCGTTCCGCAGCAAGGCGCTGCGGGGCCGCGCCGAGGCGAAGCCGGTGGCCGAGCTGGGCGCCGACGACCGCACCGGGCTGGCCAAGGACCGCCGGGCGACGCTCAACCGGCTGCTTTTCCCCGGCCCGGCGCGCGAGTTCGACGCCCACCGCGGCACCTTCGGCGACACCAGCGTCCTGGACAGCAAGAACTTCTTCTTCGGGCTGCGCCCGGGCAAGGAGTACACGGTCGACCTCGACCCGGGCGTCCGTCTGCTCATCGAGCTGCAGGCCATCGGCGACGCCGACGAACGGGGCATGCGCACCGTGATGTCGACCCTCAACGGCCAGCTGCGGCCCATCCAGGTCCGCGACCGCGCGGCGGCCTCCGACGTCCCGGTCACCGAGAAGGCCGACCGGGCCAACCCCGGCCATGTGGCGGCGCCGTTCGCCGGCGTGGTGACCCTCGCCGTCGCGGAGGGCGACGCGGTGGAGGCCGGTGCCACCGTGGCCACGATCGAGGCGATGAAGATGGAGGCCACCATCACCGCGCCCAGGTCCGGCACCGTCGGCAGGCTCGCCATCAACCGCATCCAGCAGGTGGAGGGCGGCGACCTCCTCGTCGAGCTGGGCTGACGCGACGGCGCCGGCACCCGCGGCCGAATCCGGTCGCGGGCGCCGGCGCCGCGGTCACGCGCCCTTCGGAGCCGCCTGCTGCACCACCTCGAACGACCACAGGGTGGAGCCGCTCGCCGCCGGCCGGGGACGCTCGCCGCCCTCCGCGCCGCCCTGGTGCGCCGTCTTCATGGGGCCCTCCATCCAGGCCTGGAAGGACGCCTCGTCGCGCCACCGCGTGTAGACGAGGTAGGTGTCGGTGCCCTCGACGGGGCGCAGGAGCTCGAACCACTCGAAGCCGTCGGAGTTCTCCACGGCGTGGGCACGCGAGGCGAAGCGCTTCTCCAGCGTCTCGCGCTGCTCGGCCGGCACGGTCAGTACGTTGATCTTGACTACGCTCATGGCTCCATCCTGCCGCACCCCGTGGTCAGCAGGCCCGGCGCCAGACCCCGAGCTCCGGTTTCTTCAGCATCGAGGACAGCCCCAGCCGGCGCGACTGCGGGCAGAAGCGGCCGGTCGGCTCGGCGTACTCGACGTGGAAGACCGCCTTGCCGGCCTCGATGAACGGCGTGAGCCGCTCGCACTCGCCGTACTGCGCGCACTCCTCGTTGACCGCGAAGTCGAAGTCGTGCACCAGTTGCGGGATCTGCGGCAGGTCGTTCTTCAGGCCGACGGACAGGCCCCGCTCGTGGGCGATCTCCGCGATCATGCGGTTGTACGCGAGCTGGTCCCGCGCCGTGAGCGGGAAACCGGTCTCGTTGCCGAAGCCCTCCACCAGATCGGGCTCCACCGCGTCGAACCCCTTGTCCCGGCACATGTCGAACCGCCGCTCCATGATCGGCCGGAGCACCCGGATGCGGCGGATGTCGAGCCACCGCTCGCCCTGCCAGCCGTTGGGCGCGCCCAGCACCGCCCGGGGGAAGTCGTCCCTGTCCGGGCGGAAGCTCTCCCAGGCGCCCACGTTGACGTAGCAGATCACCTTGCGGCCGGCGCGGTGGAGCCGGGCCACGTCCGCCGCGTCGTTCTCGAAGCCGTCGATGTCGTAGACCGGTACGTCGGCCGAGGGATCCACCCTGCCGTCGAGCTGCCACTGCCAGGCCAGCCCGGGGCGCGGCTGCCACCGTTCCCCGCGGGGCGCGGGCGCCGGCCCGCGGTCCTCGCCGCCCCCGCCGCCCGCACAGCCGGCCACCACCGCGAGGAGCAGGGCCGTCAGCAGCGCGGCCGGCCCCCGCCTCATCGCCGTGCCCCGGTCAGTACGGGCGTCAGCCGGGCCCACGGGTTGGGCGGCTCGCCCGTCACGGGCCCGCTGACCGCGGCGCCCCGCTCGCGGGCGGTGCGCACGGCGAGCGGGGCGAGGGCCTCGGGCACGCCGTACACCAGGTGGCAGAACCGCTCGGGCGGGTGCCGGCGCGTCCAGTCGGGCCGGCTGAACGCCGACACGTAGGTGGACCAGGGGCCCTCGAAGGTGACGACCAGGTCGGCGAGCCGGGCATAGCCGGGCGCCGGATGGACCCCCGGGTTCAGCACGACGCACGTCGTGCCCTGCCGCCGCAGCACGCGCACCAGTGCCTTGTGGGCGGGCAGTTCGCTCCTCGCGGCACTCACCCGGTCCAGGAAGCACCCGTCGGCCGCGTACCACTCCCGGTGCCGCCGGGCGTCCTCGACGACCTCCGCCGCGGGACGGGTGCCGTAGTCCGTGTCGACGTAGCCGAGCAGCCGGGCGCCCGCCGCGCGCAGCGCCCCGGCCGCCGCGGTGAACGCCGGGTCGGGCGCCTCGCCCGGCCCGTCCGCCGGGTTCAGGACGACACCGTACGTGCGGTCGGCCGCCGTGATCAGGCGGTGCCAGGCGCCCGGGTCCTCGGCGGGGTGGACGTACAGCGGGATCAGCAGGCTCACGACGGGACGTCACTTTCGGCGCGGAGGGACGGTGCCGGTGAGCCGCCCGACCACAGCGCGGACAGGGAGTCACCGAGGGTGTACGACGGTTCCCAGCCGAGCGCGGCCCGCGCGGCGGAGATGTCGGAGCACTGCCAGGACACCTGCCCGGAACGGACGGACCCGGCACCCTGCTCCACGATCCGCCCGCGGAAACCGGCCCGCCGCGCCAGCAGCCGCACCATTTCGCGCACCGGCACGGCGTCCCCGCCGCCGACGTTGAGCACCCCGGGCAACGGGCCGGTCGCGGTCACCGCCCGTTCGGCCGCCCCCGCGACGTCGCGGACGTCGACGAAGTCCCGGTACGCCGACAGGTCGCCGAGCCGGAGCACCGCGTCCGGGCCCGGGCCCGCCTCGCGCAGCAGCGCGGCGACCCGGCCGGGCAGACCGGTCGGCGGGGCGCCGGGCCCCACCGGGTTGCCGACCCGCAGGACCACCGCGTCCAGGCCGGACGCGCCGACCGTGACCGTCCCCGCCAGCTTGGTGGCCCCGTAGGCGGTGAGGGGGCGGGTGGGCGCCGACTCCGGCACCTTGACGTGCGGCGCGCCCGGCCCGTACTCGGCGGCCGAGCCGAGATGGACCAGGCGGGCCGCGGGGCGCGCCCGGCGCAGCGCCTCGCACAGGACGGCGGGGCCACGGGCGTTGAGCTCGGCGAGCGTCACCGCGTCGCCGCCGGTGGCGCCCGCGCAGTTCACGACGGCGTCGGGAGCCGCCGACGCCAGGGTCCGGGCGAGCCGGTCGACCGGGTCGGTGGCGAGGTCGACCGGCACGTCGGCGGCCGGTGAGCGGCCGGCGCCGAGGACCCGCGTGCCCGGCAGGGCACGGAGCCGCTCGGCGACATGGGCGCCCAGATAGCCGGTGAAGCCCACAACGAGGATGCGCATGCGGTGCTCAGGCTCCCTTGAGCAGCAGGGACTTGCGGCTGGTGAACTCCGCGTTGGCGCGGTCGTAGTCGTCCGGGCGGCCGATGTCGAGCCAGTAGCCGTCGAACTCGTAGGCGTGCGGCGGGTCGCCGGCCCGCAACAGGTCCAGCACCAGCTCGTCGAAGCCCAGGGGCAGGCCTGCCGTGTAGCCGTCGAGGGTCGACCGGGACAGCCCGTACACGCCCATGGAGACGCGGTAGTCCATGCTGGGCTTCTCGGTGAACGCGACGACCTTGCTGGCGTCGGTGGTCAGTACCCCGAAGTCGATGTGCACCTTGCGGGCGTACGTGGCGATCGTCAGCGGGGCACCGGAGGCCTCGTGCCGGCGCAGCACGTCGGCGTAGTCGAGATCGGTGAGGATGTCGCCGTTCATCACCAGGAAGTTCTCCGGCAGGCGCTCGCGCATCGTCAGCAGCGGCCCCATCGTGCCCAGCGGGCTCTCCTCCGTGGAGTAGTCCACGGTCAGGCCCCACTGGGAGCCGTCGCCGACATAGGCGCGGATGATCTCACCGAGGTGGCCTATGGCGATCGTGCAGCCGGTGAACCCGGCCGAGGCGAGCTGCCGCAGGACGATCTCGAGGATGGCGTGCTGGTCGCCGATGGGCACGAGCGGCTTGGGCAGCGCGGTGGTGTAGGGCCGCAGCCGGACGCCCTTGCCCCCGGCCAGGATCACTGCGTGCATGAGGTTCCCCCTCGTCAACGTGCCGGTCGTGGTCAGATGTTGTAGATGCCGGTCTTGTAGCGGGCCAGGTTGGCCGGGTCGCGGAAGAACTCCACCGTGCGCGCGAGCCCCTGCTCCAGGTCGTGCGCCGGCCCCCAGCCGGTCGCCTCCCGCAGTCGGCTCGCGTCCGCGACCAGGCGCATCACCTCGGAGTTCGCGGGACGCAGCCGCTGGGCGTCCTCCCGCACGTCGAGGGCGCTGTCCATCACCTTGCCGATCAGCGCCACCAGGTCGCCGACCGAGATCTCGCCGCCGGTGCCGGCGTTGAAGGTACGGCCCACGACCCGCTCGGCGGGCGCGGTGCCCACCGCGAGGAACGCCTGCGCGGTGTCCTTGACGAAGGTGAAGTCCCGGGTGGGACGCAGGTCCCCGAGGGGGATGGTCCGCTCCCCGGCCGCCACCTGGCCGATGACGGTGGGGATCACCGCCCGCATGGACTGCCGGGGACCGTAGGTGTTGAAGGGCCGCAGCGTCACCACGGGGGTGTCGAAGCTGGCGTGGTAGCTGTCGGCCAGCCGGTCTCCGCCCGCCTTCGACGCGGCGTACGGCGACTGGGTGTTGATCGGGTGGTCCTCCGTGATCGGCACGGTCCGCGCGGTGCCGTACGTCTCGCTGGTGGACGTGTGCACCAGCCGGGGCGTGCCCGCGGCGCGCACCGCCTCCAGCACGTTCAGGGTGCCGGTGACATTGGTGTCCACATAGCTGTGGGGCGCCCGGTAGGAGTAGGGGATCGCGATGAGCGCGGCCAGGTGGTACACGCAGTCGGCGCCCTCCACCAGGTGCCGGACGGAGCCCGGGTCCCGGACGTCGCCGAGGACGATCTCGACCTGGTCGAGGACGTCGGGGGCGAGGGTCTCCAGCCAGCCGTAGCTGGAGAAGGAGTTGTACTGCGCCATGGCCCTCACCCGGTGTCCGGAGGCCACGAGCGCCTCGGTGAGGTGGGAGCCGATGAATCCCTCGGCTCCGGTGACGGCGACGAGCGGTGTGGCGGTCACGCGGGGTCCTTCCGGTAGGTGGGCGGGGCAGGTCGACGGGTCGGTGATGCGGGGCGGGCGGTCCTGGAGGGACCCGGGCCCCGCGCCGGGCGGGGACGTGTCAGGCATGGGCGGCCGGCCGGCCCAGCAGCCGCAGCGCGCACCCGGTGAGACAGAGCGCGGCGGTACCGCAGCCCAGGGACAGGGCCGCCGTGCCGGGCGGCCCGCCGTACAGGGCGACGGCACCGGCGCCCGCGGCCGTCGCGAGACAGAGGGCGGCAGGCGGCCAGGCCACGCCGAAGGCCTGGAGGAGCAGCGAGGACCACAGGACCACCGCGAGCAGCGCCGTCGCCACCGGGTCGGCGTCCACCAGCAGGGCCGCCGGCACCAGCGGCCCGGCGTACACCAGCAGGCAGCCGGCCAGGACGGCGGCCGAACGCACCCGGAACGCCGCCGGGGTGGCGGTGGCCCGCAGTGCCGCCACCGACAGACCGCGGTAGCGGTACAGCAGCCACTCCGCCGGGCCCATGCTCACGGTCAGCACCACCACCGCCCACGGCTGCTCCCGGCCCGCCAGGAACACCAGCACCCCGGCGGCCAGCCCGAACAGGCCGTACGGCAGCGACCGCCACGGCCGCGGACGCACGGCTCCCGCCACGGGCGCGGCCGCCAGGGTGCCGCGCAGCGCCCAGCCGGCCGCCGCGACCGCGCCGCACAGCGACAGCGACGGCAGGCCCGCCCGCAGCAGGTTTCCGGGCTCCCACCAGGGCAGCACCGCCGCTCCGGCGACCACCGGAACCAGTGCGGCCAGCAGCAGCCGCTCCCGGCCCAGCACCAGCAGCACACCGGCCGCGGCGAGATACGCCGACTGGACCGTCACGGCCGCGACCGCCGCGCCGGAACCGGCGAGCGCGGCCCCCGCGGAGGCCGCGGCGACGGCACCCAGCGGCGCCCCCTTCAGCAGGGTGCCGCCGGCCTCCCGGCGGCCGGTGGCCAGGCGCAGGTACGCCCGGTGGCCCAGCGCCTGGTTCCAGGCCCAGGACACCAGCCCCGCCACCACCAGCGCCGTCACCGTGCCGCCGTTCGGAAGCAGGCGCCCGGCGAGCGCGTAGCCGAGGCCGGGCAGCGCGAACAGGGCACCGCGCAGCGCACAGCGCACGTGGTCGGGCCGCCAGGGGTCGGCGGGCCGCGGCGGCTGCGGAAAGGTGCGCGGTACGCGCTCGTACAAGGCCGTGGCCAGCGAGAAGATGTCGCGGTGCCCGTACCGTTCCTCGATGACCTCGCCGGTCAGTCCCTCGGACTCGAGCAGCGCGGCCACCTCGTAGGGGTGGACGGCCGGGGCGATGCGGTCCGCGAGTTCGGCGGCCAGCCGGTCCACCGCCGCGCTCCGCACACCGTGACCGGGCCGGACCAGGGCCAGCGTGTGGTGGTCGGACCCGCCCGGTGCGGGCGTACGGGGGACGGCGAGGCGCAGCGCCAGCGTGTCCTGCTCCGCGCCACCGGGCTCCAGCGCCATGGGGCCGCTCATCCGGTCGCACTCCTCACCGGTGCCGCGCCCACCGCGGAGAGGGGGACGTCGTCGGCCGCCGCGGGCGTGGCCGCGGAGCCGAACGCCGACAGCTCCAGGTAGATGGACCGGAAGGTGTCGATGGTCTGCCGGAGCGTGAACTGCTCGATCACCCGCAGCCGGGCCGCCTCGCCCATCGCCCGGCGCCGCCCCGCGTCACCCAGCAGTTCCAGGGCCGCGGCGGCCATGGCGGCCGGGTCGCGCGGTGGTACGACGAGACCGGTGTCGCCGACGGCCTCCCGGACGCCGCCGACGTCCGTGGAGACGGTCGCCCGGCCGCAGGACATGGCCTCGATCAGGGTGAAGGGGAAGCCCTCGCTGATGCTGGACAGCATCACCACGTTCCCGGCGGCGTACGCGTCCTTGATGTCCTCGACCCGGCCCTCGAAGGTGACGGCGTCCCCGTGACCGAGCTCTGCCGCCAGCGCCTCGCAGCGCTCCCGGTAGGCCTCGCCGCCGCGCGGGGTGCCGCCGAACAGCCGCAGCCGCGCCGCGGGCACCGCGTCCCGCACCAGCGCGAACGCGCGGATCAGGGTCTCCAGGTCCTTGATCGGGTCGACCCGGCCCGCCCAGCTGAGCACGGGCTCCGCGGGTTCCGGACCGGCGGGCGGGAACGCGGCCGGATCCACGCCGTTGTAGACCGTGCGTATGGACTCCGGGGCGGCACCGCCCTGTTCCTCCCACAGCCGGTTGTAGCGGTTGCCCGGGGTGATCAGGGCGGCCCGGCGGTACGTCTCCTCGGCCAGCAGCCGGAAGAAGCCCAGCACCAGTGCCTTCACCGGCCAGCGGTAGGGAGCGGTGCGGTAGCCGAGGTAGCGCTCGCGCAGATAGACCCCGTGCTCCGTCAGCAGCAGCGGTACGCCGTGCCGGTCCAGCGCGGCCAGCCCCGGCAGCACCGCCACGCCGCCGCTGACCGCGTGCGCCACGCCCCGCTCGGGGACCGGGGCGGCCAGCGGGCGCAGGGCGTGCTCCAGCAGGGCGGTCGCGGTCACCGCGTCGTGCAGGGTGGGCCGGGCCTCGCGCACCGCGCGGCCCGGCCGGTTCCAGACGGCGGTCAGGACGGCGATCGCCCGGTCGCCGCGCAGGAACGGACTCAGCCGGCCGTCCGCGGCGGCCCGCGCCAGCCGGTACAGGGCGGGCCCGAACCCGTCCTCGGCCCGCGGATCGAGCAGCGCGGTCACGAACCGCTCGTAGGCCGCCTCGAGCCGGTTGCGCTCACGCCCGCGCGGGAGACGACCCTGCGGGGCGGGCCCCCACATGGGGACGGAGACGACCCGGCCGACATGCCCGGGGACGTCCCAGACGACCGGCTCGCGTCCGGTGCCGGTGACGGCGACGACGTCGAAGTTCAGGTCGGGCATGCCGGTGACGAGCTGGTCGCACCAGACGCTCACTCCGCCGTGACTGTGCGGATAGGTGCCTTCGGTGAGCAGGGTGACGCGCGGCGCGCCGGGGCGCCGCGCGCCGTGGGGAACGTGCATTCGAGCTCCACGGCCGTGAAGTGGGGTGGTGGGACCTGCGGTGCGGTGGGCGCTCAGCGCTCCGTGCCGTAGGGCACCGGTTCGCTCACGCCGGCCGGTACGCGGGTGCGCGGAGCGGTCGGCGTCGTGGTGGCCGTGTCGCCGGTGCCGGCGGCCGCCTGGGGAGCGGTGGCCGACGACGGCAGGGTGAGGGAGAGGGCGGTCCCGGCCGGGAGCGTCGTCCAGCCGGACACCGCCCCGGCGTAGGCGTCGCCGAAACCGGTGCCCCCGCGCCGGGTGCCGGCGGGCATGGTCGCCGTGACCGCGACACCGCCGGGCGCCTGGACGGTGACGGTGTCACCGACGCGGTACGCGGTGACCTGACCGGCGTCGACCGCGGCGCGCCAGGCCGCCCGGCGCTGGAGTTCGACGCCGATGTCCGCCATGCGCAGGTTCACCACGGGGGTGTTGTCGGCGAACAGCCCGGCGTAGCCGTCCAGGACCCCGTCGAGGACGGGGTAGGCGATGCGGTCCTCGGCCAGGTTCGACTGGTGGATGAAGTGTGGCTTGGGGTCGTTGGCGAGGACGTGGCCGAGTGCGATGCGCGTCTCCAGCGGCACGATGTGGCCGGTGTAGCCGGTGGCGGTGTCCAGGGGCGCGGGCAGGCACGTGGACGTGGCCGGGTTGTCCTCGCAGATGCCGCTGCCGCCCTGGGCGCGGCTGGTGTAGATCCAGTTGTACTCGTCGACCTGCTCGGCCGCCCGCCCGGCGTTGTAGAAGACGTTCATCGGGTAGCGGGAGACCGTGGTGGCGCTGCCGACCCGGCGCTGGACGGGGTCGCGGGAGTTGTCCGAACCGAGCCAGGCGACGCCGTTGTCCGTGACGGCGGGGCCCAGGTTCGGGTTGTCGGCCGGCTGTTGCGGGGTCACCTTCAGGCCCGAGTGCTCACCGGTCACCAACTCGTCGTTGTCCAGAGGCAGTCCGGCGGCCTGGCCCCAGACGCGGTTGGTGGCGATCTCGTCCGAGATCTCGTTGCGGGAGACCCACCGGGTGCTGCCGTCGGCGTTCGTGGCGCACTTCCACGGAACGACGCTGACGTCCTGGACGCAGCCGAGGAAGGCGTGCGTGTACGTGTGGTTGACCCAGCGGAACCGGCCGCGGTCGGCGATCAGCTTGTCGGCGAGCGGGTCGGCGCCGTTGTTGTCCTGGCGGTGGTCGACGCTGCCGGAGCCGTTGTAGGCCAGGTCGAGGGTGAAGTTCCTGCTGTTCTGCCAGGCGGTGGCGTGGTCGACGTCGGCTGGGACCATGCGGATCGGGTTGGGCGTCCCCTCGCCGGGCGCGCAGTCCACGTCGCCGGGCGTGCAGTTGAGCACGGTGTCCCAGCGGTCGTCGGCCGCGAACACGTCGTCGACGTGCACCGCGAAGTAGTTGCGGTCGGCGCCCAGGTGGACCCCGCCGGTCATCCACTCCACGATGCCCCGGGCCAGCAGCCGGAACTGCTGCTGGTACTGGTTGTAGACGAAGGTGACGACCAGTTCGCGCCGCCCGTCGTGCCGGTATTCGCCCACCAGCGAGCCCTTCGTCGGCCGCCCGGGGATCGCCGCCTGGACGTAGGGGACGAAGTCCGCGCCGGCCGCGGGCGTCGACAGGTAGGCGTAGGACTCGCCCACGGTGGGGGAGTTGTCCTCGAAGGGGACGGCCCCGTCCAGGTAGCCGAAGGGACCGGCCAGCCCGGCCTGCGTGACCTCGGCGCGTACGCCGTCCAGGCTGCCGGCGTACCCCGTGCCGACCGCGTACTGGAGCCCGACCTCGGGACGCGCGTAGGTGTACGCGTCGACCTGCGGGATTCCGTAGGCCTTCTCGTAGGCCACCAGGGCCGACATCTCGGCGGAGTTGGCCGGGAAGGGGTTGTCGTTGGGCAGGACGACGGCCTGGAACCTGGCGCGGGGACGGCCGTCCACCGTGTCCGCCAGGAAGCCGGCGTCGATCGACGGCCGGTTCGCGGCCCCGAGATCGACCTTCGTGTACGGCGTTCCCGCGGTCTCCAGCTCGGCGGCGATGGCGTCGGTGGCCGGTCCTCCGTCGCTCACCACCAGCACGCGCAGGTCGACACGCGGTGCCGGGGCGTCCGCCCGGGCCGTGCCCGCCGGCAGGGCGAGCGAGGCTATCAGGGCGCCGACTGTGAGCGCTGTGGTGCGAATGGTCCGCTTCATGCGGTGAGATTCCCTCCCCCGGGCAGGGGTGGGCCGCCCCTCTCGGAGCCCCCACCCCATGACAACGCCGTCGCTCCCCTGAGACGCCGGTCGTCAACGCATCCGTCGCGTCACATAGTGAGGTCTGTGTGGAGCTTTTGTGTGCCTGCTGCGGAACTTGACGGAAAAGCACATGTGTCCATTGGGCCGCGGCCGGAGCGGCGCCCGGTGTGGATCGATGGGCGCAGCGTGCGGGGTCGGGCCCGTCACCAGGCCCGTGTACTGCTGTGAAACGGAATCCGGCGGCCGCGGAACATCGCGTTCCGTCGATTCGCGGTGTCAGAGGTCTCTACCAATGCCCCCTCGGGCCCAGGTGTCGGATCAGGTCACGCGTGATCCGGAGGCCGGCGGCGGGCGGCCCTTCAGGGCGGCCCGCCGCCGGGCTTCAGTGGGCGGGAGGAGGTGCGGTCAGGCGCACAGGACTCGGGTCTCCGGCGTGTAGGCCGGCCCGCCGTTGACGCTCGTGCTGTCGCTGAACTCGGCGTAGTAGTACGAGTAGAAGCCGATGTTGCCGTTGCACCCGGAGTCGGCGGCGACCTGCAGCGTCAGTGTGACGGTGCGGCTCTGGCCGGGCGGGATGGTGGCGCCGTAGTTGGTGCCCAGGTTGGCCGGCCCGGTCCCGCTGCACGGGACGGCTCCGTTGGCCGACGCCAGACTGCAGCCGGTGAAGCTGTACTTGAGGTCGGGGCGCTGGGTGGTCAGCCAGGTCGGGTCGATCGTCTGGTAGACGAACCAGATGTCGTAGGTCTTGTTGTTCTTGATGGTCATCGACAGGTTCACCGTGCCGCCCGGCTGCGTGGTCGCCGCGTCGGTGCTGAACGTCAGCTCGGCCGGGGCCGGGTCGGCGGCGCTCGCGGAGGGCGCCAGGCCGAACAGGGCGAGGGCGAGGGCGATGATCGTGGCGAGACCGAAGCGTCTCGTTCGTGTGGATCGCATGGCCCGGGAGACTAGGCACGGCCCCCGCGCACCGTCTGCACCGCCGGGAACAGCGGGAAAGCGGCTCGGCTGGAAGTGTGCGTCCCGTGAAGGAGCTGTGACGGAACCGTCACAACCCGTGTCGGGCGGTGTTCCCGCACGACAGCGCCGTACGGGCGCCGGACCCGCCGGGAACCGCGCCCGGCCGCCCGGCTGCGCCGGCGTACCGGCGGCAATGGCGGATTCCGCGTGCCCGCGCCGGCGGCCCGTGCGCCCGGGACACACCGTCCCCCGGGCGCACGAGCACGCGGCTCACCCGTCCGTCACGGGAACTGGGTGACCTTGGACGGCACCGTGTCCGTCCCCGACGTGGGCGCGCCGGTGTCGTTGATCACGTGCGCGTACTGGCCCTTGCCGCCCAGGGAGATCACCATCAGGTGGCGCATCCTGATGCCCGGCCGGACCGGCACCTGGAACCCGTGGTGCTGGACGATCGTGTCGTCCGCGGTGAAGTTGCAGTAACTGCCGAGCGCCACCGCGTCGTGCTGGTTCACCGAGTCGGCGACCTTGTAGGCGGCGTAGCTGACGATGCCGTCGTGGGTGATGGCGGCCTCGTTCGGGGCGTCGTACGCCTTCTCGTTCTGGAAGAAGATCGTGCGGCCGCGCTCTCCGCTCCAGTACACGTCGTACTTGTTGAAGTGCTCCACGAACAGTCCCGTGGCGAGGACGTCGTCGCCGTTGACGCGCAGTCCGTAGTCGGCCCGGTTGGTCTCCCAGCCGACGCCCTGACCGTGGTCGGCGCGCCAGATCCAGGTGTGGTCGACGATCACGTCGTCGCTGTCGATCACGACGGAGTCGGTGGCAAGGCCCGGGCCCGCGCCGCCGACCCGGATGAACACGTCCTGCATGGTGGTGGGGTTGGCGGAGTGGTCCGCGTTGCCGCCCGGTGTCCCGATCCGCAGCAGCGCGTCGGACCTCACCGGACCGGCGTCGATCAGGAAGCCGGCGAGCCGCACACCGTCGACGTCGGCGACGTGCAGGGCGTCGACGCCGCCGTCTGGGACGATGGTGGCGAGCCCGAGTCCCAGCACGACCGTGTTCGCCCGGTTCACCTCGATGGTCCGGTCGAGGTGGTAGACACCGGGCGTGAACAGCAGGTTGAGCCCCTGGGCGAGGGCGGCGTTGATGGTCGCGGCCGTCGCGCCGGGCTTGACGACGTAGAACTGGCTGAGGGGCAGGGACGTGCCGCCTGCGTTGGCGGGCCAGGACACGCCGCGGGCGTTGGTGCGCTTGGCGGGTACGAACACCCTGTAGGCGTCGCCGTCCAGGTAGAGGAACGGCTTCTCGCGCGACACCGGGGTGGTGTCGAGCGTGGTGTACGGACCGGTCTCGAAGTTGCTCGCCGGTGCGCCCTCGACGCCGGTGAAGGTCATGTTCCAGACGCCGTTGGTCCAGCCGCCGACCGAGCTGTCCCGGGTGTACCACTGCTGCTGCGAGTAGGGACCGACCGTGCCGTCGATCCTCGAGTCGGCGATGTAGCCGCCGGAGGCCCATCCGTAGCCGTTGGGGGCGAGGTTGAGGCCGCCCTTGACGTGGATGCGGCGGAACGGGGCGGCCTGGGCGACCGCCCAGCGGTCGGTGCCGTTGGACGGCGTGATGGCGAGGTTCTCCGCCGAACGCCAGAAGTTCTGGGTGGCGTTGCCGTTGAACCAGCCCGCGTCCACGGTGATGTCGCCGTTGATCTGTGTGTCGTCCGGGTTGAGGCCGAGTCCGGAGACGGAGGTGTAGAAGCCGAGCTGGGCGTTGATGCCGTTGTAGGTGCCCGGCTTCATCAGGAACTGGTAGCGCCCGCTGCCGAACTGGTTCGACTCCTGCTGGGCGAAGACCTGGTCGAACTTCTGCTGGAGGTTCGGGGTGGAGGGGTCCACGACGATGACGTTCGGTCCCAGGTCGCCGCCGCCCTCGACCGGGGGTGTGCCGGTCGTGCCGGTGTGGACGGCGACCTCCCACAGCGAGTAGCCGTAGCCGGTCGCGCGGACCGTGCCCTGGACGCGGACGTAGCGGCCCGAGCCGCTGACGTCGTAGGAGGCCTTGCCCCCGGTCCCTCCCGTCACGCTCTTGAGCGTGTGCCAGTTCTGCCCGTCCGGGGAGGCCTCGATCCGGAACTCCCTGGCGTAGGCGGCCTCCCAGTTCAGGTCCACCTTGCACAGGTCGCGTACCGACCCCAGGTCGACCTGGACCCACTGCGGGTCGGACGACTGGCTGGACCAGCGGGTGCCGCCGTCACCGTCGAAGGCGGCGGACGCCGGGGTCCCGGCGTTCTCCACGGAGGAGGCGGTGGCCGGCCTGCCGCGGGCGGCGTTGTCGGTGCCGCAGGAACCGGGCGCGGTGCCCCCGGTGGTGCCGAAGACCTGGAACTCCCACAGGGAGTAGCCCCACGGGGTGGCCCGGTGCACGCCCTGCATCCGGACGTAACGGCCCTGCCCCGAGACGTCCAGGGTGTCGGTGCCGCCGTCGCCGCCGGTCACCGTCCTCACGTCGGTCCATGTGCTGCCGTCCGGGGAGAGCTGGATCCGGTAGTCCTTGCCGTACGCGGCCTCCCAGTCGAGGACGACGCGGGTGACGGAGGCCGTGGCGCCGAGGTCGACCTGGAGCCACTGGTCGTCGCTCGCGGCCGACGACCACCGCGTGGCCGTGTCGCCGTCGACGGCGTTGCCGGGGGCCGTCCCGGCGTTCTCGGTGGAGGAGGCCGTGACCGTGCGGCCCTGGGACAGAGGGGTGTCGGCCGCGGATGCCGTCACCGGTGCGGGGAGGGTGACGAGCGCCGCCGTGGCGACGAGCGCGACACCCAGGGATCTGAGTCTCATGCGGGAGCTTTCTGCGGGTGCGGACAGGGGGGACCGGCCTTCCCGGCCGGCTGCCGGGAGCGGCGGTCGAGGCGAACGGCTGCGCAGCGCCGCTTAGTTCAAGCTGTGATTTAAGTGGTGAGGCATTGATCGGGCAAGGCTTTGGACGAGAGAAAAGCCCGCGGGTGCCACGGTCGCCCCGCGGACGGGTCCCCTCTCAGTGCCCGGTCGGCGCGAAGACTCCCGCCCGTGCCGCCGCCACCGCGGCCTCCGCGGCACGGTCCGCCGCCGCCTCGTCGAGCGGCTCGCCGGTGGTCAGCAGGCGGTAGTACAGCGGGGCGGAGACGGCGCGCACCACTTCGCGCGTGTCGGTCCCCTCGGGCAGCTCACCGCGCTCGACGGCCTGCCGGACGCAGGGCTCCCATTCGGCGACGCGGGTGTCGTAGAAGCGGCGGAGGGCGGCCGCCGCCTGCGCGTCACAGGTGGCGGCGGCGATCATCGCCTTGAACAGCGCGCCCTGTCGCGCGTCGGCCAGGGTGCGCTGCACGAGCCGGGCGTTGGCGCGCAGATCGCCGGGCAGGCTGCCCGTCTCCGTGCGGGGGAGGGACTGCTCGGCCATGTCCGTGAGCAGGTCGGCGACCAGGTTGGCCGGGGTGCCCCAGCGGCGGTAGACGGTGGTGCGGCCGACCTCGGCACGCCGGGCCACGTCCGCCAGGTCCAGGCCGGCCAGCCCGTGCTCGGCCAGTGCGTCACCGGCGGCCCGCAGTACCGCGGCCCGCACCCGGGCCGTGCGGCCACCCGGGCGGACCGTGCCTGGCTCCACGCTGTCAGACGTCATAACGGGACTCCGGTTCCATTAGGTGCTCGTGCGGTGTTAGTCTGTGGACATCTTAACGGAACGCACGTCCCGTTAAGTGGTTGCCGTCTCGTCGCTAGGCCGACGGGGCGGCCGGACGAGGGGATGCGGTTGTGGAATACAGGAGACTGGGCGCGTCCGGGCTCATGGTCCCGGCGCTGAGCTTCGGCGCCGGCACCTTCGGCGGACGAGGAGAGCTCTTCGGGGCGTGGGGCGACACGGACGAGGCGCAGGCGCGCCGGCTGGTCGACATCTGCCTGGAGGCGGGGGTGACCATGTTCGACACCGCCGACGTCTACTCCGGCGGAGCGTCGGAGGAAGTGCTCGGTGCCGCCGTCAAGGGACGCCGGGACCAGGTGCTCCTCTCGACGAAGGCCGGCCTCCCGACCGGCGACGGGCCGGCGGACGCGGGCACCTCGCGGGCGCGGCTGATCAGGGCGGTGGACCTGGCCCTGCGCCGGCTGGGCACGGACTACATCGACCTCTTCCAGCTGCACGCCTACGACGCCCGGACCCCCGTGCACGAGGTGCTGTCCACCCTCGACGATCTCGTGCGGGCCGGGAAGATCCGGTACACCGGCGTGTCCAACTTCAGTGGCTGGCAGCTGATGAAGTCGCTGGCCGACGCCGACCGGCACGGCTACCAGCGGTACGCTGCGCACCAGGTCTACTACTCCCTCGTCGGCCGGGACTACGAGTGGGAGCTCATGCCGCTGGGGCTCGACCAGGGGGTCGGAGCGGTCGTCTGGAGCCCCCTGGGCTGGGGGCGGCTGACGGGCCGGATCCGCCGCGGCCGGCCGCTTCCCGCGGGCAGCCGGCTCCACGCCACGGCCGACTACGGCCCGCCCGTCGCCGACGACCACCTCTACCGGGTGGTGGACGCCCTCGACGCCGTGGCCGAGGAGACGGGCCGGACGGTCCCCCAGATCGCCATCAACTGGCTGCTGCGGCGCCCGACCGTCTCCTCGGTCCTCGTCGGCGCGCGCAACGAGGAGCAGCTCCGGCAGAACCTGGGCGCCGTCGGCTGGTCCCTGACCGAGGAACAGGTGGCCCGCCTCGACGCCGCGAGCGCCAAGGACGCCCCCTACCCCTACTTCCCCTACGAGCGGCAGGAGGGATTCGCCCGCCTCAACCCCCATCCGCTGGGGAGGGTTGACGCCGCGTCGGCCCACGGCTGAGGCGGCGTACCGGGAGCGCCGCCTCGGAATTGTCAGTGCCCTGTTGAAGAATGCGGGCACAAGCGAGATCAACACCGGCCGGACCGGGTAGGCGGTCTCGAGTCACTGACTGGAAAGGCCACAGCCGATGCCGCCCACCGCCCTGCTCCCGCAGACCGCCGACTCCCGCGCGACCGGCCGCCCCGCCCAGCTCGCTGCCGTCCCTCCCCTTGCGGCAGTGCCCGCCCAGGGGCGCCGGCGGACCCGCCCGGGCGGCCCCCTCAGCCCCGCGGAGTCCGACGTCCTGCGCATCGTCTCCGACGCGCGCACCCCCGTGTTCGTCACCGTCCGGGAGGGCGGGCGCCGCAGGTACAGCTACTGGCGGCCGCTGGACTCCACGACGGGCAAGGGCGGGTGCTACGTCGCACTGCCGACCGCCGAGTGCGACGCGCTGCACGCCGCCGGCCGCATCACGCTCGGCGACCCCGTGACCGACCCGGCCCGGACGACCTACCGGGTCAGCGCCGCCCGCACCCCGCTGGCGCCCGTCCGCGCGCTGCGGCCCCGGGTGCGCGCGGCCTGACGCACCCGGAAACGTCACCGGCCGGCGACCGCCTCGACGGGGTCGCCGCCGTTCTTCAACAGGGCCCGCGCCCTGTCCCGCGTGCGGACGCGCTGCCGCCTGCGCCTGCGCCTGTGCGCGTGTCTGCGCATGTGCTTTCCCGCGCCCGTGTCTGCGCCCATGCCTGCGCCCATGCCTGCGCCCGCCTCGCGTTCACGTGACGGTCCGTCGCGACCGTTGACCCAGGAGAGGACGGGAAGTACGTTGCCGAACTACGAGATAGTTAATGGACAAGTAGTTCAGTAACGCGAACCGAGCCATGGAGCCGCTGTGGTCGTCCGTCCCCTCCCGTCCCGACGCTCCTCGCCCGCACCGGCCCCGGAGCCGCCGGCGTTCGACCGGCCGCGTGCCTGGCTGGTCCTCGTGATGGTCGTCGCCTTCATGATGATCAACTACGCGGACAAGTCCGTCCTGGGCCTCGCCGCCGTGCCCCTCATGGACGAACTGGGCATGGACAAGAGCACCTACGGGCTGGTCTCCAGCGCTTTCTACGCGCTGTTCAGCGTCTCCGGCCTGGTGGTCGGACTCCTGTCCGCCCGCTGGTCGACGCGCGCCCTGCTGCTCGCCATGGCCGCCCTGTGGGCCGTGGCCCAACTGCCGGTCCTGGTGGCCACCGTGCCCGCGCTGATCGCGGGGCGGCTGCTGCTGGGGGCCGCGGAAGGGCCGGCCGCGTCCATGTCGATGCACGCCCTCTACGCCTGGTTTCCGCCGGGCCGGCGCGGGATGCCCTCGGCCCTGCAGATCGGCGGTGCGGCCCTCGGCACCGCCGTCTCGGCCCCCGTGCTGACCTGGTTCATCGTGCACCTGGGCTGGCGCTCGGCCTTCATCGCCCTGGCGGTCACCAGCGCCACCTGGTGCGTCGTCTGGTACGCCGTCGGCCGGGACGGCCCCTACGGCGGTGCCGCCCCGGAGCCCCGGACGGCCCCCGAGGCCGCCGACCGGGACGACGCCCGGCCGGCGGCGGCCGCCCCGCCCGCGCTGTGGCGGCTGCTGCTCAGCGGCACCGTCGTGGGAGGTGTCCTCAGCGCCTTCGGCTCGCACTGGGCGCTGGCACTGTCCAACGCCTGGCTGCCGGTCTACCTCCAGACCGAACTCGGCTTCGGCGCGACGGGCGCGTCGGCCGCCATCAGTGCCGTGTCGGCGCTGAGCCTGGTCCTGCTGCTGACCGTGCCGGCGCTGGTCGACCGGCGCAAGCGGCGGGGCCGCGCGGGACGGGCCACCGACGGTCTCGCCCAGGGTCTGGCGGTACTGGTCTCCGCCGCGGCGCTGGTCCTGCTGCCCTTCGCGGACCAGCGGCCGACGCAACTTGCCCTGATCGCGGTGGCGTTCGGCTGCCACTCGGTCGCCCTGCCCCTGCACTACGTGACCACGGCGGCCGTCGTGCCCGCGGCCCGGCGCGGTGCGGTCTTCGGGGTGGTGGCTGCGACCGGCACCCTGCCGGGCATGTTCGTGCCCTTCCTCACCGGCCACATGGTGGACGGCGCGGTCTCCGAGGCCGCGGGGTACTCGGCGGCCTTCCTGCTCTCCGCGGTCGTGCTGGCCGGATGCGGTGTGGCGGCCATGGCCATGATCCGCCCGGCACGCGACGCCCGGACCCTCGGCGGGGAGGGCTGAACGACCGACGACGGTCGACCGCCCCCGGGCGCCACCCGGGGTCGGCCGCGTCCCGTGCCAGGCCGGTCCCGCCCCGTCCGGGCTCGTGCCGCACGCCCTCGCGCCGTGTCCCTCCCGCCCCGCCGCGCGCACGCGCACCGCGCGCACGCGCACCGCGCGCACGCGCACCGCGTCGGTTCAGGTCGGCCGGTCGAAGCCCGTGGCCCAGTAGCGGCCGCGGAGGGCGAGGTCGAGCAGCATGCGGACGACCTCCTCGGCCGGCATCGGCGGGGCCTCGTGCTCCACCCACCACTGGAGCACGGACACCTGCTCGCCCACCCAGACCCGGGCCAGCAGCTCGGCGTCGATGCGCGGCTTGACGTCGTTGCGCTCGGACCGGCCGCGGAACTCCTCGGCGGCGACCCGTGCGCACGCCTGCGTGAACATCCGCAGCGGCTTGCCGTCCCCCTCGCCCCGCAGCACGATCCGGTACAGGTCGCGCTCCTGCCGGGCATGGCGCAGCATCTCCAGCACCGGCTTGCCGGTGAAGCCCACGGCGCTCTCCGTCACCGCCGGACGCAGCCGCTCGTCGAGCTCGTCGAGCAGATCGCGGGTGACCCGGGCGAACAACTCGTCCTTGTCACGGAAGTGGCTGTAGAAGGTCGCGCGCGCCACGTCCGCGCGCTGGGTGATGTCCTCGACGCTCAGCGCCGTGAACCCCCTCTCCAGCACGAGCTGCACCAGGGCGTCGCGCAGCGCCCTGCGTGTCTTGCGGATGCGTCTGTCCTCGGCCATCCCCGTCGTCCGTCTCCCTAGGGCCTGTCGTTCGGATCAGGCCGGCGTCGCCCGGGACGCGCCGTCCGTCACAGCCGGTCTGATCCAAATGACAGACCCCAGCCGGTCCCGTGCGGCCCGGCGGCGCCAGTCCGGCCGAGCGGCAGTCAGTCTACGGACTCTTGACAAGCGATGCGTTACCGAACAATGTGTCTGGAAACAAACATCGAGTCCAATGGGTGAGGCGCCCACCCGCCCCGGACCGCCAACCGCCCCCACCCGCACAGGAGTCCGTCGGTGAACCTCGGCATCTACCTCACCCGCAGCGCCCGGCACTGGCCCGAACACCCCGCTCTGATTTGCGACGACCGCATGTGGACCTACGCCCACCTGGAGGAGCGCGCCAACCGGCTGGCCTCCGCGCTCGTACGGCGCGGTCTGGGCCCCGACGACGCCGTGGCCTGCCTCGGCTGGAACCGGGGCGAACTGGTCGAGGTCGAGTTCGCCCTGTACAAGGCCGGACTGATCAGGGTCCCGGTCAACGCCCGCCTCGGCCGGGGCGAGATCGAGCACATCCTGCTCGACGCCCCCGTACGCGTCCTGGTCTTCGACGAGGCCCACCGCGAGGACGCCCTGGCGGCCCTGGCGGCGGCGGGCACCGACTGCGTAGCGGTCGCGCTGGACGGCGAGAAGGGCACGGGCGGGACCGACGGCGAACCCCTGCCGTACGAGGACCTGCTCGCCGAGGGCGACGCCGCCCCCGTGGCCGTCGACGTCACCGAGGACACGCCCGCCGTCCTCAACTTCACCTCGGGATCGACGGGTTCGCTCAAGGCGGCGGTGCAGACCGTCGGCAACCGGCTCGCCAACATGCGCAAGACCCTCATGAACGACGAGTCGCGCCCCCGCCCCGACACCCGCTACCTGGCCTGCGGCCCCATCACGCACGCCACCGGCATGGTCCTGCTGGCCGGCGTCTTCGGCGGTTCCACCACGCACGTTCTGCCGAACTGGAGCCCGCAAACGTTCCTCGACACCGTGGAACGCGAGCGCATCACCGCGACCTTCCTGGTCCCGGCGATGCTCAACACGGTGCTCGCCCACCCCGGCGCCGCCGACCGCGACCTGTCCAGCCTCACAAGCGTCCGCGTCGGCGGAGCGCCCGTCTCCCCGCAGCGGCTGCGCGACGCCGTCGCCCTGTTCGGCCCCGTCGTGGCCCAGGGCTACGGCCTGGCCGAAACCACCAGTGTGGTCGCCGGCCTCTCCGGCGCCGACATCGCCCGGGCCGTCACCGAGGACCCCGAACTCCTCCAGTCCTGCGGCAGGGCCGCCTACGACACCGAGGTCAGGATCGTCGACGAGCGGGGGAGCACCCTCCCGCCCCGCGAGGTCGGCGAGATCATCGTGCGCGGCCCCGACTGCGTACGCCGGTACTGGCGCGCACCGGAACTGTCCGCCCAGACCTTCCGCGACGGCTGGGTGCACACCGGCGACCTCGCCTGGATGCGCGAGGACGGCTACCTGTTCCTCGTCGACCGCAAGAAGGACATGATCATCTCCGGCGGGTTCAACATCTACAGCACCGAGGTCGAGACCGTCCTGTACGAGCACCCCGCCGTCCAGGAGGCCTGCGTGGTCGGTGTCCCGGACGAGAAGTGGGGCGAGGCGGTCAAGGCCGTCGTCGTGACCCAACCCGGCGCGCAGGTCACCTCCGACGAACTGGCCGACTTCTGCGCCCGGCGCCTGGACCGCTTCAAGAAGCCGCGGTCGGTCGACTTCGTCGGCGAACTCCCGCACAACCGCAACGGCAAGCTCGACCGCAAGGCCGTCCGCGAACCGTACTGGGCGCACGCCACCCGCCGCGTGCACTGAACCGAACCGAAGACCCGGAGCACCCCGCCATGACCTTCTCCTTCCGTCCCGTCCCCGACGAACCCCGGCTCGCCGGCCTCGTCACCCGCCTGCGCGCCTACCTGGACGGCGAACTCGCCCAGTACGAACACGACAACGGCATCACCCACACCTCCCGCCTCACCCGTGCCGACCTGGAACCGGTGTGGAAACGCTGCCGGGAACTCGGCTTCTACGGCATCCACCTCCCCGAGGAGTACGGCGGCCAGGCCCTGACCTACACCGAACTGGCCGTCCTCAAGGAGGAGGTCGCGGCGAGCGGGCGCGTACTCGGCCACAGCGTCCTCGGCGACATGGGCGGCCCGCTGCGCGCCGGCGACATCCTCCGTCACGCCACCCCCCACCAGCTGGACACCTACCTGCTGCCCCTCGTCCGCGGCGAACGCGCCTGCTGCTTCTCCCTCACCGAGGCGGACGCCGGGTCCGACGTGCGTGCCATGCGCACCACCGCCGTCCGGGACGGCGACGGCTACCGGCTCACCGGACACAAGGTGTTCAGCTCCGCCGGGCCCTTCGCGGACTTCGCCGTCGTCGTGGCACGCATGGCGGACACCGAGGAGTCCTACTCCGCCTTCCTCGTCGACCTGGACAGCCCCGGATGCACGGTCGCCGAGGGCGCCACCCCCATGTCCGGCGAGCACATCGAGAGCGACATCGTCCTCGAGGACTGCCGGGTCCCCGCCGCCAACCTGCTGGGCGAGGAGGGCAAGGGTCTGCGCATCGCGCTGGGCCGCGTGACCGTCAACCGCCTCCTGCACTGCCCGTCGGCCGTCGGCGCCGCCCGCCGCGCCCTCCAGCTCTCCCGGGACCGCGCCCTCACCCGGACCGTGAACGGCAAGCCCCTGCTCGCCCTCCAGACCATCCAGCACAAGCTCGCCGACATGGCCGCCGGCCTGTACGCGGCACGCTCCATGACCTACGCCGCGCTGGCCGCCCTGGACCGCGGCGAGGACGTGCGGACCGAGGCGTTCATGTGCAAGCTCTTCGTGGCCGAGTCGGCCTTCCGGCTCCTCGACGAGGCGGTGCAGATCCACGGCAAGGAGGGGCTCACCCAGGGCAACGAGATCGAGTACCTCTTCCGCAAACTGCGCATGTTCCGGGTGCTGACCGGCACCTCGGAGATCCAGCGCAACGGCATCGCCAAGGGACTGGCGACCCTGGCCTGACCCGCCCCGCCCCGCCCGCCGACCGTCCCGTACCCCGACCAGAGGAAGACCGCATGCCCGGCACCACGCCCGCCCCCGCCCACCGACCGGCCGACGACGACCAGGACCTCGCCGACGCCGACCGCGGATTCGTCGCCCGGCTGCGGCCGGGCGTGGTGCGGGACGCGGCCGGCCGCACGGTCTGGGACGCGGACGCCTACGCCTTCCTCGACGGCGACTGCCCGCCCACCGCGAACCCCTCCCTGTGGCGACAGAGCCGCCTGACGGCCCGCCAGGGCCTGTACGAGGTCGTACCCGGGGTCTACCAGGTCCGCGGCCTGGACCTGTCGAACATCACCTTCGTCGAGGGCGACCGGGGCGTCCTCGTGATCGACCCGCTGATCAGCGCCGAGGTCGCGGCCGCCGCGCTCGCCCTGTACCGGGAGCACCGCGGCGACCGCCCGGTCACCGGCGTCCTCTACACCCACTCGCACATCGACCACTTCGGCGGCGTCCTCGGCGTCGCCGACCCCGCGGACGCCGCGGCCGGACGGCTCCCGGTGATCGCCCCCGCCGGATTCCTCGAGCACGCGGCCGGCGAGAACGTCGTCACCGGCCCCGCGATGGCCCGCCGCTCCGTCTACATGTACGGCACCGCCCTGCCCAAGGCGCCCGACGGCCAGATCGGCTGCGGCCTCGGCCAGACCACGTCCCTGGGCCGCGTCGGCCTCATCGCCCCCACCCTCGACGTGCACCGCACCGGACAGGGCGAGACCGTCGACGGCGTCCGCATGGTCTTCCAGCTCACCCCGGGCACCGAGGCACCGGCCGAGATGAACATCCACTTCCCCGACCTGCGGCTGCTGTGCGTGGCGGAGAACGCCTGCCACACCCTGCACAACGTCCTCACCCTGCGCGGCGCCCTGGTCCGCGACCCCAGCGCCTGGGCCCGGTACCTCACCGAGACGCTCCGCCTCTTCGCCGACACTACGGACGTCGTCTTCGCCTCCCACCACTGGCCCACCTGGGGACAGGACCGTGCCCTGCGCTTCCTGGAGGAACAGCGCGACGCCTACGCCTACCTCCACGACCAGTGCGTGCGCCTCATCAACGCCGGACACACCGGCGCCGAGATCGCGGAGGAACTGCGCTTCCCGCCCGCGCTGGAGGCACGCGCGCACATCGGCGGCCACTACGGCTCCCTCAGCCACAACGCCAAGGCCGTCTACCAGCGCTACATGGGCTGGTTCGACGGCAACCCGGCGCACCTGTGGCAGCACCCGCCCCGCGAAGCCGCCCTGCGCTACACCGAGTACATGGGCGGAGCGGACGCCGTGGTCGCCAGGGCACGCGCGTCCTTCGACGGCGGTGACCTGCGCTGGGTCGCCGAGGTGCTGAACCACGTCCTGTTCGCCGACCCCGGACACGCCGGGGCCCGCGCCCTCCAGGCCCAGACGTTCGAACGGCTCGGACACGGCTCCGAGTGCGGCCCCTGGCGCAACTTCTACCTGACCGGCGCCGCCGAACTGCGCGACGGCGTCCTGACCCCGCCCGGCCGCGGCGCGTCGTCGGGCATCACCGCCGCGCTGACCGTCGAGCAGATCTTCCAGTCCCTGGCCGTCCGCATCGACGGCCTCCGCGCCGCCGCGGCCGGACGGCTCATGCTGCGCTGGGAGATCACCGGTGACGACCCCGCGCCGGGCGCCTCCGCCGAGGTGTGGTCACTGCTGCTGTCCAACGGCGCCCTCACCCCGATGCCCGGAGACGCCCCGCGCGGCGAGGCGCCGCACCTCACCCTGCGCCTGACCCGCGCCACCCTCGACGCGGTCGTCGGCCGCGCCACCACGTTCCCCGAGGCCGTCAAGGCCGGGACGATCACCACGGACGGCGACCTCACCGCCCTGACCACCCTGGCCGGCCTCATGGAGCGTCCCGACCCCCGCTTCGCCGTCGTCACGCCGTGATCGACCCACCCGCCCTCCCGGCATCCCCGGATCAGGCGGGCGGGACGGGACGGACGGCGAGGACCGCGATGTCGTCGGCACTGTCGGCGCCCAGCCCGATCAGCAGCTCGTCGCAGAACGTGTCGAGGGGCTCGCGGGCCAGGGCGGCGGCGTACCGGCTCAGCCGGTCCAGGGCGACGTCGAGGACCTCGTCGCGGCGCTCGACCAGACCGTCGGTGTACAGCAGCAGCGTCGAGTGGGCCGGCAGCGCGTCGGACGCCGTCCGGCGGGCCACGTCGGCATCCATGCCGAGGAGCAGGCCCGCGCCCTGCTCGAGGTAGCGGGTCCCGCCGTCCCGGGTGGTGAGCAGGGGCGGCAGATGACCGGCGGAGGAGTGGTGCAGCTCCCAGGGGCCCTCGGCGGGGCCCTTGACGATGCCGTAGACGCAGGTGGCGGTGGCCTCCCGGTGGAGGCTGTGGTTCGCCAGGTCCAGCCGGTGCAGCACCTCCGCGGGCGGTTCCCGGCGGTCCACGGCGATGCCCCGGAGCATGCTCCGCAGCTGGCTCATGGCGATGGCCGCGTCGAGGTTGTGCCCCGTGACGTCGCCGATGACCACGGCGGTGTCCCCGCTGGGCACGACGAAGCTGTCGTACCAGTCACCGCCGACCTGCGCGGTGGTGGAGGAGGCGGCGTAGCGGGCGGCCATCTGAAGATGCCCGACGTCGGGCAGCACGGGCAGCAGGGAGAGCTGCAGCCGTTCGGCGATGCTGCGGGTCCGCTGGTACAGCCGGACGTTGTCCACGCCCAGGGCCAGGCTGTGCACCAGGTCGTCGACGAGGGACAGGTCCTCCTCGCCGAAGGGCGGGGCGCCGCCGGTCCGGGTGACCGTCAGCGCGCCGAAGATGTCCCGGCGGGCCCGCAGCGGGGCGACGACGGCGCTGCCCGCGCCGAGCCGCCGGAACAGGTCGGCGTAGTCCCGGTCGAGTTCGCTCACGGCCTGCCCGGGGGTCGGGGGCCCGGTGAGCAGCAGGGGTCCCGCCCCGCGCAGCGCCCGGGCCAGCGGGCCGCGCGAGACCTCGGACACCGGCGGCAGCCGGCCCTCGCACGCCTCGGGACGCAGCCCGCGCGCGTCCCGGTGGACGACACAGACCCGGTCCACCTGGGCGTGCTCGGTGAACAGGTCCACCGCGCACCAGTCGGCCATCCGCCGCGTGAGCAGCCCGCCGACGCGCCGCAGGCCCTCGTCCAGGTCCAGGGTGTTGGAGAGTTCGGCCGCCGTGTCGGCCAGCAGGGACAGCCGGTCCAACGCCGTCATGGCGTGACCGGCGCCCTGCGGCGGCCGGGCGCGCGGGGGAGCGGCCGGCGAGCGGTCCCTGCCCGGGTCCGGCAGCGGGGCCCGCCGGTGTCCGTGCACCCGCCCCGGCGAGTCGAGCGACGTCGTGGCCCGCGGGGAGAGCTGGCCCACGAAGACGGTGCGGCCGTCGGCCGTCTCCTGCGTCTGGATGTACAGCCGGACCGGAAGCAGCCGGCCGTCGCGGTGCAGCGCCGGAAGCGGCACGGACCGGCCCACGATGCGGGTGCGTCCGGTGAGCAGCATGGACGTGAAGGCCGCGGTGTGCCGTTCACGCAGGTGCTCGGGGATGAGGGTGGTGAGCTTGCGTCCGACCAGATCGTCCGGGCTCCAGCCGAGCAGGTCCGCCGCCGGCCCGTTCGCCGCGATGATGCGGTTGGTCTCGTCGGCTGCGATGGTCGGGAGCCGGCCGGCCCGCACGTGGGAGACGTCCCACGGCAGCAGGTCCGAGGAGGTGACCTCCGGCTCGCGGGGGAGCACGGTCCACGCGGTCGGCCGGTCCCCGGCGAGCTGACCGGCGATCTCGTCGAACAGCCAGTCCTGGAAGGCGCGTCCGCGCGGCAGCGCGGGCAGGGTCAGCAGACGCTCCCCCCGGGCCGCCTCCTCGGCCGTCTCGAGCACGCGGCGCAGTGTGCGCACCGCCGGTGCCGCGTCGGCCGGGAGTGCCAGGAACACGGAGCGCAGGTCCGCGTCGGCGGCCGGCTGGGCCGGGGTGGCCGTCAGACCGGCGCTGATCAGGTTGTTGGTGTCGTGGGCGGTGGCGAGGTCCCGCGGCCGCACGTCGAGGTGGTCCCCGGCGAACGCGGCGAGGGTCAGCTCGTGCAGCAGGGCGTGCCGGTGCTGCTGCGCCGCCGAGCACAGGGCGCTGGGCACGTCGACGAGGCTCACCGTCCTCCCGTGCGGATCCGGCGGGGCGTCGGCCTCCCACCCGGGCGACGGCGGCGGCGGACCGTCGGGCCACAGCTCGAACCACACGGTCTTGTCCGCGTCACCCGCGTCGGTCCCGTGCCGCGACGCCAACTGCTCGACCAGCGGCAGCCCTTGCCCCGTACCGGCGTACGGCGGTGAGTTGCGCGGTACGGGACCGCGAAGGGGCCGGCGGTCGCCGACCGCCACGCGTACCCGGCCGTCGTGCACGCGGACCTCCACCTCGATCCCGGTGCCGGTGTGCAGCACCGCGTTGGTGACCAGCTCGCCGGTGAGGAGCTGGGCGGTGTCGCTCAGGTCCGGCGCGACGCGCTCGAGCGCCGCGCGCACGAACCCTCGAGCCGCCGCGGCGCTCCGCGGCTCCCCGGAAAAGCGCTGTGACACGGCCTCCGGCGGATCGGGATGGTCCATGTCTCCAGTGTGTGCCCCCGTGGCCGGGAACGCGGGACGCCGGGCGGCAGGGCCCCGGCCGGCGTCCGCGGTCGTCCGCCGTCCGGGTGAGGGGCCCCGCGGTGGCCACGGGCGGCGGCACGGGGGCGGGTCTGGTGGGCGGCGGACCACTCCGATAGCTTTCTCGCGTGGCCCCGCGTTCTCCCCCGTGCGCGGGGCCACACCGACGGCCGGAGCCTCGCGACGGTCGACGTGCCCGGTGAGGCGGGACGCGGAACGGGCAGAATCCCTCACAACAGGCCGAGCGGCGACCACCGCCGCTCGCGGTTCGAGAGGGGTCGGTGCGTGGGTGAGCGGCAGGACCGGGAGTGGACCGCTATGACCCCGGGGGACTTCGACGTGGAGGCCCCGCTGCGGCTGAACGTGCGCACCGGTCCCACCACCGTTCCGGCCGAGCCGGACGAGTACGGCACGGCCCCCCTGTTCGGGGACACGGCACCCGAGCGGACCACCCCGCGCCGGGACCGGCCGCGGGCCAGACCGACTGGCGCGCAGGAACGCCTGTTCTGACCCGGGAGCCATGATCACGGGGCAGGCTGCTGACCGAGCTGATGGACCTCGACGAGGTGAACCGCCATCTCATCGAGAAGATCACCGCCTTCGGCATCCGCTACGACTTCGGCGAAGGTCCTGACCTGCTCGGCCGCCGCCTGCCCGGCATCGACGTGCAACACGGCCGCCTCTACGGTCTGCCGCGTCGCGGCCGTGGCCTGCTGCCGGACCGCACCGGACGCCTGGGAGTTCCGGGAGCGCCGGGACGGCACGGCCCGAGAATCAGGGCTGTTCGGTGGCTCTGGGGGAGACAGCCCGCTCGAAGAAGGTCTCCAGGACGACGGTGGCCTGCGTCCCGCTGACGCCGTCGATCGCGTAGATCCGGCGGAGCACGTCCTGCAGTTGCTCGGTGGTCGCGGTCCTGACCTTCACCAGCACCGAGGCACTGCCGGCCGTGATGTGCGCCTCGAGTATCTCGGGGATCGCGGCGAAGCCCTCCGAGGAATCACCCATCCACGCGGTCGAGTCGACCGTCACATAGGCCAGGACACCGCCGCCGACCGTCGCCGGGTCCACCTCGGCGACGGTGCGCCGGATGACGCCGCGCGAGCGCAGCTTGCGCACGCGTTCGTGGGCGGCTCCCGCCGACAGGCCGACTGCCCGGCTCAGAACGGCGTAGGACTGGGTGGCGTCCTGCTGGAGCAGCTCCAGCAGGACACGATCGATGTGATCCACGACTCTCCATTCGGCTTCTGCTTGATCAGACCATATCCGATCCAGCAATCTTGCCGATGTGCCGCATATGATTCGGTGCTGGCGAGGACAAGGGGAGAGTCGTGGCCGACGAGCTGTACGAGATGTTCGACGACCGGTTCCGTACCGGGAGATGCATGAACGGTGACGCCGGCCTCGAGGTGCTGGCGACCGGTTGCCGGTGGGCCGAAGGGCCGGTCTACGTGCCCGCCTGGCGGCAGTTGGTCTGGAGCGACATCCCCAATGACCGGATGCTGCGCTGGGACGAGGAGACCGGCGAGGTCGGCGTCTTCCGCCGCTCCGCCGGGCACACCAACGGCAACACCCTCGACCGGCAGGGCCGGCTGATCACCTGTGAACAGGGCAACCGCCGGGTGACCAGGACCGAACACGACGGCAGCCGCACCGTGCTGGCCGATCGCTGGCAGGGCAAGCGTCTGAACAGCCCGAACGACGCGGCCGTGAAGTCCGACGGCTCGATCTGGTTCTCCGACCCGGATTTCGGTATCACCAGCGACTACGAGGGCCACCGTGCCGAGAGCGAGATCGGCGCCAACAACGTCTACCGCGTCGACCCGGACAGCGGCGAAGTGCGCCTGGTCGCCGACTGCTTCGCAGCCCCGAACGGCCTGGTCTTCTCGGCCGACGAGCAGCAGCTCTTCGTCTCCGACACCCGGGCCGGCTGCATCCGGGTCTTCGACGTGCGCGAGAACGGCACGCTGTCCGAGGGCAAGGTCTTCGCCGACGCCGCCGGCCGCACGAACGCCCGCTTCGACAATCTCCGCTTCGACGACGGGGGCCGGCTCTGGGCTGCCGCGATGAACGACGGAGTGCACTGCTACGACCCCGACGGCACGCTCATCGGGCGGCTCGACGTGCCCGAGGCGGTCTCCAACATCGCCTGGGGCGGCGCCAAGCGCAACCGACTCTTCATCACCGCGGAGACCAGCCTCTACTCCCTGGTCATGGGGGTCACGGGCACCCATCCGACCGGACCGGGACACCAGCCGTGGCTGGACGCGGCAGCACACTGAACGTCCTGCGGAGGGATGCCTAGCCGGCGCTGCGGTCGGTGCCGTCCCCGTCCGGACAGGGGGTGGCCCGTCCGAGTCCCCGGCGGATCGTGATCTCCACCGGTGAGTAGGCGCCGTCGGCTCGCTCCAGTTCGTACGGCGCGGCCGGCATCAGCGGCGGCTGGGCCATGAAGCGCGGCCGCACCCCGTGGTGCGGTTGCGCCGCGTGCACCAGGAACGGGTGGCACAGGAAGACGTCGCCCGGGGACCCGGTGGCGAGGGCGACGGGCCGGTCGCCGGACACCGCCGCCAGATCGGGTGCGAGAGTCAACCCGCTCGCCCCGTCCTCCCCGTACTTCTCCAGCACCTTCGGCACGTCGAGGTGCGAGCCGATCCGGATCCGGGTCGGGGCGTCCTCCTCACCGACCTCGCTGAACAGGAACAGCATCAGCAGCGCCCGGCCCCGGGAGAGCAGATTCGTGAAGTACCAGCTCTCGCCCTCCGGCAGATAGCTGCCCTCGATGTGCCAGCCCGCGTCGTCGGGCTCCTCCTCGTGCGGGAAGCGCAACGGGAACGTGCCCAGCGAGTAGCGCGGCTCCCACCGCCCCGCGCCTACGAGCAGGTCGTACGCGCGGTGCAGGGCCGGGGAGTTGGGTGCGGCGGCGAACGGCCCCTGCCCCATGCCGGGCACCCAGTGCACCGGCCGCGTCCACGTCGCCGGATCGTCCGGGTCGCAGCCCGTCTCCCGCCACAGCAGCCGCGCGCAGTCCACGGCCACGCGCGGCGCGACGGCGCCCTCCAGCTTCACGAAGCCGTCGCGGAGGAAGCGGGATACCAAGAGCGTGTCGTCCATGCCCTCCATCGTGCGGCGACCCCGCCCCGGTCACCCGACAGCAACCGCACCGCCTTTGTCGGGTGCCGACGGAGTATCGGCCGCGCCCGGCGCGGTCCAGCCCGTCGAGTCGAGCTATCGTGCTCGGAACTGCTCGAAACAGCTTTGCATCGAGCACGTATTGACATGTCCGGGCCGGGCCCGCCAGAGTCGTGCACCGACAGTGCTCCTGCTGTGACGCGGACAGCCCGCTGGGGGGGCGTTGCCGTCATGCCCGACATGCCCGCTGCGTCCGGCCCGTCCTCCCGGCGCGCAACCGCCGCCACCGACGCGCACGCGGCCGCAGCGCCGACCGATCCCGGAGGGCACCATGACCGGTCAGTCCCGAGCGCGCCTGCTCGCCGCCGCCCTGGCCGCTGCGCTGCTCGCGGTCGCGGTGCCGTCGTACGCGGGCACCCGTGACGCGCCCGCCGCCACCGGCGGCCGGCTCGGCGAGGCCACCGGCTTCACCGCGGACGGCGACACCTACACCGTCACCTCGGGCGACGCGAAACTCCGCCTCAGCTTCCCCGACGACGACCTCCTGCGCGTCCGCCTCGCCCCGGACGGGCACTTCACCGACCCGGCGAACGACGACCCCGCCGACCCCTCCGCCCCCGACGCGGACATCGTCGTCAAGACCGACTACCAGGGCGCCCACTCGACGCACACCGAGACCAACGACGCGTACGTCGTCCGCACCGACGCGGCGACCCTGACGGTCACCAAGTCGCCCGTCACCCTGGCCCTCGCCGACGAGCACGGCAGACAGCTGTGGCGGGAGACCGCACCGCTGTCCTGGTCCGCCGACGGAACAGCGCAGACCCTCGGACAGGGCGCGCGGGAGCAGTTCTTCGGCGGCGGCATGCAGAACGGCCGCTTCAGCCACCGCGGCCGGAGCATCGACATCAGCCGCGACTACGACTGGAACGACGGCGGCAACCCGAACGCGGCGCCGTTCTACCTCTCCAGCAACGGCTACGGCGTCCTGCGCAACACCTTCGCCCCCGGGCGCTACGACTTCGGCGCACCGGTGCGCACCACCCACCAGGAGCAGCGCTTCGACGCCTACTACTTCGTCGGCGACGCCAAGCAGGTCATCGACGGCTACACCGAGCTCACCGGCCGCCCCGCCCTGCTGCCGATGTACGCCATGGAACTCGGCGACGCCGACTGCTACCTCCACAATGCCAACCGCGGTGAACGCCGGACGCTGCGCGACTCCCGCGAGATCGCCGACGGCTACGCCCGGCAGGGCATGCCGCTCGGCTGGATGCTCGTCAACGACGGCTACGGCTGCGGCTATGAGGACCTCCCCGAAACCGGCGCCATGCTGCACGGAAACGGCGCCGAACTCGGGCTGTGGACCGAGGCGGACCTGACCGGGCAGCAGGCCGAGGTCGCCGCCGGGGTGCGGGTGCGCAAGACCGACGTCGCCTGGGTCGGCCCCGGTTACCGCTTCGCCCTGGACGCCTGCGAGAAGGCGCGGGACGGCATCGAGGAGCACAGCGCCGACCGCGCGACCGTGCTCACCATCGAGGGCTGGGCCGGCACCCAGCGCTGCGGCGCCCTGTGGAGCGGCGACCAGTCGGGCTCGTGGGACTACATCCGCTGGCAGATCCCCACCTACGCCGGTTCCACCATGTCGGGCCAGCCGGTCACCACCGGCGACGTCGACGGCATCTTCGGCGGCAGCGCCGAGACCTACGTGCGCGACCTGCAGTGGAAGATGCTCCTGCCGACGACCTACGCCATGAGCGGCTGGGCGGCGAGCGACAAGCAGCCCTGGCGGTACGGCGCGCCGTACACCGAGATCAACAAGAAGTACCTGCTGCTGCACGAGCGGCTGCTGCCCTACCTCTACACACACCTGGCGAACGCCACGAGGACGGGCGTCGGTCCCACCCGACCCCTGTACCTCAACTACCCCGACGACCCGGCCACCTGGGGTGACGAGGCGAAGTACGAGTTCCTGGCCGGGGACGACCTCCTGGTCGCCCCCGTCCACGAGGACAGCGACGTCCGCGACGGCATCCACCTGCCCGAGGGCCGCTGGGTCGACTACTGGACCGGCCGTGTCCACGAGGGCGGACGGACCCTGGACGGCTACAGGGCCCCGCTGGACACGCTCCCGCTGTTCGTGCGCGCCGGCGCGATCGTGCCCATGTTCCCCGAGGGCACGACCGACTGGGCGCAGGGCAAGAAGGCGGGCCGTCTCGACCTCGACATCTACCCCGAGGGCGACTCCGCCTTCACCCTCTACGAGGACGACGGCCGTACCCGCGCCCACGCCGACGGCGAGTCGGCCACGCAGCGCATCGAGGTGACCGCGCCGGACGCCCGCGACCGCGGACCCGTGGACATCCGCATCGGCGCGCTCCGGGGCGCGTACGACGGCAAGCCCGCACAGCGGCGCTACGGCCTGACCGTGCACACGGACACCGACCCGTCCGGCGTCCGGGCCGCAGGGCAGCGGCTGCGGGAGGTGGCGTCCGCACGCGAACTGGAGGCGGCCCCGTCCGGCTGGTACTACGACGCAGGAACCGGCGTCGTCCACGTCAGGACCGCCCAGGTGTCCTCGGACCGGCCGGTGACGGTGCGCGTCGACGGAGCCGGCTCCGTGGGCGGCACGCACCCCGAGGACCGTGCCGTCGGCCTCGACGCCCGCACCGCGGCCGTCGGCACCGTCGGCACGTCCCAGCAGGTCGACGTCGCGGTCACCAACAGCACCGGCAAGCCGGTCGCGGTGACCGGAGCGGCCGTCGCCGCCCCCGAGGGCTGGCGGGTGGCCGCGACCGGGCCGACAAGCACCCGGGCCCTGCCGGACGGCGGCACCTTCACGGCGCGCTTCACCGTGACGCCCCCGAAGGACGCCGCGCCGGGCAGCTACGGCATCTCCGCCGAGGCGTCCTACACCGCGCGGCAGCACCGCACCTACTCCGTGAGGACCCGGACCGACACCACACTGGCGCACCCGTCGCTCGCCTCGGCGGCCGACAACGTCGGCGTGACGGCCCAGGACGATCCCGCGCCGGGCGACATCGACGGGGGCGGCTCCAGCTTCATCGCCGAACGCCTCGCCCGGCAGGGCGCCTCCCCGGGCGCCACCGTGGAGGCGAACGGCTTCTCCTTCACCTGGCCGGCCGCGGCACCGGGCACCCCCGACAACGTCACGGGCAAGGGCCAGACCGTCCAGGTATCCGGCGGCGAGAAGGGCAACGCGCTGGCCTTCCTCGGCACCGGGACCAGCGCCAGCGCCGAGGGCACGGCGACCGTCCACTACACCGACGGCACGACCACCGAGGCCGAGCTGGGCTTCCCCAACTGGTGCTGCCTGCCCACCGACCGGTACGGGGCGAGGACCGCGATCACCACCAAGGGCAAGAACACCCCGTCCGGGCCCGCCTACGACACCGTCGACTACCGCCTCTACACCACGACGCTGCGTATCGATCCCGGCAAGGACGTCGCCGCCGTCACCCTGCCGGCCAACAGCGCCGTGCACGTCTTCGCGCTGGACGTGGGCAACGAGGACGTCGTTCCCCCGCCGATCCCGGACGGCCAGTACGCCCTGGCCCACACCGGCGGCGACGAACGGCTCGAGGCGCCCGGGGACGGCGAGGCCGGCCCGCTGCGGGTCGGCGCGGCCTCCACGTCGCCGTCGCAGAAGTGGAACGTGACGCGCGGCGACGACGGCACCTACGAGCTGAAGAACGCCGGCAGCGGCCTCTGCGCCGACGTGGCCGGCAGTTCGCAGGCCGCCGGAGCCGCGGTGGTCCAGTTCACCTGCACCGGCACCGCCAACCAGCGGTGGACCGTCACCTCGCGGGACGGGACGCTCATGCTGACGGCACGGCACAGCGGGCAGTCCCTCACCGCCACCGCCGACGGCCTCGTCGTCCAGTCCACCGACGACGGCGGAGCCCGGCAGCGCTGGCGGGCCACGCCCAGCTGACCCGGCGCGCACCCACCGGTCCCGCCACGGCACCCGTACCGGGCCGCGGCGGGACCGCTGCCGCCGCGCCCGCTACCGCGCCAGTGCCGAGGCGGGCCCCATGACGACGACCGGTCTCAGGTCGGGGTCCAGGGCGCGCAGCAGCGCGACCAGGTGCTCCTCGTCCAGGGACACGCAGGCGTTGGTCGGCCCGCCGTGATCCACGTGGATCCACACCCCGCCGCCCTTGTCCTCGCCCAGCGGCCGTGTCTTGTCCAGCGGGGTGGTGCCGGGCACCCGGTTGTAGTCGACGGCGATCACGTGGTCGAACGAGCCCTCCAGGTCCTCACCCAGGTGGCCGGTGCCCGAGAGGGCGAACTCGGGGTCCTGGTCGTAGGGGAGCCGGGTCCCCGGATCGGGCAGCCGGCCCCCCGCGTCGCCGATCCGGAAGACGCCGACGGGCGTGCGCAGGTCGCCCGCGGTGTGGTCCTCCGTCCAGCCGAGCAGCCCGTTGTGGGCCGACCAGGGGCCGGCCACGGCCTGCCAGCCCCGTGCGGGGTGCCGTTCGTAGAGCACCACCTGGGCCCGGTTGGAGTCCGGTGTCTCACCCCGGACCACCAGGGCCTGCCGGGTGGCGGCGGGCACGAGTGCCCGGACGGCGGGTCCCAGCCCGGGCAGCGGGCGGGCGGTCGGGACCGCCGGGGCGGGGCGCGGGGGCGCCGGTCGTGCGGGGGGCCCGTCGGGCGTCCGCGTGGAGCAGCCCGTTCCCAGCAGAACGGTGCACAACACCGCGCCGATCACCAGGGCCAGGGCTTTCCTGACGCTCATCTCAACCTCCGGTTCGGTAGGTGGGCACCTCATTGGTTGACCACCCGCGCGGCCGGGTCGTGCCGATGCCCCGGGTCTCGCCCGTATGGCGCACGGACGACGCCGTGCGCGGGGAGTGACGGAAGAGGACACCGCGGCGTCCGCCGGACGGGGGCGCACCGGTGCGGCGGGGCCCCGCGGGCGCAACACCGTTCGCTCTCGAGGGCCTTACTCACTGGTGGGGCGCGGACATGCCGTGTAGCGTCATCGTCAGATGTCGTGGTTCGACCCGACCGCCCGCACCGTGGTGCGGG
Organism: Streptomyces sp. NPDC127100; assembly: GCF_042724095.1. Taxonomy (NCBI): domain Bacteria; kingdom Bacillati; phylum Actinomycetota; class Actinomycetes; order Kitasatosporales; family Streptomycetaceae; genus Streptomyces; species Streptomyces sp. NPDC127100. Next base: position 80,905 of record NZ_JBHXFL010000027.1, read on the forward strand.
CGGTCTGCTGTGCAGTGCCTTGGACCAGGACGACCACCTCCGGGTCCGCGCGGTGCGGATCCGATATCGGCTGAAAGGCAAAGGCATGGCCAGCGGTACCGTCAAGTGGTTCAACTCGGAAAAGGGCTTCGGCTTCATCGCGCAGGACGGCGGCGGCCCCGACGTCTTCGCGCACTACTCCAACATCAACGCCAGCGGGTACCGCGAGCTCCAGGAAGGCCAGGCCGTGACCTTCGACATCACCCAGGGCCAGAAGGGCCCGCAGGCGGAGAACATCACCCCCGCCTGACCGGGACGCGTTGAACCCACCACGGCGCCCGGAAGCCTCACGCTTCCGGGCGCCGTGTGCTGTGCCGGGCGGCCCTCGACGCACCGCGCCGTGAGGCCCGAGCGGGTACGGTTGACTCATTCGTGAGGAATGCGACGAGCATCCTGGAAAGTGACCCGGCAGGCGACCGCCGCGACGTCACCCGCTCCGCGCGGCGAGCGCCCCCGGCGGCTCCCCGGCCGTGAAACGGAGGCACCCCACCCAGGGCCGGACACTTGGGAGGGAGGAACACGGAGCGTGAGCGCACACCCCGGTCGCCCCCGGGCCCCGTCCCCCCGCCCCGCCGACGAGCGGCCTCCGCGCACCGCCACCGGCCGGCACCGGGAGTCCCGGCGGCGCGGTGACGGTTTCCGGCCGACGCGTCCCGGGGGACGGCTGCGGTCCCTGTTCGACGTACGCAGCGTCGCCGGCCAGGTCCTCCTGTTCCAGGTGATCGTCGTCGTCCTCACCGTGGCCGCCGCACTCCTGGCCCTCGTGCTCCAGTCCCGGAACGACAGCACCCAGGAGGCCCGGCACCGGTCCCTGGACATCGCCAGCACACTCGCGCACGCGCCCGGCACACAGGCCGCGATCACCGGATCCGACCCCACCGCGGTACTGCAGCCCATCACGGAGAGGATCAGACACGACACCGGCGTCGACCTCATCGTCGTGAAGTCGCGGGAAGGGGTCCGCTTCACCCACCCCGACCCCGCCCGGATCGGCGAGCTCGCCAGCGGTCCGGCCGCACCGCCGAACCGGCCCGAGACACGGACCGCCCAAACGAGCGTGGGGCTCTCGGTCGTCTCCACCGTCGCCGTGACCAGGGCCGACGGTACCGCCGTCGGAGCGGTGACGGTCGGCATCACGGTCCGCAAGGTGGCGGACATGGCGGCCGGGCAGCTGCCGATCCTCCTCGGCGCCACGGCCGGGGCACTGGTCGTGTGCGCGGGCGGCACGGCACTGGTGAGCCGCCGGCTGCTGCGCCAGACCCACGGCCTCGGCCCGGTGGAGATGACCCGCATGTACGACCACCACGACGCGGTGCTGCACGCGGTCCGCGAAGGCGTGCTGATCACGGGAGGCGACGGGCGACTGCTGCTGGCCAACGACGAGGCGCGGCGCCTGCTCGACCTGCCGCCCGATCTCGACCGGCCGCGCATCACCGACCTGGGCCTGGACGCGGGCATCACCGACCTGCTGACGTCGGACCGGACGGCCACCGACGAGGTGCACCTGACCGCCGACCGGTTGCTCGCGGTCAACAAGCGCCCCACGGCCCCCGACGGCGCGTACGCCGGGAGCGTGGTGTCGCTCAGGGACACCACCGAGCTGCGCGCCCTGACCGGGCGGGCAGAGGTGGCGCGCGAGCGCCTGACACTGCTCTACGACGCCGGGGTACGCGTCGGCTCCACCCTGGACGTGGAGCGCACCGCACGGGAGCTGGCCGAGGTGGCGGTGCCGCGCTTCGCCGACCTCGTCACCGTCGAACTGACCGAGGAGGTGCTGAGCGGCAGGGAACCGGTGGCCATGGCCACCGACATGCGCCGTGCCGCCGTGAGCGGGAGCGGCACCGGGCCGGTACCCCTGCCGGTGGGCCGTGCGGTCCGCTTCGCCGACTCCACACCCCAGGCACGGTGCGTGGCGAGCGGCCGGGCGGTACTGGAGACGGACCTGAGCGCGGCCGGCGCGGGACTCGCGCCGGACGGCGCAGACACGGCGCCCCCGCCGGACCACGACGTCCACGCCCTGATCACGGTGCCGCTGCGTGCCCGCGGCGCCGTGCTCGGCGTGGTGAGCTTCTGGCGCGCGGGCCGGTCGGAGCCGTTCGACGAGGAGGACGTGCCGTTCGCCGAGGAACTGGCCGCCCGTGCCGCCGTCGCGCTCGACAACGCCCGCCGCTACGCCCGTGAGCACGCCATGGCGGTCACCCTGCAACGCAGCCTGCTGCCCCGTGACCTGCCGGAACCGAGCGCCCTGGAACTGGCCCACCGCTACCTGCCGGCCCAGGCGGGGGTGGGCGGCGACTGGTTCGACGTGATCGAGCTGTCCGGCGCCCGGGTGGCGCTGGTGGTCGGGGACGTGGTGGGACACGGGCTGCACGCGGCGGCCACCATGGGACGGCTGCGTACCGCGGTGCACAACTTCGCCACCCTCGACCTGGCCCCCGACGAACTGCTGGCCCGCCTGGACGACCTGGTCGCCCGGCTCGACCGGGAGCGGGCGGCCCAGGGGGAGGACGAGGGACTCATCGGCGCCACCTGCCTCTACGTCGTCTACGACCCGGTCGCCGGCACCTGCTGTCCGGCCCGGGCGGGACACCCGCCCCTCGCCCTCGTCCTCCCGGACGGCACCGTGTCCTTCCCCGACCTGCCGGCCGGCCCGCCGCTGGGCCTGGGCGGCCTGCCCTTCGAGAGCACCGAGTTCCAGGTGCCCGAGGGAAGCCAGCTCGTCCTCTACACCGACGGGCTCGTCGAGGACCGCGACCGGGACCTGGACGTCGGCCTCGACATCCTGCGCGCCGCGCTGTCCCACCCCGACCGGCCCCCCGAGCAGACCTGCCGCGCGGTGCTCCAGGCCCTCCCGCCGGACCACGCGCGCGACGACATCGCGCTCCTGGTCGCCCGCACCCGGGTGCTCGACCCCGGGCAGGTCGCCGAATGGGACGTGCCCCGCGACACCGCGGCCGTCTCCGCGGTCCGCGCCGACGTAGGCCGGCAGCTGGAGACCTGGGGCCTGGCGGAGGCCGGTTTCACCACCGAGCTCATCCTCAGCGAACTGGTCACCAACGCCATCCGCTACGGCAGCGCACCCATCAACGTCCGCCTGCTGCGCGACCGCGGTCTGATCTGCGAGGTGGCCGACGGCAGCAGCACCTCCCCGCACCTGCGCCACGCGGCCGCCACGGACGAGGGCGGACGCGGCCTGTTCCTCGTCGCCCGGTACGCCGAACGCTGGGGAACCCGGTACACCCCCACGGGCAAGGTCATCTGGACCGAGCAGACGCTGGACCGCCGGGACGGCGGTCCCGGAGGGTTCTCCGACGACGCCGACCCGCTCGACCAGTGGTCCGACGTGACCTTGTGACGTCCGGCGGACCGGCGCGCGGCGGTGCCCCCGGCGGCCGGGCGCCGGCGGTCGTCAGGTCCGCTCCTGCTCCCCGTCCTGCCGGGCGTGGTGGCCCAGGGCGGCGCTGCGGCTCGTGGCGAGGTGGGCCAGGACGAGCTCCTGCACCCGGTCGACGTCGCGTTCCGCGATCGCCCGGCAGAGGGCCTCGTGTTCCAGCGCGACGCCCTCGAGGTCGTCGTGCCGGCCCATGAGCCACCGCAGCCGGCTGCGCAGAACGCCTTCCAGCTCGTTGAGCAGTTCGTTGGCGGCGAGGGAGATGACGGTCTGGTGGAAGTCGGCCGCCGCCCGGTGGGCCCGTACCGCGTCGCCGGCCCGGGCCGCCGCCAGCTCGGTGTCCACGATCGTGCGCAGTTTCTCCAGCCCGGCGCGGGTGTGCCGTTGCGCGGCGAGCCGGAAGGCGAGGGTCTCCAGGCCCGAGCGGACTTCGTCGAGATCGGCGATGTCGCTCGCGGTGAACTCGCGTACCACCGCCCATGTCCGTGGCCTGGGTGTCACCAGCCCCTCGGACACGAGGGTCCGCAGGGCCTCGCGGACGGGCAGCCGGCTCACACCGAGTGCCTCGGCCAGCTCCCGCTCGACGAGTCTGCTCCCCGGCCGTCGCACCCCGTCCAGGATCTCGTCGCGCAACTGCCGGGTCACCCGCTCGGACTCGGGCGTGAATTCCCCTGCCGCGGTCATCGCCGTCCTTCGTCGTTCGTCCCGTTCCACGGCGCACCGGCTGCGGCGGTGCGGCGCGGCAGCGGAGCGGCCCGTCAGGATACCGCGCGGCCGGTGCGGCCAGCGGTCCGGACCGCTGCGGGCGGCCCGGACGGAGGCGGGACGACGCGGGCCGTCAGCCGGTCGCCGGGGGCCAGTTGACGATCCGCTTGGGGCGCGGCGCCGCGTACGTGCGGACCTTGGACGTGGACAGGCCGAGACGGACCAGGGACTCCGCGACGGTCACGGCGGCGGTCACCCCGTCGACGACGGGAACCCCGGTGCGCTCCTCGACGCGTTCCGCGAGGCCGGCCATCCCCCCGCAGCCGAGGCAGATCACCTCGGCCCGGTCGTCCTCCACCGCCCGGGCGGCCTGTTCGGCGATGGCGTCCACGGCCGACCGTTCGTCGCGCTCGAGTTCCAGGACGGCGAGTCCGCTGGCCCGCACGGACGCGCACCGGGCACTCAGCCCCGCCGCCGCCAGCCGCTCCTCGATGAGGGGCACCGTGCGGTCGAGGGTGGTGACGACGGAGTAGCGGCGGCCGAGGAACTGCGCGGTGCTCGCCGCGGCCTCGGTGATGTCGACGACGGGGACGTCGAGCAGTTCCTGCAGTCCCTCCCGCCCGTGCTCGCCGTATCCGGCCTGGATCACCGCGTCGAACGGCTCGGGGTGGGCGCGGACGGTCTCCATGACGGCCACCGCTGCGAGGTAGCTCTCGTAGTTCCCCTCGACGGACTCGGCACCGAAGGAGGGGGTGAGGGGGACGATCTTGGTCCCCGGTGAGGCGGCGCCCGTCGCCTGCCTGCCGATCGCGTCCGTGATGGACCGTGTGGTGTTGACGTTGACCACGAGGATGCGCATGGGGTGGGGCCTTCGGTTCGAGTCGGTCATTCGGCGGCGACGGCGATGGCCTCGCCGTCCACGTCGCGGATCGGTGCGGCACGGTCGGCGACCGCCGCGTACAGGGCGGCGGCGACGAGAGCGCCGACGAACCGGGAGAACCCGGCCGCGGCGTGGAAGAAGGGCACGAGGGCGACCACGACGGCGATCGCGGCACTCGGCAGGAAGGCGGCGACGGCCCGCGGGTTGTAGCCCCGCCGGTAGTGGTACTCGGCGTCCGCGTCCTCGGTGTAGAGGGCGGGCACGTTGACCCGGGCCTTCCGCAGCAGCCAGTAGTCCGCCATGATCACGCCGAAGAGCGGGCCGAGCAGGGCGCCGAGCCCGCCGAGGAAGTAGTTCACGACGACCGGGCTGTTGTAGAGGTTCCAGGGCGTGATGACCAGGCCCAGCACGGCGCTCACCAGACCGGCCCGGCGGAAGTCGAGCCGGCGGGGGAAGAGGTTGACCAGGGCGTAGATCGGCGCCACGAAGTTGGCCAGCAGGTTGACCGCGACCGTCAGGGCGATGAGGGCGAGCGAGGCGACCGCCAGCAGGAACATGTTGGGCACGGACCTGACGATGTCGGTCGGGCTGGTGATGACGCGTCCGTCGAGGCTGAACTGGGCCCCGCTGAGCACCGCGACGATGCAGGCGAAGAAGAGCATGTTCACCGGGATGCCGATCACGTTGCCCCGGACGATGGAGCCCCGGTCCCTGGCGGAACGGGTGAAGTCGCAGAAGTTCAGGACGAACGTCCCGTAGATCACCACCCACAGCGCGGCCGCCTGGAGGACCTGGAGCCACATCGCGCCGCCGGTGAGCGGATCGCCGTCGGACAGGGAGACCGAACCGTCCGCGCGGACGAACATCCAGACGGCGAGCGCGCACATGGTGAGCAGCGTGACGGGTGCCGCGAAGGCCATGTACCGCCGGATCATCTGCATCCCGTAGCTCACGATGAGCACCTGGAGCGCCCACAGCACCAGGAAAGTGATCCAGCCGAGCGTCGACTGGCCGAGCAGGGAGTCGGTGTCCAGCCGGCTCAGATCCGGGAACAGCGCCACCAGCAGAGCGCTGAGTACGGCCGAGGCGAGATAGGTCTGGATACCAAACCAGGCGATGGCGACGGCGCCGCGCACGGCGGCCGGGATCTTCGCTCCCTTGATGCCGAACGCGATACGGCTCATCACGGGGAACGGGACGCCCGTCTTGTGTCCCATGAACCCGGACAGGGTGAGCAGGAGGAAGAGCAGGACGGAGGCGAGCGCGAAGGCGGCCAGGATGCCCCAGACGTTCAGCCCCAGGGCGAACAGTCCGATGGCGAACGCGTAATTGCCCAGGCTGTGCACGTCGTTGGCCCAGAGCGTGAAGACGTTGTAGGCGCCCCAGCGGCGCCCCTCCCGCTTCGTCGGGGCCAGGTCGTAGGTGTAGAGGCCGGAGCTGGTGGCGGTGTCGTCCGTCGGTGCGGACGCACGGCGGTCTTCCAGGGCAGTCATGCGGGGACTCCTGGTCGGGGTGCAGGGGGAGTTGGCGGTTTCCATGAAGTGGAACCGGGATTCCGTGTCCCAGAACGTAGTTTTCGCCAAACGGCACCGTCAAGAGGTTCGCGGTAAATGGAATACCATTTGTTGGCTCGCCGGCCACCGTGCCGTCCCGCCCCGCCGGCCCCGCGGCACTCCGCCGCGGCCCGTCCCACCCGGACGGCCCACTCCCCGCCCAAGCGGCCTCCCGGCCCGCGGCGCCGCGTTCCGGCCCGCGCGCACCCGTCGCCGCCGATCGCGGGGGACCGCCCGGCGACTCCCTCCCGCCGCGCAGGGGGGACGAACGGTGCCATAGTGATACGTGTCCCCCGCGGGCTCATCCTCTGGAGCTGGAGCGGTCGATGTTCCGCAAGCGCCCCGTACACGACGGCGACGAGCTGCTGGCCAGGCTCGGATCGCTGACCGCACAGGCGCGCGAGCTAGCGGAGCTCCAGCGCTCCCGGGTGGAACTGGCCATCGCCCTGCAACGCGGCATGCTCCCGGCCGACATGCCCGAGGTCCCCGGCTTCCACCTGGCCGCCCGCTACGCGCCCGCCTATGCCGGGCTCAACGTCGGCGGCGACTGGTACGACGCCTTCACGCTGCCCGACGGGCGCATAGGCCTGTCCGTCGGGGACGTGCAGGGCCACACCATCGACGCGGCGGCCTTCATGGGACAGATCCGCGTCGCCCTGCGCGCACTGGCCTCCGTCACGAGCGAGCCCGGCGAACTGCTCGCCTGTACGAACGACCTGCTCCTGACGCTGGGCACCGATCTCTTCGCCACCTGCACCTTCATGCGCTTCGACCCCGGCACCGGCACGCTGGAGAGCGCGCGGGCCGGGCACATCCCCTGCGTGTGGGCCACGGCGGACGGGAAGTCCGGGGTCTCCGAGGACGAGGGAGGCCCGCCGCTGGGAGTCCTGGAGGGCATGGAGTACCCGGTGACCCGCTACCGGCTCACCACGGGCGGCGTCTTCCTGCTGCTCACGGACGGTGTGGTCGAGGGCCCCTCACTGCCGGTCGACGAGGGCCTCGAACGGGTCGTGCGGCTCGCCGGCATCGCGGCCGTCGCGGGCATGGAGGCCGCCTCGCTGGCGGCCGCCGTGATCAAGAACGCGGCACTGGTCGGACACGAGGACGACGCGGCCGTGCTCGTCGTGGGCCACGACGGGCGGGCCGCTCAGCCGTAGGACGGGCGGTGCGCCGCTCGCCTCGCCGACGCGGCGGCGCCGGTGTCTGATGGCTGCTGTGGTGGGTATCGCTGGTTGGCCGCGCCCGCTCGTCCGGGTCATGGAGACACTGCTCGTCGCGGGCTGCTACTACGCGGCGGGACGGCTCGGGCTGCTGCGGCACCTGGTCGTGGAGGGCGCGGTGGTGTCCCCCATGTGGCCTCCCACCGGCGTCGCGGTGGCCTGCCTGCTGATCCTCGGGCCGCGCTGCGTGCCCGGCATCGCCCTGGGCGCCCTCCTGGTCGTCGTGTCCCTCTCCCCGCTGCAGCCCTCGGCGCTCGGCATCGTCGCCGGCAACACCGCCGCCCCCGTCTGCGCGTACCTGCTGCTGCGCGCGGTGGGTTTCCGCACCGACCTGAGCCGGCTGCGCGACGGCCTGTCGCTGGTCTTCCTCGGCGCTCTCACCGCCATGCTCATCAGCGCCGGCGTCGGCGTCGGCATGGCGGTCCTCACCGGCGACCTCGCCTCGGACCGCTTCTGGCCCGTCTGGCTGGCCTGGTGGGCGGGCGACGCGATGGGCGTCGTCCTCGTCACCCCGCTGATCCTGCTCCTGTACGAGGCCCGTTGGCCGCCCTCGCGCGCCCGGTGGCCGGAGGCGGCGGCACTGGTCCTCGTCGTCGGCGCCGCGGTGCCGCCGATCACCCAGAGCCCGGCCGGCCTCCAGTTCCTGGTCTTCCCGCTGCTGATCTGGGCGGCGCTGCGGTTCCAGCTGGCGGGCAGCCTGCCGTGCGCGCTCTTCGCCTCCGTCACGGCCACCGTCGCCGCCACGGACCGGTCGGGCTCCTTCGCGCGGCTGACCGACATCGAGGTGATGACCAAACTCCAGGCCTTCAACGGGGTCATGGGTCTGACCGCGCTGCTGCTGTCGGCGGTGATCACCGAACAGCGCAACACCCGGCGTTCGGTGGAGCGCGCCTGCCAGGAACTGGTCGAGGCCCTGCAGCACCTGTCCGCGGGGGAGTCGGCCCGCAAACGGCCGTTCGAGGAGGGGGAGCACTGACCGGCCGTGCGCCCCGGCTCCGCGCGCCGGCCCCACCGGCGGTCCCCGGGTGCGCCCGGACGGCATCCGCCACACCCTGGGAGCATGCCCAGTGACCCCGCCCTCGTCATCTACCCGCCCGCCCGGGACGGGGGCCGGCGCGTCCGTTTCGACGGTGCCTTCATCGGGCTGGCCTACACGCTCGTCGACATCGCGGAGTTCCTGCGCCGCGCCGGGATGGAGGACGTGGAGGCGTCGGACGTGGAGGCCGCGGAGTGGATCGAGTGGCGCGGCGGCGGCCCGCGCGACTGGACCCGGTGAGGGCGGGCGTGCCCGCCCGCCCGGCTGCCGGCGTCAGGCGGCCCGCGGCGCGAACGGGAGCAGGTCGTCGCCCTCGGGCCGGACGACCCCGCAGCTGCCCTCGGGAACCTCGTTCCAGACGCCGGGCAGGTCGCCCAGGGGCTCCGAGACGATGAGCCGGGTCTCGTCGGACGCCTCCCGCAGGAACGGCATCCCGGGATGCAGCGCGCGCAGCGTCTCCACCCGGGAGCTGTAGTACAGCGACCGTGAGTCCCCCTGGCTGGAGTAGCGGAACGCCCACAGCCGGCGCCCGTCCGTCACGGCGACCGTCATCTGGAGCGGATGCTCCACGCCGTGCTCGTGACCGATCTCCTCCACCAGCCCCGCCATCCGCGCCACCGCCCCCGGCGGATCGTCCCGCAGACCGAGCGTGAGGGCCAGGAAGAACATCATCTCCGAGTCCGTCGACCCCTCGATGTCGAGGAAGAGCCGCGGGTCCACGGCGAGGGCGAGGTCCCGCCGGATCCGGTGGAACTCGGCGATCGCTCCGTTGTGCATCCACATCCAGCGGCCGTGCCGGAACGGATGGCAGTTGGTCTGCTGGACCGCGCTGCCGGTCGAGGCCCGGATGTGCGCGAAGAACAGCGACGAACGGACGTGCCCGGCGATCTCCCGCAGATTGCGGTTGCTCCACGCCGGGCCGGTCTCCCGCACGATCGCGGGTGTCCGCATCTCCGGACCGAACCAGCCGACGCCGAACCCGTCCCCGTTCGTGGTCTCCACCCCCATCCGGGAGTGCAGGCTCTGGTCGATCAGCGAGTGCTCCGGCCTGTACAGGAGGGTCTCGAGCAGCACCGGCGCGCCCGAGTAGGCCAGCCATCGGCACATCGTCTGCCGCCTCCCTGGTCAGTCGACCGGCCAGGTGTGGACCGGGGCGTTGAGATGCATGTAGTCCATGTACTGCAGGGTCATCCGCCGCAGGGCCTCGTGCCGGCCGACGTGCGTGGAGTCGTCGATGTGATGGAACGTCTCCTTCTGCCAGACCGCGCCGTTGCGCCCCGTGACGCACCGCTGCTCGATGATGCCGAGCAGCGGCTCCCGCCAGGCCGCGTCCATGCCGGACAGCTCAAGCCCCAGGTGCGCCAGCGGCAGCAGCCGCCGCAGCACGAGCTCGGCCACGGGCACCTCGCCCATGCCGGGCCAGTACAGCAGCGACTCGATGCCGTTGCGGGCCGCGGTGTGCAGGTTGTCCTCGGCGACCGAGAACGACATCCGCGACCACACCGGCCGGTCCTCCTGCACCAGGGCGCGCGTGAGCCCGTAGTAGAAGGCGCCGTTGGCGAGGGTGTCGGCGACGGTCGGCCCGGCGGGCAGCACCCGGTTCTCCACCCGGACGTGCGGCTTGTCGTGGGCGACGGCGTAGACCGGGCGGTTCCAGCGGTAGATGGTGCCGTTGTGGAGGGTGAGCTCTCCGAGCTCGGGGATGTCACCGCGGTCCAGCGTCTCCGCCGGGTTCTGCTCCTCGCACAGCGGCAGCAAAGCGGGGAAGTAGCGCAGGTTCTCCTCGAACAGGTCGAAGACGCTGTTGATCCACCGCTCGCCGAACCACACCCGCGGCCGTACGCCCTGCGCCTTGATCTCCTGCGGCCGGGTGTCGGTCGCCTGTTCGAACAGCGGTATGCGGCTCTCGTGCCACAGTTCCTTGCCGAGCAGGAACGGCGAGTTCGCCGCGAGGGCGACCTGCACCCCGGCGATCGCCTGCGCGGCGTTCCAGTAGCCGGCGAACTCCTCCGGCGCCACCTGGAGGTGGAACTGGGTGCTGGTGCACGCGGCCTCCGGAGTGATCGTGTCCGCATAGGTCCGCAGCCGGTCGACCCCGTCCACCTCGATGTGCAGGTCCTCGCCCCGGGCGGCGAACACCTGGTCGTTGAGCATCCGGTACCGCGGATTCTCCGACAGTGCCGCCTCGCCGACGTCCGACTGCCGCAGCGTGGGCAGGATGCCGATCATGATCAGATGCGCGCCGACGGACTTCGCCCGGTCCTCGGCGTGGTTCAGGGCGGCGCGGATCTCGGTCTCCCAGGCGTCGGGACCGCCCGCGGTCAGCCGGCGGGGCGGGACGTTGATCTCCAGGTTGAACCGGCCCAGCTCGGTGGACCAGGCGGGATCCGCGATGGCCTCCAGGGCGTCGCTGTTGCGCATCGCCGGTTCGGCCCGGTCGTCGACCAGGTTGAGCTCGATCTCCAGCCCGACCTGGGGCCGCTCGGTCTCGAACCGCGACTCGCGCAGCATCTGCGCGAAGGCCTCCAGGCACTCCTGCATCTTGATCCGGTACCGGCGGCGGTCCTCGCGGGTGAAGACCAGCGCCGGGACGTCACGCCCCATCGGCCCTCCCGGTTCCCTTCCTCGGACGCCTCTCCACCCCAGCGTCGCACCGCGGGGCGCCCCTCACCACGCGGGCGGCGAGCGGACGGCGGGAACGGGACGGCGCCCGCCGCACCGAGTGCGGCGGGCGCCGTGTCCGGCGGGCCCTCGCCCAGCCGGGGGCGGGCTCAGAGCCGGCCCGACTCCCGCACCGTGATGGTCGCGGAGGTGCGGCCCGACGGGGAGGAGCCGTAGCCCTCGATCCGGTCCACCACGTCCGTGCCCTCGACGACCTTGCCGAAGACGACGTGCTTGCCGTCCAGCCACGGGGTGGGGACGGTGGTGATGAAGAACTGCGAGCCGTTGGAGTTCGGACCCGCGTTCGCCATCGACAGCAGGTACGGGCCGGTGTGCTTCAGCTGGAAGTTCTCGTCCGCGAACTTCTCGCCGTAGATGCTCTTGCCGCCGGTGCCGTTGCCCTCGGTGAAGTCACCGCCCTGCAGCATGAACTGCGGAATGACCCGGTGGAACGGGGAACCCTTGTAGCCGAAGCCGTGCTCGCCGGTCGCGAGCTCGATGAAGTTCTTGGCGGTCTTGGGGGTGACGTCCTCGAAGAGCTCGAAGACGATGCGGCCCGCGTCCTTGCCGTCGATGTCGATGTCGAAGAAAACCTTGGAATTGCTCATCCCACCATTGTGACGGGTGAAGTCCGCGGACCGGTAACCGGCTGTCCCCTCAACGGGTGGCGAGCAGCAGCAGCGTGTCGATCACGCGGTTCGAGAAGCCCCACTCGTTGTCGTACCAGGCGACCACCTTGACGTGGCGTCCGTCGACGCGGGTGAGCTCCGCGTCGAAGACCGACGAGGCCGGGTTGCCGGTGATGTCCGACGACACCAGCGGGTCCTCCGAGTACTCCAGGACACCGGCCAGCGGGCCCTCGGCCGCGGCACGGTAGGCCGCCAGCACGTCCTCGCGCGTCACCTCGCGGGAGACGGTGGTGTTGAGCTCGACGATCGACCCGACCGGTACGGGCACCCGGATCGAGTCGCCCGACAGCTTGCCGTCGAGGTTCGGCAGCACCAGGCCGATCGCCTTGGCCGCGCCCGTGGTGGTCGGCACGATGTTGACGGCGGCGGCACGCGCGCGGCGGGCGTCCCGGTGCGGACCGTCCTGGAGGTTCTGCTCCTGCGTGTAGGCGTGCACCGTCGTCATGAAGCCGTGCTCGATACCGGCCAGCTCGTCGAGCACGGCGGCCAGCGGCGCGAGCGCGTTGGTGGTGCACGAGGCGTTCGAGACGACGGTGTGCACGTCCGGGTCGTAGGCATCGGTGTTGACCCCGTACGCGAGCGTGACGTCGGCGCCGTCCGACGGCGCGCTGACGAGCACCTTCCGGGCGCCCGCGTCGAGGTGGGCGCGGGCGGCCTTGGCCGACGTGAAGCGGCCGGTCGCCTCCAGCACGATGTCGACGTCCAGCTCGGCCCAGGGCAGCCGCGCGGGCTCGCGCTCGGCGAGCACCTTGATCCGGCGGCCGTCGACGACGAGGGCGTCCCCGTCGGCGGTCACCGGGCGGCCCAGCCGGCCGGCCGTGGTGTCGTAGGCGAGCAGTCGCGCCAGCGTGGCGGGCTCGGTGAGGTCGTTGACGGCGACGACCTCCAGGTCGCTGCCGCGCTCCAGCAGGGCGCGCAGCACATTGCGTCCGATGCGGCCGAATCCGTTGATGGCGATGCGAGTCATGAGTGGTGTCCCTTCGTCTCGCCACCCAGGCTGTCGCGCGGTGGACCTCCGGGACAGCGGCGTGATCGCCACGGTTCGAAAGGATCTCGCCAAAGGGCGGGAGGGCGTCACTCGCCCTGGGCGAAGGTGCGCCGGTACTGGGTCGGCGTGGTGCCGAGGATCCGCTGGAAGTGCAGCCGCAGATTGGTGGCGGTGCCGAGGCCGACCTCGTCGGCGATCTGCTCGACGCTGCGCTGCGACCGTTCGAGCAGTTCACGCGCCAGGTCGACGCGGGCCCGCATGACCCACTGCATCGGCGTGTACCCCGTGTCCTCGACGAAGCGCCGCGACAGCGTGCGCGGCGACACGGCCGCGTGCCGGGCGAGCGTCTCCAGGGTGAGGGGCTCACCCAGCCGGTGCAGCGCCCACTCGCGGGTGGCGGCGAACCGCTCGCCGAGCGGCTCGGGCACGCTGCGCGGCACGTACTGCGCCTGGCCCCCGCTGCGGTAGGGCGCCGCGACCAGGCGCCGGGCCGCGTGGTTCGACGCGGCCACCCCGAGGTCGCCGCGCAGCACGTGCAGGCACAGGTCGATGCCGGAGGCCGCGCCCGCCGAGGTGAGCACCCGGCCCTCGTCGACGAACAGGACGTTCTCGTCGACCCGGACCAGCGGATGCCTGGCCGCCAGGGCCCGCGTGTAGTGCCAGTGCGTCGTGGCCCGCCTGCCGTCGAGCAGGCCCGTGGCGGCGAGCGCGAAGGCGCCCGTCGAGATGGCCGCGAGCCGCGCGCCCCGGTCGTGGGCGGCGACCAGCGCGTCGAGGACGGCCGGCGGCGGGTCCTCGCGGTCCGGGAACCGGTAGCCGGGAAGGAAGACGACGTCGGCCCAGGCGAGCGCGTCGAGGCCGTGGGCGACGTGGTACGACAGGCCGTCGCCGCCGGTCACCAGACCGGGCACCGCGCCGCACACCCGCACCTCGTACGGCATGCTGGCGCGGGTCGTGAACACCTGTGCGGGGATGCCGACGTCGAGCGGCTTGGCGCCCTCGAGCACGAGGACGGCGACGCGACGCAGACGGGGGGCTGACACGGGGACAGGGTATGCGGGGCGCGGGGCCCAGGGCCGGGCCGCAGAGAGACGGTGCGTCTCGGTGCGGGGCGAGCAGGTCCTAGGGACCGGCGTGCACCTGGCAGGCCCACAGGCTGGGCGTCCCGGGGTACCGGTCCCGCAGCGCGCGCACCGCCGTGTGCAGGGCCCCGGCCGTACGGGACACGTCCAGCGCGCCGCCGCCCGTGCGCAGCTCCTCGTACACGCCCCGCGCGACCTCGGCGCCGACGGCGTCCACGACGTGCCACAGGGAGCCCACGACGTGCGGAAATCCCGCCATCTGGAGGGCACTGACGATGTGGACGGCCTCGTCGGCGAGCTCCGGGCTGCTGCGCAGGGTGTCGCAGGCGGACAGGTACGCCAGCCGGGCCGAGGGCAGCCGGAGCCGGGCGAGGTCGCGGACGGTCAGCGGACGCTCGGTGGCGTCGTGCAGCACCAGCCGGCTCTCGGACGGCCGTGCCAGGTCGCTGAGGGCGTGGCAGGCGAAGTGGACGTGGGCGTGACGGGGCAGGGCGGAGACGACGGCCGAACGCGTGGCGGCCGCGTCCGTCAGCACCGCGGCCCCGGGCAGCAGCCCGGCCAGGTGCTCCGTCTCCCGGCGCGCGCCGGGCAGGGGAGCGGCGCCGGCGGCCTCCGCGACGCCGATCACGAGCGCCGTGGTGCCCGCGGGGCGCGCGACGCGCTGCCGGGCGTGGTGCAGGGCCCGCAGCGTCGGTGTGTACGAGGACGTCACCCGGTCGAGCGCGCCGGGGGAGCCGTCGGCGGGGGCCGCCGCGTGCAGCGGCAGCGTGCCCAGGGCGCCGCCGGGCGACCACCACACGCGGGGCCACGGTCCGCAGGGCCGGGCCGGCAGGCCCAGGTGGTCCAGGACGGGGCCGGTGACCGTCCGCCACAGCCAATCGAGCGTGGCCCGGACGACCTCCTGGGCGCGCCGTGCCTGCGCGCGCGGGGTACCGGGCGCCCCGATGCGCACGAGTGCCTCCTCGAACGCCGCCCGGCGTGCCGCCGTCGTCCGCGGATCGAGGCCGGGCAGCGGCACGGCGTCGACGGAACGCCCGGTGACGACCAGGGCGTCGCTGCCGTGGGGGGAGACGTTGACGAGGACCACCGGGCCGGCCGCGGCCGTCGCCCGCAGTTCGCTCTCGTCCCACTCGCGCACGGGGCGCAGCAGGCCCAGGCCCGGATGTCCGGTACGGATGCGGTGCGTGAGTTCCTGCCACTCGGCGGCCAGCCGCTGGCGCCGGTCGGCCCGCGCGTCGGCGGCGCCGGACGGGCGGACCGCGCCGTCCGGGAGGCCGTCCACGAGTTCCGCGCTCAGTTCCCCCTGTTCCTCGGTGGCCGTGTCGAGGGCCGCCCGGAGCTCCTCGAACCGGTCGGCCAGCTCGGGTGCGCTCTCCCGGAGCCGGGTGAGGTCGCTGTCCGCGTCGAAGGCCTGGGACAGCAGGACGCCCCTGGCCTGCTCGAGGAGCCCGACCGCGAGCCCGGGCCGGCCGCGGCGCACCGCACAGGCGGCCGCGGCGGCGCCCAGACCGACGGTCCGGCCGAGCAGCAACTCCTGGTCGTCGCGCAGCAGGTGGCGCGGCGCGACGGAGTGCAGCAGGTCGACCGCCCGCACATAGCCGTCCACCGCACGGTCCCACACGCCGCGTTCCGCCCAGAGGTCACCGCAGGCCCGCGCGGCGTTCAGCCGCTCCGACGGCGGGCACTGCTGCTCCATGGCGGCCGTCCGGAACAACTCGGCCGCCTCCGCCGGGTCGGCGTCGCGGCGCCGGCCGGTGCTCCGGTCGCGCAGGACGACGCCCAGGTTCGTCAGCCGCAGCGCGCGCCTCGCGTGACCGGGCGGGGTGAGCTCGACCGCCCGGCGCAGCAGTGCCATCGCCTCGCTCCGGGCGCCCGGCGACACCAGGGAACCCAGGCCCGCCAGGCGGGACTCGGCGGCCACCGTCAGGGCGGCGGGCAGCTCGGGCGAGTCGTCGGGCAGCGCCGCGATCACCGCGTCGGCCAGCCGGCGTGCCTCGCGCGCGTCGCCGGGCCGCCGCGCCCTCTCGCACCGGGTCATCAGCGCCATGGCGAGGTTGTGGCGCCGGCGCGGCAGGCGGGGGTCGTCCGCCGGGGTCAGCGCGAGTGACTGCCGGAAGAGCCCGACGGCCTCGTCGAGCCGGGCGTCCGGGTCGGGGGCGCGCTCGAAGCCGGTCAGCACGCCGACCGCGGTGGAGCCGAGCAGCGTCGCGCGGTGTGCGGGACCGAGACCGGGCAGCTGCCCGGCACGGCGCCGGCACTCCTGCGCCTCGCGCAGGTCCTCGCCGTCACTCGACAGGCCGTGGCGCAGGCCCAGGGCCATCCCCAGGTTGAGCAGCCGCACGCCGAGCACCTCGTGCCCCTCCGGGGTGAGCGCCACGCCCTCCCGCAGCGCCTCGATCGCCTCGTTGAGGTCCGACGGGCGGCCGCTGTGCTCGTGACGGTCGCTCAGCACCAGCCCGAGGTCGCAGAGGGCCACGGGCCGCTCCGGGTGACCCGGCGGCAGCAGACCCTCGGCCCGCCGCAGCAGCGCGAGGGCCTCGGCCAGGTCCGCGCGGTTGCCGTCGGGGTCGAGCCGGTAGCGGGCGTGCAGGGCCATCGCGGGCGCGAGCAGCCGCGACGCGGCGCGGGGTGTCGGCTCCTCCATGGCGAAGGCCGCCACGGCGGACAGATGCGCGATCGCGGCGTCCAGATCGGCGGGATCGCCGGTCAGGCCGTACCGGGCGCGCAACGCGTTGCCCAGCGCGGCGGGGGGGGGGCGGGGGGGGGGGCGGGGCCCCCCCCCCCCCCCCCGGCCCGCGGGCCGCCCCCCCCCCCCCCCGCCCCGTCGGGGGCGGCCCGCGCCCCCGGGCCGGCCGCGGGG